>JBEKWY010000035.1:0-40917 GCA_049512575.1 Candidatus Acidiferrum sp.
AGCGGCTAGAGCCTTGCGGAATCGGATCAGTAATGGCACGGCCCTTCGTACCTCAGGATAAACTGAAGCCGCGCCCTGACGAAAACCGGGATTCTCGCGCAGACTCAATGTGTATGTCCCACCGGGCTATCTCGATACCATCGTGCGCGTAAACTCCACCATTTCGGAACTCTGGGATAAGGCCGATCGTCCTGGCGTGCGTGCGTTCTTTCTGTCGATCGCCGCTCTGGGTGTCGCGCTGCTGCTCGCACTTTATTCCGGCGCCGCCGCGGAGCTTGGCCACGCAGGCCTTTCGATCGCGTCCGCAGTTGCCGCTTTGCTGGTGGCCGCTTGGGTCGCGATCACGCTGGTGCCGGTTCTGGCGAAGCGCACGCCGCTTCGCTGGATCGGCTACAAGATGGAGTACAAGATCACTCGTGAAGGCTGGATCTACATCGGCGGCATCATCATCGTGGCCCTGGCAGCGCTCAATACCGGGAACAACCTGCTGTTTCTGATTCTCGCCAGCTTGATCTCCATCATATTGATGTCGGGCATTCTTTCGTCGGTCACCTTGACGGGAATCGAGATGCGCCTGGATTTGCCGGAGCATATCTTTGCGGGCCAGACGGTTCGGGCGCAGGTGGAACTCGAAAACGAAAAACTGACGCTGCCGTCGTTTTCCCTGCGGGTGGAAGCCGCGACAACGAAGAAATTGCCAGCATCGGCACTGCTCGAAACGCCGGTCTACTTTCCCTACGTGCCAAAGCACGAGCGCGTGCAACAGAGCGTGCCGGTCACGTTTGCCCGTCGAGGGGCGTACCGTCAGGATACGTTCCGCATCGTGACTCGATTCCCTTTCGGTTTCTTGCAGAAGGCGCGCCGTGTGGAATTGCGCGCCGAGGCGCTGGTGTATCCTTCGGTCGAGCCATCGCGTGATTTCTTCGAGATATTGCCGGCGCTGCAAGGAGCGCTGGAAAGCTTGAACAAAGGCGGCGGCCACGATTTGTATGCACTGCGCGGCTACGTTCCCAACGACAGTGCGCGCCACGTGCACTGGAAAGCATCGGCGCGTTCGGGCTCGCTGATGGTTCGCGAATTCACGCGGGAGGACGATTGCCGCGTGCTGCTCGTGCTGGATCCCCATGTTTCCGCACCGGCTGGCAACTCGCGCTCCGCGCCTTCCGCCGAGGCAACCGAGCGCTTTGAGCGTGCCGTGACGTTGTGCGCCAGCATCGCGTGGCATTTCTTCGAGCGTAACGCACAATTGCAGTTTCGCAGCGCGGCTCTGGAGACGACGCTGGCTACCGCGGAGGAAAATATCTTCGCCATACTTCGCCATCTCGCGCTGGTGCAGCCGCTGCCGCCCGATCCGCACCACGAAGTCCTGAGCGATCTCGCGGCCTCGCCCGATCTTTTTAAGGTGATTGTGACCAGCCAGCCTCGCGGATCGATCCCAGCGGCTCTCTGGCATTCCTCTTACGTCGTGTTTCTTGAAGACCTGGTCGCCTAGAGAAATCCGGCTCGGCCCCGAGGGGATTGCGATTCGTGGGAGAATGACGGGTCGCGATGCCTTCACGCCGTGATCTCTCCGAATTTCGGAAACTCTTGCTGGGCTGGTTTGGTACATCTCAGCGAGACTTGCCCTGGCGGCACAACAAAGATCCCTATCGCATCTGGTTGTCGGAAATCATGCTGCAGCAGACGCGCGTCGCAGCTGTAATTCCCTACTACGAGACATTCCTGGCACGATTTCCGACCATTCGAGCACTGGCAGAGGCGCCGCAAGAAGAAGTGCTGCGATTGTGGTCAGGGCTCGGCTACTACAGCCGGGCGCGGAATTTGCAGCGCGCGGCGCAGCAGATTGTCGCGACCCACGGTGGCGAGTTTCCGCGAGACCCGGACGCGGCACTCGCGCTTCCCGGCATCGGCAGCTATACGGCTGCGGCGATTCTGAGCATCGCGTTCGGGGCCGAGCACGCTGTGCTCGACGGCAATGTGGCGCGAGTGATCGCGCGGCTGGAAGCGGTGCGCGGCGATCTTCGCGAAGGCGGGCGATGGCGAGGACTGCAGGAATCGGCCGACCAATTGCTTGATCCGAAGTCGCCAAGCGATTGGAACCAGGCGATGATGGAACTCGGGGCCATGATCTGCACGCCGCGCGCGCCGCAATGCTTGCTCTGCCCGGTGGCGAAATTCTGCCGGGCGAGACAGATGGGTTTGACGGAGGTCATCCCGAAAAAACGCAAGAAGCGAGCGACCGTGGAAATTACGCTGGCTGCCGCGGTGATTCTTGATTCGCGCGGGCACACGCTGCTGCTTCCGCCGCCGCACGCTTCACGAAAGCACGCTACGCACAGCGAGGTTGCTCCACTAGTCTCGAAGATGTGGCACTTCCCTACGGTATCGGTCCAGAAAAATGCGGTGGGGGAATTGCGAGAGTTTCTGTCGAGACTCAGCGCGATTCCAGCGAAGGTTGCCGAGATGGAGCTTGAACCATTGTCGCGGGCGCGGCATGCGGTTACGTACCGTGCCATCACACTGCTGCCGTATCGTGTCCGTGTTTCCCGGCTGCCGCGAATTGCTGGAGCAAAATCTGTGTTGCTCAGCGAGCTGGTTTCGCGATCGTCGGTGGCGGTGTCGAACCTTACGCGGAAGATCGCGCAGGCTGCTCTGGCGCGAGTCTCAGAAGTTTGACGGGACGTTGTTTGCTTGGCGCTTACTACCGCGCGTGGCTAGCGTTGGCACAGGCCCTTCGACGCTCAGGGCAAGCAAGAGTGCCTGTGCTACCTGGCATTGTCACTTCGGGCAGAGGTCGCAGATGGTTCCAGAGCGGGTGGTAACATGGGGATTCTGCCATGGCCTCCGCAGCCACATCCGTGCGCGTTCCGACGTTGCCCGCCGAGCGATTTTTCCAGGGATCGCTGCTGCTGCTCATTTTCAGTTCGATCGCGACCCTGATCGCCACCGGCAAATTGGACGTATTGAGCTGCGTTCTTGCGGTGCTGGCGATGTTGTACAAAGGCTTTCGCTGGTGGCGGCGCAAGCCAATCGAGTTGTCGCACCGTACGGCGACGGTTTTAGTTGTTTCTTACCTTGCTTTTTTCCCACTGGACGTTCTTTTCCTCTCGCGCGCGTTCGTTGCGACATCGGCAAATCCGTCGCTGTTTGCGGCGCTCCTGGGCGCGGTGCACTTTCTGCTTTTCGTGATGCTGGTGCGCTTGTACAGCGCCGTCACCGACCGTGATGCATTTTTCCTGGCAATTTTGGCTTTCTCCGCGATTCTGGCGGCCGCGATTTTGACCGTCGACACCTCCTTCCTGGTTCTGTTCTTCATTTTCCTATTGTTCGGTGTGGCGACCTTTGTGGGCATGGAAATGAGGCGCGGCGCAAAAGGCGCGGCGGTGGCGCCCCTCGCGCAACCCGCGCAGGAACGCCGGCTGGCTCGGGCACTGATCCTTGCGGCGTTGAGCGTGGCGCTAGGCGCCATCGTTTTGGGCGGCGCGCTGTTTTTCTTCTTCCCGCGATTCAGCGCCGGTTACCTGGGCCGCACGAGCATGCAACCTTCGCTGATGACCGGATTCACCGACGACATCGAATTGGGTCAGATCGGGGAAATCAAGAAAAATCCGGCGGTAGTCATGCGCGTGAAAACCGGAAAGCTGGTCCCATACCCGCAACTGCGATGGCGGGGAATCGCGCTGACGACGTTCGACGGAAAACGCTGGTCAACGCCGAACCATCATCCTGCCGCGATCCCACCCAATTCGACCGGCTGGATTTACGTGGCCGATCCCGAACAAAATGAGAAGGGCCCGGCGATTGAGTTGCACTACGAAATCCTGGTGCAGCCAATGGCCACGGACGCGGTCTTCGCGCCGGCCAACGCGATTTCCATACTGGGAGGATTCTCCGGGGAAAATCCCACGGCGGGTTTCAATGCGCGACGCACTTACTTGTTCCGGGATTCCACCGGCTCACTCTTCAACCCGTTCCGTAATTATGCTCCGGTGCGTTACTACGGATACTCCCGGCTCCCCGCCGTGAATGCAGCAAAGCTGCGCGCCGCTTCGACGAACTATCCGGAGGAAATTCGCGGCGTGTACCTGCAGCTTCCGGTGCTGGATGCGCGTATCCCGGAACTGGCGCGCGGGGTGGCGGCGAAAGCGCGAACGCCCTATGACAAGGCGGTAGCGATCGAAAGTTTTCTCAGATCGCGCTTCACGTATACGCTAGAACTGACCGGAAAGCCCGGCGACGATCCCTTGCCCCATTTTCTGTTTGTGACCCATGCGGGCCACTGCGAATATTTTGCGTCGGCGATGACGATTATGTTGCGGACGCTGGGCATTCCGTCGCGCGAAGTGAATGGCTTTCTGCCCGGAGAATTCAACGATCTTGCTGGCGACTACATCGTGCGGGCGAGCGACGCGCACAGCTGGGTAGAGGTCTATTTTCCGGCGACGGGCTGGGTGACGTTCGATCCAACGCCGGCCGCGACGGAGAGTTTCGGCTTCTTGTCCCGGCTGGGCCAGTACATCGATTGGATGGAGTTGAGCTGGAACGAGTGGGTGATCAATTACGATTTTGCGCACCAAGTCCAAATGGCGCAGATCCTGCAGCGGAGCACACGGAACTGGACAGAATCGGCGCGCGGCTGGTTTACGAAGAAAGAGACGGGGAGTAAGCAGTGGCTGCGATCGTGGCTGGATCGTCGTGGAGAAATTACGTTTGTTCTGCCGGTGGCGATTGCGCTGCTGCTGGTACTGCTGAAGTACGACGTGCTGCGCATAGCGGTACGGCGATTGCGGTTGTATTTGCAGCTGCGCGCGCCGGAAGCGAACCGCGCGAACCCGCAGCTTGCGTCGCGGCTTTACGCGGAGTTATTGCGCTTGCTGGAAAGGCGGGGGTTTCCGCGGCGGGATTCGCAGACGGCTCTGGAGTTTGCGGGCGCGGTCGGGGAGCCGAACCTGGCGCCGGCGGTGCGGGAGTTTACGGAGATTTATACGCAGGCGAGGTTTGGCGGGGCGCCTTGCGATACGTTGCGATTGCGCGGGCTTTTGGAGCAGATTCGGGCGGCGCGACGATAAGGCGAGCTTTCGGTTTTTTCCTACATAAGTCATAGCCCCCGAAAATGACCTGTTCGGCCAGCGCCTTGCCAAGCTGGGGCGCAGCGATGCTGCGCCCCTACAAGGGATCCGGCGTCGAAAGGCTGGCGAGCTTTCGGTTTTTTTTCCTACATAACTCAGAATTTTAATTCTCCGGATAACCCGCGAAAATGCCTGTTCGGCCAGCGCCTTGCCAAGCTGGGGCGCAGCGATGCTGCGCCCCTACAAGGGATCCCGCGTTGAAGGGTTGGCGAGCGCCTGCGTGTTACACTAGACGATTGCGGGAAGCCGCGAATTCATTGCTTATGACTAAGGTTGGATTCATCAGTCTCGGGTGCCCGAAGAACCTTGTGGATAGCGAGGTGATGATGGGTATTCTTGCGCGCGAGGGATATGAGTTGACGCCGCGCGCGGACGAAGCCGAGATTTTGGTGGTCAATACGTGCAGTTTCATCGAGCCGGCGCAGAAGGAATCGGTGGACGCGATTCTGGAAATGGCCGAGCACAAGAAGTTTGGCGCGGCGAAGAAATTGATTGTGGCGGGCTGCCTGGTGGAACGCTACCGGGATCAGATTTTGGAGCAGGTGCCGGAAGTGGACGCGGTGGTGGGGACAGGGGAAGTCGAGCGGATTCTGGAAGCGGTCGAAGGTGACTTGCGGATTTTGCCTGCGGAGCCGCCTGCGTTTCTTTACCACGATTTGACGCCGCGGGTGATCACCACGCCGCGGCACGCTGCGTACATCAAGATCGCGGAAGGTTGCGATCATCCGTGCACGTTCTGCATTATTCCGCAGCTGCGCGGGAAATTCCGGAGCCGGCGGTTTGAATCCGTGGTGCGCGAAGCAGAGAATCTGGCGGCCTCGGGGGCGCGAGAGATTACGTTGATCGGGCAGGACACGACTTCTTACGGCGAGGACCTTGGCCTGCGCGACGGGTTGGCGCAGCTTTTGGAGCGACTGGCTCAAGTGGACGATCTGCTGTGGGTGCGCTTTCTGTACGCGTACCCGAATCGCGTTACGCAGAAATTGCTGGATACGCTGGCGGCACATCCGCGGCTCGCGAAATATATGGATATGCCGCTGCAGCATGCCAGCCGAAACGTTTTGGCGCGGATGAAGCGTGGGTCGCACGGGGACGCGTTTTTGAAACTGCTGGAGCGGATTCGGGCAACGATCCCCGGGGTTACCTTGCGCACATCGTTTATCGCGGGCTTCCCGGGTGAGACCAACGCGGATTTCGAGGAGCTTTGCGATTTCGTTAAGGCGGCGCACCTGGATTGGATGGGCGTGTTCGAATATTCCGACGTGGACAACGCCGGGAGTTACGGACTGGACGCGAAAGTGGATGCCGAGACGATCGCGGGACGCCGCGATCGATTGATGGCGATACAGAAGAAAGTCTCGCGGGAAAAACTGCGGGCCTTAAGGGGGCGGACCGCAACGGCTCTGGTTGAAGGACCATCGAAAGACAACCCGTTGGTGTGGGAGGCGCGGCTGGAAGGCATGGCGCCGGATATCGACGGCAAAGTCTACCTGACAGATATTGAGTTGCCAGGTGGCGAAACGGCGGCTGTAGGCGATGCCGCGCGCGTGGAAATCACCAAGACCGATGCGTACGACCTGATCGGGCGCGTGGTGGAGATTCTGCCGCAGCCTGCAGGACGTAGATTTTCGGGGGCACACTCGATTCCACCGGCGGAAACTTTGACCCGGATTTCCACTGGAGCAGCCTTGCGCGTCTTAGGGTAAACTTGGTTTTCCATGCAACGCCGGTGCCCGATTTGCAAGACTTTGGTTGACTCGGCCACGAATGCCGAATTCCCTTTTTGCAGCGAACGCTGCCGACTGCGGGATCTCGGGAATTGGGCGTCGGAGAAATATGTGGTCTCTGAGCCTATTTTTAGCGAGAGCGACGACGAGTTAGGCGAATCGCCGAACCCCGATGACACCAAGCACTGAAGCCACGCCGTCAACTTCGACCGGACAGACTGGCAAGAAGCCAAAGCTGGCTTACGCCATCGCGACGGCGTTGGGAGTCGGCTATTTGCCGCAGGCACCGGGTACGTTCGGGTCACTGGTCGGAGTCGTGACGATTGCGCTGTGCGCTATCTTTTTTCTGCGGCCGACCTCGCTGGCAGGATTGTCTCCCTTCCATGTACTGTCCGACGCCAGATTCATGGACGAGCATTTTCTAGTGCCCGGCAGCGACATTCACGACACGATGCTCATCCTGCCGATTGTCTGCGCGCTCATCCTCTTTGTGATTCTGGGGGCGATTGGCGTGTGGAGCTCGTCGAAAGCGGCGGCGTACGCCGGGATCAAGGATCCGCAATTCGTAGTAATCGATGAGGTCGCCGGGCAGCACTTGACCCTCTTGCTTCCGCTGATTCCTATCGCGCTTCCGAACCTTCACTCTCACATGGATTTGTCTACGTTCGCGATTTTCTCGGCGCTGAGCCTCGTCAATTGGAAATACTTGCTGTTCGGGTTTGTGTTTTTTCGGATATTCGACATCTGGAAGCCGTTCCCCCTGCGGCGGCTCGAAAATCTTCCCGGCGGCTGGGGCATCATGGCAGACGACTGGATGGCCGGGGTTTACGCTGCCATCCTCTTGCGCATGGCGCTACACTTTAAACTGATCGATCTGCTATGAAATTCGGATTTGGGTCTCCGTCAGAGAAGAACGGCGTTCCTCGTATCGAGCGGGTGTCACCCGCGGCTGCGATTCCCGGCGGGGAGGTCGTGATCTACGGGACTGGGTTCGCTTCGCGCACAGGCGCGCGTCCGGTAGTGCATTTTGGCGAAGCCGACGCCAGCCTGATGTTGGCGACGGACAATCGCGTGATCGCCCGGGTCCCGGACAGCGCCAACGGCGGCATGGTACGCGTGGCGAATGCGAATGGCGAAAGCCAGCCGCATCCGGTGTCAATTGGATTGCAAATCGCGGACAACCTGCATCCGGTGGGCAATCCGGCGGTGGACGCGGATGGGAACATCTATGTAACGTTTAGCGGGCCGCGGGGGCAACGCGTTCCGGTTTCGCTGTATAAAATCACGTCGAACTACAGTATCAAGCCGTTTGTCACGTCGCTGATTAATCCTTCTGGACTGGCGCTGGACCGCGCCGGAAGTCTTTTTGTTTCCTGCCGCAACGACGGCACGATTCATCGGGTAACTCCGGATGGGCGGACCGAGCAGTGGATCGAGGGCATGGGGATCGCCACGGGCATCGCCTTCGATCGCGAAGAGAACTTGTACGTAGGCGACCGCAGCGGGACGATTTTCAAAATCAGTCCGAGCCGCGAGATTTTCGTCTTTGCGACCCTGGAACCTTCGCTGGCCGCGTATCATCTCGCGTTTCACCCGAGCGGCGATCTCTATGTGACCGGACCGACGACTTCGAGCTACGATCGCGTGTATCGCATCACGACTGGCGGCGACGTTTCGGTTTTCTACCGCGGACTTGGCCGTCCGCAGGGGCTGGCGTTTGACCGCGACGCGAATCTTTACGTGGCTGCTTCGTACGGCGGGCGGCGCGGCATAGCGCGAGTCACGCCGGATGGGCAGGCTGAGGTGATCCTCAGCGGTTCGGGCTTGGTCGGCCTCGCATTGCAGCCTTCAGGCCGCGCCATTCTCACGACCAACGGTGCCCTTTATACCCTAGACTGGGACATACGTGGCTTACCGCTGATCGGATAATCGACAGGAATGAAAGCTGAAATCATCGCTGTTGGTTCGGAGTTGCTGACGCCGGACCGCCTTGATACCAATTCGCTCTTCCTTACGGCGGAGCTCAATGGCATCGGCATTGAGGTCGTTCGCAAGACCATCGCGGGAGATGACCGCGACCTGTTGCGCGAGGTATTCCGCGAAGCACTGGGCCGCGTGGAGTTGATCATCTCGTCGGGCGGGTTGGGGCCGACGCAAGACGACCTTACGCGGGAAACCGTTGCGGAGCTGCTGGGCCGCAAGCTCAAGCGCGACGACGCCATCCTTCACTACATCGAGAGCCGCTTTCGCAGCGTGGGCCGCGAGATGCCGCAGTTGAACGTTCGCCAGGCAATGGTGCCGGAGGGCGCGGAAATTCTAGAGAATCCCCGGGGTACCGCGCCGGGATTGTGGATCGAGGACTCCGGGCACATCATTGCGCTGCTTCCCGGGCCGCCACGCGAGTTGAAGCCGCTGTTTCGCGAGCAGGTCTTGCCGCGACTTGAGCGGCGCGCCTCGGGCGTGCGATTGTACCAACGCGAGGTCCGTGTCACAGGCCTGGGCGAAAGTCACGTTGAGCAGCGTATCTTGCCGATCTACCAGCGCTACCCTGAAGTGACCACCACGATCCTTGCGGCGCCCGGAGAAACGCAAATCCATTTGCGGGTTTGGACCGACGACGCGCAGCACGCCAAGAAAACCCTCGACGAGATCGTGCAGGGCTTCGAGATTGCCCTGACCGACCGCATTTTCAGCGAAGACGGCAGGTCGCTGGAAGAAGTGGTGGCGCAGGAGTTGACGCTGAACAATGCCACTATCGCGGCGGCGGAAAGCTGCACTGGGGGACTGCTGGCACAACGATTGACGAGCATCGCGGGCAGCTCTTCTTATTTTCTTGGCGGCGTCGTGTGCTATAGCAACGAGCTGAAGACGACGTGGGCCGATGTGCCACCGGAGATGATTCTGGCCAAGGGCGCGGTGAGCGCCGAAGTTGCCATGGCCCTGGCGGAAGGCATCCGCCGGCGTGTGGGCAGCACGATCGGCCTGGGAATAACCGGTGTCGCCGGGCCTGGCGGCGGCTCCGAAGAAAAACCGGTGGGCACGGTACACGTAGCGATTGCGCACGCGGGCGGCGTGAAAGAACGTGGCGCGCGCTTTCCGGGCGAGCGCGAAAATATTCGCTGGCAAGCATCGCAAGCCGCGCTGGACATGGTGCGTGTGCATTTCCTCTACAACGGACAGAACGGCGCGAAGTCCTCATCGAAAAAGGCCTGAGCCGTGCGTTTGTTCGTCGCGTTGGAAATTTCCTCAGCGGTCCGAGCCAATTTCGCCAGGTTGATGGCCGATCTTCGTGCTCTAGATACGAAATCTTCTGGCAAGAAGCCGCGCTGGACGCGCCCCGAAAATCTTCATGCGACATTAAAATTCATCGGTAATGTCATGCCGGAAAAATTGGATGACATTCGCGCGGCGTTAGGGCGAGTGCATTCCGATCAGCCCGTGGAATTGCGCTTTCGCGGGCTCGGTTTTTTTCCGGGCCCGAAGCGGCCTCGCGTCCTCTGGGCGGGCATCGCCGGCTCGCAAAATCTGGAGGCGATCGCCGCCGGCATCGATCGCGTCCTGGCGAAAGTCGGCGTTCCCCCCGAGCAACACGCGTTCATCCCTCACTTGACCCTGGCGCGGTGCGAACCCGCCGCAATTTCCTCGGGATTGCGAGCCGCCATCGTGAAACACTCGGCTCGCGATTTTGGCGACTTGCGTGCCGATCAATTCCATCTTATCGAAAGCAAGCTGAAACCCTCCGGCGCGGAGTACACTACGCTGCAATCGTTCGTGTTTTGCGGTGGAGGACTGACGGCGCATGAGTGAAGTCGTCTCACTGGGGCTCGCGTGGATCCCGGTCGCAGCCTATCTGATCGGCTCGATTCCCTTCGGCATTATTCTAGCGAAGATGTTCGGTGGCGTTGATGTGCGGCAAGCCGGCAGCGGCAATATTGGTGCGACGAACGTTGCGCGCGTGGCGGGACCCCTTCCCGGCATCCTCACGTTGCTGCTTGACGGAGTGAAGGGCGCCGCAGCGGTGTGGCTTGCGGCGCGGTTTGCGAATCAGAGCGCCCTATGGATGACCATTGCCGGCCTTGCCGCGCTGGTGGGCCATTGCTTTCCCGTGTGGCTGCGCTTTCGCGGTGGGAAAGGTGTCGCGACCGCTGCGGGAATGTTTCTCGCTCTATGCTGGCCCGCGGCGCTGGGCGCGATCGGTGTTTTTATCCTGGTGGTGCTGTTTTCGCGGTTCGTCTCGCTGGGTTCGGTTGCGGCGGCCGCGGCGATGCCTCTGCTGGTTTATCTTTTGTGGGCGCCACACCACGCGCCGCCCCCGGTCGTTACGTTTGGCGCCTTCGCCGCAGCCATGCTGGTGGTTTACAAGCACGACGCCAACATTCAGCGGCTTGTGGAAGGGCGCGAGCCGCGATTTTCATTCGGCAAAGGCAAGGACGCCGAGTGACACGAATCGCAATTCTGGGCGGAGGAAGTTGGGGTACGGCACTGAGTGTCGTTCTTTCACGGTCCACGCGATCTCATGAGATTGCTCTATGGGTGCACGACAGCAAGCTAGCCGAGTCCACGCGCCGCGACCGCGAAAGCTCCGCGTACCTGCCGGGCATTGCGCTGCCTGATCAAGTTCGTGTCAGTCACGAAATCGGCGAAGCGCTCGCCGGCGCGCAAATCGTTTTAGGTGTAATGCCTTCGGCTCATGCACGTGCCGTCTATTCGGCGGCAGTAAGTAATATTTCCAAGCGTGCAGTCTTCGTCAGCGCGACGAAGGGGCTGGAACCTGCCACGCACATGCGGGCGAGCCAGGTCATCGCGGAGGTGATTCCTTCTTCGATCGAGCCGCAGATCGCAGTGCTTTCGGGTCCATCCTTTGCAATGGAGGTTGCGCGAGGCGAGCCCACCGCCGTGGTGTTGGCGTCGCACGACGCGGCACTGGCTACGGAGCTGCAGGAAGAATTTGCGGCGCCGAATTTTCGCCTGTATACCAACGACGATGTCCTAGGCGTGGAACTCGCCGGGGCGATGAAAAACGTAATCGCGATCGCCGCAGGTGTATGCCAAGGACTTGGCTTGGGCAGTAATCCGGTGGCGGCCTTGGTTACCAGAGGGCTGGCGGAAATGTCCCGCCTATCGATCGCGCTAGGCGCTCGGCCGGAGACGTTAAGCGGTCTCGCCGGACTGGGGGACTTGGTACTTACGTGCACCGGTGCATTGAGCCGAAACCGTCAGGTGGGAATCGAGTTGGGTAAGGGTCGCTCACTGGCTGAGATCTTGGCTGGGATGCGCATGGTCGCGGAAGGCGTTGACACTGCCGCGGCGCTCCTCGCGCTGGCCGCCGAGAACAACATCGAGCTACCCATAACGGCGCAGGTGGAAGCGATTCTTCATGAGCGCAAATCACCGCGCGAAGCGATTCGGGCAATCATGGAACGTCCGCAGCGAAAAGAGTAACGGACTCCGCCCGCCGCCGTTTTGCGGCCCGATTCTGCCGCCAAATACCTGATTAATGAAGCCTTAATCCCTTTTTTAAACGCGCCGTCGCACTGTCCGTGGTACCAACGGTCCAGTTGCACATCCGTGTCGCCTGTACCTTCGGACGGGCGACCCTCTCCTTCTGTTCCCCTAGACTTGTAACAGGACGATGTCTGCAAAAATCGCATCTACGTGGGATCGAATACGCGCGGGCCGCGTGCGCATCCTGTGGCTCGTGCTCGGCGCCATGCTGCTGGTCAGCGCGGTGCCTATCGGTCTCTACCACCGCCAAGTGCTGCAACTCAGCCAGGAAAAGCTGGTGGACACGGAGCTTGTCCAGCAGGCCGATCTGACGCGCTCACTTGCGCGAGAGATTCAGTTGTTTGAGGCCAACCTGACGCAACAGTTGGTGAGCGAGCGGCAGATCATGGCGCTCATGGGTTTGAGCGACAACGTGGAAGATCCCGTGGCGGAGCCGAAAGTCACACGCCTGCTGGAGAATTTTGCGGACAGCAACCGGGAAACTTTCCTGTATCTGACAGCAGTGGGCAAGACGGGAAAAGGCACAGTCGCATCACAGGGAAATTTTCGGGCGGACCTCGACCCGTTTGTCGCCAAGGCTTTGCAGCGCGCGTTTGCCGCCTCGATGCAATCGGTGAAATTTCGCAGCGATCCTCTTGCGCTCGCGCCCGACAACCGGCCCGCCTTCGTGATCGCCGTGCCGCTGAAAGACATCAACGACAACTTCACCGGCATGCTCGCGGCTGTGGTGTCGCTCGAGCCGATTTTGCAACAGTTGCAGAACGCCAGCGTGCGTGGGCGAACGGTTTTCGTAATCGATCATTTTGGCCACATCGTGGCGCATCCCGACACGAAAAACTTCGTGCCGGGAACCGACGTGAGCAGCGACTACTCGAAAGTCGTCGAGCAGGTTCTCACTTTGCCGCGCGAGCTTCGGACCACGGCGACCATTCGTTTTGCACAAACGGAAAAGAATCACCAGGTAGAGATGATCGGCACGTACAGCACCTTTCCCGAGGTAAATTGGGCAGTCATCGCCCAACGCAGCCTGAAACAGGCGCGGGCCGACGCTGGCGTCAACGAACTTAACCGCCAGGCCCTGGCCTTCGTTGCCGTCGTCATCTTCGCCGCTATTCTTCTTGGATACTTTTTTGCCGTGGGCATCAGCGGGCCCATTCGCGGCCTGGCTGCATCGACCCGCGCTATCAGCCGCGGTGAATTCCATCAACGCTCGGCGGTGCGCGGCGCATCGGAAATCAGCGAGCTGGCCGAAAACTTCAACAAGATGGCCGGCGACATCGAGGAATACATCGAGCGGCTGAAGGAAGCCGCCGAAGAAAACCGCGAACTGTTCATCGGCTCGATTCGAATGCTTGCCGCGGCGATCGACGAAAAGGATCCGTACACACGAGGTCACTCCGGGCGAGTTGCAAAATATTCGACACTGATCGCGCAAGAGCTTGGTCTTTCGGATCAGGAGCTGGACACCCTGCGCATCTCGGCTTTGCTTCACGACGTAGGCAAAATCGGCGTGGAAGACCGCGTCCTCAAGAAGCCCGGCGCGTTGACGCCCGAAGAATTCACGCTGATGAAGCAGCACACTGTAAAGGGCGCGAATATCATGCGGCCGGTCTCGCAGCTGAAAGAGATGCTGCCGGGAATCGAACTGCACCACGAGCACATGGATGGACGTGGCTATCCGTACGGCTTGAACGGGCCGCAGATTCCGATGATGGCACGAATCATCGGCGTCGCCGATACGCTGGACGCCATGACCACCAATCGGCCCTATCAATCGGCGATGGATCTTGATTACGCGCTCGGGAAGATCAAAGCGCTCGCAGGATCGAAATTCGACACCGTAGTAGTGAACGCCCTCGACGCCGCTGTTACCAACGGAAAACTGCGGCTCAGCGCCGTGGAAGTTCAGGTCTGAAGCAGATTTCGGTTTTCCCAGCGAACGAATCTGCAGCGAACCAACCGAGCCACCACGTCCAATGCCTCACGTCTGCTTCTGCTACAATTTTGTCTTGCACTCTGGCCCTTACGGGCCCTCTTATGATTTCACTTTTCGGAAAAAACGAGCCGGAACCCACGCTGCTGGAGAAGCTGAAGGCTTCCGTCAGCAAGACCAAGGCGGTTCTTTCCGAGACTGTCGATACGATTTTTCTCGGCGAACGAAAGATCGATCCATCGCTGCTGAAACAACTTGAGACGGCGCTGCTTTCCGCCGACCTGGGTGTTCGCCCGACCCGCGAAATCCTCGACGCGGTGCGCGAGAAAATGGACCGCAACGCGCTGGCCGATGCCGCCCAGCTGAAGCGCGAGATTAAGTCGCATATTGTTCGGATACTGCTTGCTTCGGGCAGTTCCACTGCCTCGGCTGCGGGCCCGTTGCCAGGCGTGGCAGGAGCTTCGCCGAATGGCAAAGGCCCGCGCGT
The DNA here is from genome assembly GCA_049512575.1 of Candidatus Acidiferrum sp. Taxonomy (GTDB): domain Bacteria; phylum Acidobacteriota; class Terriglobia; order Acidiferrales; family UBA7541; genus Acidiferrum. Next base: position 14,782 of record JBEKWY010000035.1, read on the forward strand.
CATTTTTATCGTAGGCGTGAACGGCGCGGGCAAGACCACCAGCATCGGGAAGCTTGCGAACCGTCTGCGCAAGGATGGCCTGAGCGTGATGCTCTGCGCGGCCGACACGTTTCGCGCCGCCGCCGTCGAGCAATTAGAGATATGGGCGCAGCGCAACGGCATCGAGGTCATCAAGCAAAAGTCCGGCGCCGACCCGGCGGCCGTGGTTTACGATGCGGTGGCTGCTGCGAAAGCGCGCGGCACCGATGCATTGCTCGTGGATACCGCCGGCCGTCTGCACACCAAATCCAACCTGATGGCGGAGCTCGAGAAGATGAAACGCACCGCCGCCAAGGTGATCCCCGGAGCGCCGCACGACGTATTGCTGGTGCTCGACGCCACCACCGGGCAGAACGGCCTGGCGCAGGCTCGCGAATTTACCTCCACCGTGCGGGTGACGGGTATTATCCTGACGAAGCTCGACGGCACCGCCAAGGGCGGCATCGTGGTCGCCATTTCGCGCGAACTGGGGCTGCCGATTCGCTTCGTGGGGACCGGCGAGCAGATCAACGACCTCGTACCGTTTGACGCCGAGACGTACGCGAACTCGCTGTTCGACTAATTCGTGAACACACACGACATTCGCTTCATGGAACACGCGCTGACGCTGGCGCGCAAGGGTATCGGATTGGCCAGCCCGAATCCCGTCGTGGGGTGCGTCATCGTGCGCGATGGGGAAATCGTCGGCGAGGGATTTCACCAGTATGAGTGGCGCGATCACGCGGAAATTGTCGCGCTGAAAAACGCGGGCGAGAAAGCACGAGGCGCGACGCTCTACGTCAACCTGGAGCCCTGCAATCACACCGGGCGCACGGGGCCGTGCACTGAGGCGATTGTGGCGGCAGGCATTCGTCGTGTCGTCGCTGCCATGCAAGACCCGAATCCCGCCACATCCGGGCGAGGCTTCGAGCGATTGGAATCCGCGGGAGTTGAAGTCGTTTCTGGCGTGCTCGAAGACGAAGGGCGGCACCTGAATGAAGCCTTCGCCTACTGGATCCGCACTAAGAAGCCGTTCGTGACGTTAAAGTCGGCGCTCACGTTGGATGGCCAGCTCGCTCTCACCAAATCCAAAAAGCATGAGCGTTCCGAATGGATCACTTCGGAAGAATCCCGCGCGGAAGTTCACCGGATTCGCCACGCGTCCGACGCGGTGCTGACCGGCATCGGCACGGTGCTGGCGGACGACCCTTTCCTCACTGACCGGAGCGGCCTTTCCCGCCGCAAACCACTCCTTCGCGTGGTTCTCGATTCGAAGCTTCGGATTTCGCCCAAGTCCCGAATCGTCACGACCGCGGATGACGATCTTCTGGTTTTCACCGCCGCGACCCTCGATTCCGCCAAAGCGCGCAAGTTGCAGAACGCCGGGGTCGAAATAGTTCGCGCCGCCACCTGGCGTGGCGTCATCGATCTCGCTGTGGTGCTTACCGAACTTGGCCGCCGCGAAATTCTCAGCGTGCTCCTCGAAGCCGGGCCATCTCTGAACGGAGCGGCCCTTGCCGGCGGTTTTGTCGACAAGGTCGTCTTGTTTTACGCCCCCAAAATCGCAGGAAAAGGCGGTGTGCCCCTTGCCCATGCGCCCAAGTTCGACTGCAATCCCCTCCAGATCGCGCGCACTCAGATGTTCGGACCCGACGTTTACATCGAGGCTTACCTGCGCAAGCCGCCACGGAAATAGCCGGTTCGTGGTTCTCGCCTCAGGCAGGCTGCAGTGGGGAGAAACCGGAGTCGACTTTCCTCTTAATGCTACGCCCAACTCGATACAGCGAGAATGAGGAACGGCTCGCCCGACATTGCGCCTCGATCGCGCAATCGCCGGTCAGAGTGAAACGCTTGATGGTCATCGCATCCTGCGAACCCGGCGTTAACGGAAGCCGATTGCGTCCGGGGTGAACGCCGAGCCCAAGACCAATGCCCGCGCTTCTCGCCGCGTCTACGATGGACGGATTTTCGTTACCGTTGGGGTAAGCGATAATTTCGGGGACTTTCCCTGTCATTGCCAGGATGGCTTCCTGCGCTCCCTGAATCTGCGCGCGCACTTCGGTCGGCGAATAATTCGTCAAGATGGCATGGTCCATCGTGTGGTTTCCCAGCGAGATTAGGGGATGCCTGGCGAGGTCACGCAACTCAGGCGGAGTCAGGGGACGATCCACATCGCCCACCGGCCGCAGCGCATCGCTACCAAATTGCGCTTGGACCTGCGCTTCCGCTTCCTTGGTTTTGAGGCGCTTAAGTCGCTCGACCTGCTGCTGAAGCTGTTTGGGCGGCGCGCCGCTCATCCGGGCTCTGCGTTCCACAACATCCCACCAAAAAGCCTTGCCTTGCATCACGTGGTCCGTGGAAACAAATAGGACCGCGGGGACGTGGGACGCCTCCAGGAAAGGTAGCGCCTTGCTATTGCTGTAGTACCCATCGTCGAAACTCACGAGCACATATTTGCCCGCGGGATCTAATCCCCGCGAAATATCGTGTGGAGAAATAAAATTGTAGGAGTGTCCCTGGAAGTGATCGAGGAACCGCCGAAACATCTCGACCGTAATTCCCTGCGGGTCCACCGGGCCGGAGTGCGCCGGCGCGGAATCGTCGAACAAGCCATGAAAGAGAAACGTCAGCAGCACCCCGTCTTCGTTCCCAATCACGAACGAAGATCGGGCGATAAGGCGGTCCAACGCCAGGAGCATTGCTCGGCCGCGCGCGCACATGGTCACCGCGTAGGATGCCAACGTACGTTTTCGGGTTTCTCGTCAATTTTTAGAACGCAGGTAACACGGTTTGCCAACGCGACGCAAATCTGCGCAAAATGGGGCCACAACGCGGGGGCGCATCGGCAGCTTCGTACTGTAAGAAAACCCGCCGCGAAAACACACGCAATGTTCAGCGGAATCATCGAGCATACCGGCACGATTGAGTCTCTTTCGCTTCACGGCGATGGGGGCCGCGTTAGGATTCATGCGCCAGGCGTCGCAGCGTCGCTGGCCGTTTCCAACAGCATTGCCGTGAACGGGTGCTGCCTGACCGTCGTTTCGCTCGACAAGGAGCGCTTCTCCGCCGATCTTTCGGGAGAGACGGTTCACCGCACGTCGTTCGGGTCCGGCGCGCACGGACTGCAGGTCGGCACTCGGGTGAATCTCGAGCAGCCCCTCACGGCCGGAAAAGAATTTGGCGGGCACTTTGTTCTCGGGCATGTTGACGGCGTAGGCCGCGTCGCGCATTTACAGCCCGAAGGCGACAGTTGGTGGTACGGCGTGAAGGTACCGGAAGAGTTCGTGCGCTACATCGTGCCGAAAGGGTCGATCACCATCGACGGCATCAGCCTAACGGTCGCGCGCTGGAGCAAGCACATCGCGGAAATCGCCGTCATCCCGTTTACTTACGAACACACGAATCTGCGTGATCGCAAACCGGGCCACGCGGTAAACCTCGAAGGCGACATCCTCGGGAAATACATCGAACGCCATCTGGAAGCGCGCGCCGCCGCATTAGAATCGCAGTCGACGCTGTCGCTCGCGCGGCTCCGCGACGAAGGATTCTGACGCACGGCTGGCGCCAGCGTGGGCTAATGCGGCGTCCCTTCGGCTTTTTTCTCGCGGGCTCCGCGCCAATACAGAATCAGTCCCAACAAAATCGTTCCGACCGATCCTACAATCAACTTCACCTCAAACAATAGTTTGTTGGCGGAATCTCCGGGGGGCACGGCGGATATTCCCACGCACAGCAGCACCACGAGAAACCCAAGGCCGGCTATAAGCCAGACGCCGAGCCTGCCGCCCGGAATCAGCACGGCGCGGGCGTTTTCCCGCCGATCTTTCCGCCGCGCAAGCTTGATCGCCGCCGCGAACATATACAAGAACGGAATGAAGTAAACAATGATGGTAATGTCCACCAGCACTTGGTAAGCGCCGCGTGTGGTTTCACTGATCTGGCTGACCAGCAGAACCGCTCCCGAAATGATCGCCTGCACCAGAATCGAGACATACGGTGTGCGCCAGCGCGGATGAATCTTCGCAAACGCGGCCGGCATATAGCGGTCGATTCCCACAATAAATGGAACCCGGGCGATGCCGGCTACCGTGCTTCCGACGCCACCCGCGTTGCCGACCGTAACCAGGATAGCCGCCGCGATTCCCAAGAACGCGACGCCCAGGATTCGCGAACCCATGGTCACCGCCTGGAACACGCCGCTGGTCGGCGAAACATCGCTCGCGGGAAGCAGCGACAACACCGCAAAGGTCCCCACGATGTACATCGCCGCGATCAACACGCCCGAGCCGAACACCGCGCGCGGCAGGGTCCGCTGCGGATCTCGAACCTCTTCGCTCATCGCCGAGACCAGCTCGAGACCCGTGAAAGCAAACGCGATTTGCGACCAAAAATTTACCGTGTCCCAGTTCCACGTGGGTAGCATGTTGGCCCACGTGAACTGTGTCACTGTCCCGTGCCGGAACCACAACAGCACGGCAATTCCCGTAAGGATCAGCAAAGGCAGATACGTGGAAACGCCGCCCGCGTTCTGCAACCACTTCCCCACGTTGAGGCCAACGATATTCAGCACCACGGCCACAAACAGCAATACGAACGATCCGACCAGCAGAAAGGTACGATCTTGCGAAAGAGCCGCACCGCGCGGCCCAAAAACGTACGCGCTCATCGCCGTGCTGGCAAGCAGCAACCCGGGGAAATAAAAAATGGTGTAGGTCCAGTAGGTCCAACCGGCCACGAATCCGTGGAAATCACCAAATGCTTCTTTGGCCCAAACGTACAGCCCGCCTTCGATGGGAAACCGGGAGGAAAGCTCGTTGATCACCAGCGCCGACGGAACAAAAAATAACAGCGCCGCGAGGACCCACAGGCTGATGGAAGACGTTCCATTATGCGCGGCGGCCGCGATCCATCGGGGCCCCAGTACCGTCGCGATGTTGAAAAACAGCACATCCCAGAATCCCATTTCGCGACGAAGTTGCTTCTTCGCGTCGGCGGGTCCGGGACCGGACTGACTCACAGAGTCACGTCCAGCTCGGGGATCAACTTGTCCTGCATCAGGAAGTTATGAAAGAAGGGGTCTTTGGAATTTTCAAAGGCGCTCCACGATTCGAACACCGTTGATTTGCCGTCCTGCAGGAAGACGACCTTGTCCGCCAGTTTCTTGGCCAGGTGCGTGTCGTGCGTAACGACGACGGAGGTCTTGTGAAACGCCTGCTTCAAACGCGCGATCAGGTCGCCCATATGTGCCGCCATGATCGGATCGACCATGGTCGTCGGCTCGTCGTATAAAATCGCTTCAGGATTTTGTGCCAGTGCCCTGGCAATGGCTACCGCACGGCGCATACCCGTCGAAAGCTCGCCCGGCAGCTTTTCCAGAACGGCGTCAACCTCCAGAACGTGCGCAAGTTTATCGACGTACGCGTCAATGTCGTCCGGCGTAAGCCCCGGCTGCCCTTCCAGCGGAAACGCAATATTGTCGGCGACGGTCAGCGAGTCGAACAGCGCGCCCGACTGAAATACCATGGTCACCTTGCGCCGCACCTCTGCAAATTGTTTCTCGCTGAAATCGGTGACGTCCTCTCCGTCAATGAAAATGCGCCCGGAGTCCGCCTTGAGAAACCCCATGATGTGCTTCAGAGCAACGGATTTGCCTACGCCACTGCGTCCCATGATCACGCAAGTCTCGCCCTTCTTCACCGTAAAGCTGACGTGGTTCAGTACGACGTGATCGTCAAAGGCTTTGTACACATCGCGAAACTCAAAGAAGTCGCTGCTCTGAACGACAGGCGGGCCGATGGTCGAGCTCTCGCTGGGAATTGGCGGCAAATCTTCTTGCTTGCGAACTTCGCTCACGCGCTCTCCGCTTCCAGAATCCGCTTCGCCTCGTCGTAGTCGCCGGGCGTGTTCATGTTCCAGAAAAGCCGATCAGCGCTATCAAATCGTTTCCAGTGGGTCTCGTCAAGAACTTCCATCGCGAGATGTTTCATGCCTTCAGTCACTTTCCGCACGCCACTCTCGAACGCGCGCTGCAATTTCCCCGCGGCGGAGCTACGCCAGCACGCGCACAACGGCTCCAATCCATGCGCTGATTTAGGCGCCACGACCTCGGCCGCACTCGCCTGCGCCCAATCGGCCATGTACGCCAGCCACTCGCGCGTCAGGAACGGCATATCGCATCCGATGATCAAGTTCCACTCAGGCCGACCGGCTCCCGCGCTCTCCGATCCTGGTAGCGCCGGCATCCTTGCTGGCTCCCCCAACGCCGTAACAATCCCGCCCAGCGGTCCCTCGCCAGGCCATCGGTCCGGAATGCACTCCACACCAAAGCCGGAATACTTCTCGCGCGAACCGACGATCTTCACTTCAGTCGTCAAGTCGTGCAGCACAGAGCAAAGCCGTGCAAGCACAGGTTGGTCGCCGATCGTCACCAGCGCCTTGTCCCGCCCAAAGCGCGTGCTCCCTCCGCCCGCGAGGACGAAACCAGCAACATCGGCGGCCACGTTTTTACCAGTCACTAGTCACCAATCACCAGTCACGCCTCGCGGCCCTCTTCACCATTCACGACTCACTCTCCTCGACCGGTTCCCGCCCCGGCCGCCGAATTCCCAACTCGCGCAATTTTTCTTGCAAACTTTGCCGGTGCAACCCGATGGTCGCCGCCGTACGCGAAACATTCCAACGATGGCTCACTAGCTGTTTCGTCAAGTACGCCACCTCGAACTTGTGCTTCGCCTCGCGAAAATCCTTCTCGCCCAGCCCAACGTCCGTTCCGTTCTCTGAACTGCGGGTCGTGATCGCCTGGCCCGTCGCAACTTCCTCCGGAAGATCGGCCACTCCGATCTCGTCCCCGCGGCACAGCACCAGGCTGCGTTCCAGTGCGTTTTTCAATTCGCGAACATTCCCCGGCCAGTCGTACCGCTCGATCGCCGCCACCGCCTCCCTGCTCAATCGCGCCGTGCGCCCCAACCGCTCGCCGTGCATTTGCAGAAACGCCTCCGTAAGCACGGGGATATCTTCTTTATGCTCTCGCAGCGGCGGCAATTCCAACGTCACCACGCGCAATCGGTAATACAAATCCTCTCGAAATTTTCCGGCGCGGATCTCCGCCGCCAGATTGCGGTGCGTCGCGCTGATCAACCGCACATCCACAGCAATCGACTGCGTCCCGCCCAATCGCTCGATAGTACGATTTTCGAGCGCCCTCAAGACCTTCGCCTGCGTAACCGGGTTCATATCCCCAATCTCATCCAGAAACAAGGTCCCGCCCGTCGCCAGCTCGAATTTCCCCTTTTTCTGCTGGGCCGCGCCGGTGAACGCCCCACGCTCGTAGCCGAACAATTCCGACTCGATCAGTGTCTCCGGCAACGCCGCGCAATTCACGGCCACAAACGGCTTCCCTGCCCGCGGCGATCGCGCATGAATCTCTTGCGCCAGCAGATCTTTGCCGGTTCCGCTCTCGCCCAGAATCAGCACCGTCGAATCCGTCGGCGCCACGCGATCCGCCATCTCAAAAGCGTGCCGCATCTCCGCGGTTCGTCCGATCATCTGCCCGAACTGTCCCTCGGTCGTCAGGCGCCGCCGTAGCGCATTGTTCTCTTTTTCCAGCGTCGCCAGCTTCAGCAGATTCCCCACCCGCTGCCGCAATTCCTCCAGTTCGAATCCTTTCACCAGGTAATCCGCCGCTCCCAATTGCAGCGCCTCCACCGCCGTCTTTGCCGTGTCCAGCGCCGAAACCATCAGCACCGGCACCTCACTTCCCTGCTCCCGCATCCACTGCAAAAACGAGATTCCGTTCTGCCCTGGCAAAACCACATCCAGCAACACGAGATCCGGCTGCTCCCGCGTCAGCGCCTCGCGCGCAGCCTCCGCCGACTCCGCCTCCGCAATCCGATATTTCGACTCCAGCGCCCGCCGCAGCCCATAACGCGCTGCCGGCTCATCATCCACAATCAAAATCGTCTTCATCAACAGCTCCTCTTTCCCGTCCCGCAAATCGATTTTCATTACATCCTTGCTTCATTACTTCTTTACCTCCGCCGTCATCGGCAGCGCCACTCGAAACCTCGTCCCTCGCCCTTCCTTCACCGGGCTCTCCCAATCAAGATGCCCTCGTATTTCCGCCACGCGTCGCGCCACGATCGCCAACCCTAGGCCCGTCCCCTGCGCCTTAGTGGTAAAAAAGGGTTGCAGCAGCTTCTCGCGCGCCGCGAACGCAATCCCCGGCCCGTCATCCTCAACCGTCAGAATGCACGCGCCATCGGATGCCGCCGCGCTCGCGCTCACATGTCCACCCCGCGGCGCCGCCTCCAGCGCATTCACCAGCAGATTCGAAACAATGTCGCTCGTCGCCTCGGCGCCCGCCGCGATCGTCACGCCGCTCTCCGGCAAGTGCGTCTCCAGCAAAACCCCGCGCCGCTCCGCCTCGTGCCGCAATACTGCAGCAACTTGTTCGATGATTGCTCGCGCGTCGCAGGTGGCCTCCACGATTCCGCCTCGAATCGCAGGCCGGCTGAATTGCAGCAACTGGTTCAGCTTGGCAGACAAGCGTCCAATCTCGTCCAGCACCATCTTCGTCTCGCTGCGCATGGTGTCGGGCAACTGCGGATTTTCCATTTGCACTTGCAGGATGGTCTTGATCGACCCCAGCGGATTTTTCAAATTGTGCGAAATGCTCGCCGCCATTTGTCCCAGCACCGCCAAGCGCTCGCGTTCCGCCAATTGCCGTTCGAGTTGCAGCTTTTCTTCGATCAACCGGCACAGATCGACCGCCCCTGGCAGCTGTTCGCACAAAAATTCCAGCGCAGCGCGCGTTTCTCCAGAAAGCGCCGCGCCGTGGGGTACGACTCTAAGGACGCCCTCAACGTCGGCGCCGAAGGCACGAGGCTCGGGCTCTTTGCCTTCAAGGAGCGCAAATCGCGGTTTCTGCGACTGCGATTCGTCCAAACCCGGCGGTGCCACCGGATCTTCGCTTCCCTGTTCGATTTTCGAGCGATCCAGGAACTCGACTTTGGCTCTCGCAAGCTCGAATGTTTCCTTCACGCGCCGCTCGACAAATCCGGCCAGCGCCTGCAAATCCCCTTGTCGCGCTTCCCCTTGTATTTCTGCCATCAGGCGTTGGACGCGATCCATCTCCCGCTGCGCCGTCTCCTGCAACGTCCGTCCCAGCAGGCGCTGCATCGGCTCGATGAAAATCACCAGCACAAACAGCAGGATTGCCGCCGAAGCCTCCGGAGGCAGCTCCGGCTCCAGCCAGCCGCTCACACGCCGGACCAAGCTCAAGTACAACAGCGCCAAGAACGTTGCCAGCACCGCGAACACCAGATTCTTCTGCCGGCCGATCTGCAGGAAATTGTGCCGCCACACCAGGTAGATCAGCGCCACCAGCGGCACAATCGGAATCAGCGATAGCCCCACACTCAACCAGACCCTGGCCGTTTCCGATAACGAAAGCGGCAGCACGTGCAAACTCGCAATGCCGAGCAAGGCGAGCAAAAAGGCGAAAATGAGGAATGCATGGAACCGCCGCTGCGGCCGGTCCGGAGCGCTTCGGTAAAATCGAAACTCCCAGGTGCTGCACCACAGCAGTGAATAGGAAAATATGTGCGAAAATCCATTGTGGAGCGAATTCCCCGGCACCACGAAATCGAAACGTCCTCCCGCGATCCGCATGTGCAAGCTGAGGATCAACGCATGCAAACTGCCGGCGTAAAACACAAGGGCCACCGCGGCCTTCCAGCGCCCGTCCTTGAGCAGACCCCGCGTCTCCGCAAACTCCATGTGCAAATGCATCAGCAGGGCTGGCACCAGGCACAGTCCGATCGTAATCACCGTAATGGCAAATCCCTGCAGGCCGGGCGGCGTTTCGTCGTAATGAATCTGCGCGTTCAGCGCCAGCAACGAGCCGGCGTAAAAACAGAACAGCGCCAGGCACAGAAAGAAAAATACGCGCTCGAAGTTCCGTTGCCGCCGGTAGCCGAGAATCACCACCATCCAGAAAAGCTGCAACAGCGTTCCTGCTGTTAAACCGATCAATCGGATATAAATCAGCGATGACATCAGGTCAGGAGTAGCGACACTCCAACGGAACTCTAGCGCATTGCTGCTGCCAAGTGCCAGATTTTCCTTGCACCATCAACTAGCAGAAAATACAAGACTTAACGACCTAGCACGCCGCTGGAAATCTAGGGCTTTGTCCGTGAATCCCTTGACTTGTCCGGCTTATCTGCTATATTAGCACTCGACTAGGAGGAGTGCTAAACCCCCTTTAGCTCCCCGGTCGACGTTCAAACGTAACTCACCTTATGGAGGGTCTTTCAAGATGGCAGTGAATCTCACCCCGCTCCACGACCGCGTGGTCGTGAAGCGCATTGAAGAAAAAGAAAGCATTAAGGGCGGCATCATCATCCCCGACTCCGCCAAAGAAAAGCAGCAGGAAGGCGAAGTCATCGCCGTAGGTTCCGGCAAGCGCGAAAAGGGCGAACTGATCCCTCTCGACGTCAAGCCAGGTGACCGCGTCCTGTTCGGCAAGTACAGCGGCACGGAAATCAAGATCGAAGACGAAGAGCTGTTGATCCTGCGCGAGGAAGAAATCCTTGCCAAGTTCGGCGGCCACGCGAAAGCAGCGGGCAAGAAGTAACCCGATCCGGCGCGCCGATGTAGGCGCCGGGTTTTAGCCTGGCAAACCACGGCGGGTCGGTTGTAGTGGCCGATCTTCAGATCGGTCAACGTTCCAAATGCAAAATCCGCAGCACGCAGCACTAAGAAATCTCAGGAGGAAATACCAGTATGGCCAAGCAGATTGTAACAGGTGAGAATTCCCGCCAAGCGATTCTTCGCGGCGTGAATGCCCTCGCCGACGCAGTAAAAATTACCCTCGGCCCCAAGGGCCGCAATGCGGTAATCGAAAAGAAGTTCGGCGCGCCCATCATCACCAAGGACGGCGTGACCGTTGCCAAGGAAATCGAACTCAGCAACCCGCTCGAGAACATGGGCGCGCAGATGGTTCGTGAAGTCGCCTCCAAGACGTCCGACGTCGCCGGCGACGGCACCACTACCGCCACCGTGCTGGCTCAGGCCATCTTCCGCGAAGGCGTCAAGACCGTAGCGGCCGGCTCCAGCCCCACAGCCCTCAAGCGTGGCATCGAGCGCGCCGTCGAAGTCGCCGTGGAAGAGATCAAGAAGCTCTCCCGCGACGTCAAGGGCGACATGATCGCCCAGGTTGGCACCATCTCCGCCAACAACGACAAGCAGATCGGCGGCATCATCGCCGAAGCCATGAAAAAGGTCGGCAAGGATGGGGTCATCACCGTCGAAGAATCCAAGACGATGGAGACCACCCTCGAAGTCGTCGAAGGTATGCAGTTCGATCGCGGCTACCTCTCGCCCTACTTCATCACCGATCCAGAGCGCATGGAGTGCATCCTCGAGGACGTTCGCATCCTCATCCACGAAAAGAAAATCAGCTCCATGAAGGACCTGCTCCCGCTGCTTGAGCAGACCGCCAAGATGGGCAAGCCCCTCTTGATCGTCGCGGAAGACGTCGAAGGCGAAGCGCTCGCCACTCTCGTCGTCAACAAACTCCGTGGCACGCTGCAATGCGCTGCCGTCAAGGCCCCTGGCTTTGGCGATCGCCGCAAAGCGATGCTCGAAGACATTGCCACCCTCACCGGCGGCAAGGCCATTACCGAAGACCTCGGCATCAAGCTCGAGAACGTGAAGCTTGAGGATCTCGGCCGCGCCAAGAAAATCACCATCGACAAGGACAACACCACGATCATCGAAGGCGCAGGTAAGTCCTCCGAAATCGAAGGACGCGTCAAGCAGATCCGCGCTCAAGTCGAAAACACCACCAGCGATTACGACAAGGAAAAGCTCCAGGAGCGCCTTGCCAAGCTCGTTGGCGGCGTTGCGGTCATCAAGGTAGGCGCGGCGACCGAAACCGAGCTGAAGGAAAAGAAGGCTCGCGTCGAGGACGCCATGCACGCCACTCGCGCGGCGGTCGAAGAAGGCATCGTTGCTGGCGGTGGAACAGCGCTCCTGCGCTGCATCAGCGCCATCGAGAAGCTCAAGCTCCATGATGACGAAGCGGTTGGCGTCGGCATCGTGAAGCGTGCGCTCGAAGAGCCTGCCCGTCAGATCGCTCTCAACGCCGGCCACGAAGGCGCCGTTGTGATCGGCAAGATCCGCGACTCCAAGGACGACAACTTCGGCTTCAACGCCGAAACCGGCGAATACGGCGACATGGTCAAGGCCGGCGTCATCGATCCAGCCAAGGTTACCCGTCTGGCGCTGCAGAACGCAGCCTCCATCGCGGGCCTCATGCTCACCACCGAAGCCCTCATCGCCGAAGTCAAGGAAGACGACAAAAAGGGCGCCGCAGCAGGCGGCGGACCCGGCGGCCCAGGCGGTATGGGCGGCATGTACTAAATCACGCCACGGTTGCGTTGTAGGGGCGCAGCACCGCTGCGCCCCTATCAGCGACCAAGGGAACCAGTGTAGGGGCGGGCTTCAGCCCGTCCCAAAAAAGAGCGGTCGGGTCATCCGGCCGCTCTTTTTTCTTTGACCCTAACCTCATTCGCGTCACGCCTCGAGTCCGTCCAAGCGCCGATTCGTTCATCGCGCCCGCCTTTTTCTCAGCCCGCGCTGTGCCTAAACAGCGATAGCCCTTGCGGCACACGTATTCCCGGCGATTTTCGCGGCTTTATACTAGGTGTATGCCCGATGCAGAACACCAGGCGTCAGCTATCTACGAGCTGATTCGCGCGACGAGTGCCGACCGCCCCGTATCCGGCTCCGGCAGTGTTGCGGAACTCCTGCGCGCCATCAGTCACTGGCAAGCGCAAAATGATGCCCTCAAGGCCATGCATCGCGCCCTGCCCGCGGTTCACCTCGCTTTTCTCGCTCGTTCCCCTGAATGGCTTCGACAAGAAAATCGCCTGGCCAGAAATTTCCGCGTCCTCCATACCCTGGGAGACGCCATTCGCCTGTGTCTGCAAGCCGTGCCCAAACCCCTGCCCTCCGCCGTCGTCGAGCGCCTGTTGAACGATCTCCGCCGCAATCCATCCACTCAATTCCATTTCCCCTTCGACCAATTCCTGGGCATTCTCACGCCGCGGGACATCACCGAAAAGGCCCGCATCGAGCTTCGCAAGCTCCATCTCCTGATGGCTCCCAGCGCCACCGGCAAGATCGACAAGCGCCAGCAAAACACCCGCGACCTGATCGCCGCCTTAATGCACGTAGACGGCGACAAACAATTCAGTCCCGGCCGTGGCCCATGGTCGCAGATTGTTTTTGACGAAATCTCCCGCAAGGACGACATCACCCGCTCGGGCTGGCTGGGTTTGCTGGAGCATTGCCATTCTGTCGAGCAGGCTGCGCCCGGCCACAAATGGACTCGCAGATCGCACGAGCTGCTCGGCGCGCTCGGCGAGAACGAAGCAGTCACAACGTTGCTCCGTTGGCTTGCCATTGGCCCCACTCCCGGACAACCACCCGAAGCGCGCTCACCGATCGAGGATTCTTCTTATCAAAAGGGCATCGTCTTGTGCGTCGGCCTGAGCGAGACTCCCCACGCCGCAACCGCCATCGCCAACTTCGGGATCGCCTGTCTCCGCAAAATTCCCTTCGTCGGCGCGGTATCGCAAAAGGTCGGGTTCGCGTGCATTCAAGCCTTGGGCGGCATGCAATGCAAAGAAGCGGTCTCGCAGTTGACTCGGCTGCGAGCGAAGGTCAAATACTCGACCGCTCGCAGGCTGATCGAAAAATCGCTGCATCTCGCGGCACAGCGCGCCGGCGTCACGGTCGGCGAACTGGAAGATATCTCCGTCCCACGTTATCCGCTCGATCCGCAAGGCATCGCGGAAACACGAATCGGCGACTGCGTCGCCGCGGTTCGCCTCTGCGAAGACGGCCGCGTCGTCACCACCTGGCACACCGCCGCCGGCAAGCTACTCAAATCGGCTCCGTCCCATCTCCGGAAATCGTTCCCGAAAAAAGTTCGCCTGGTGGCCTTGCTGGCGAAAGAAATCGAGCAGGCCTATGATGCGCAACGCGCTCGCGTGGAATCTTCCTTCCTGACCCCTCGCGACATTCCATTGGCCCACTGGCGCCGCTATTTTGTCGATCATCCGCTGCTGGGATTTCTGGGCCGCAGGCTCATCTGGGTCTTCAGCGACGCCCAAGGCTGGGAGCGCGCCGGCATATGGACCGACGGGGACATCCGCGATTCGGGCGGCAAGCTGGTAAATCTGGCACGCGCGACCCAAGTCCGTCTCTGGCATCCGCTATCGTACAGCGCTGCCGAGGTGCAGCGGTGGCGCGCTCGCGTTTTCACTTCCGGCGTCCGCCAGCCGTTTCGTCAGGCATTTCGCGAGTTCTATCAGGTTTCGGAAGATGAGCGGCAGACGCGTCTGTATTCGAATCGTTTTGCGGGAGCCCTGCTTCGCCAGCACCAATTCGCCAGCCTTTGCCGATCTCGCGGCTGGAGCTACCAGATGATGGGGGCCGGCTTCGATGGCGCCAATGTCCCTCACAAAAATCTCGAGCACTGGAACATGCACGCCGAATTCTATGTCGATCTGCCGCCCGATCGCGCCGCCGCGCTACGAAGGTCTTCCCTTTCGGAACAGTCCGGCGCCGGAATTAATATCTTCATTGGTTCTGACCAGGTCCGCTTCTATCGCGACCTCCACGAAATCCCCGTCGACGAGGTTCCCGCGATCGTCTTCTCGGAAATCATGCGCGATGTCGAGCTCTTCACCAGCGTTTGCGCCGTCGGTGACGACGAAACCTGGTCTGATCAAGGCGAACGGGGCACCGGCGTCTTTGCCCAACGCCTCGCCGTCCGCGATTTTTCCGTGGTCACCGCCTTGCGCGCAGAGATGCTTTCCCGCGTACTTCCGCATACACCGATTGCCGCGCGCTGCAAGCTCACCAAAGGTTCGCTCGAAGTTCGCGGTCAACTGGGCACCTATCACATTCAATTAGGCTGGGGCGGCGCGCTCCTCGCCACCGATACGGTCACCCGCTGGCTGAAGATTCCCCAGAAACTCTTGGACGCCGTGCCGATCGATCTGGCCTCCGTTCCCATCGACCTCGACCCGCGCACGGAGCTGATCCTGCGCAAAGCCTTTATCCTCGCTGACGACTGGAGGATCGACTCTCCCGAGCTCGTCCGCCAGCTCATGCCCGACTGATTTGCCAGGGCCGCGCTAAAGCAAAACTCCTCTCTGTGCGTAACCACCTCAAGAACTCTCTTCCGCACCTTGCCTCACCTGCCCCTCTCGGCTAAACTCCCCCTGCCTCAACCAGACTCTTCAGGGGAGAGTCATCCAACATGCCGGGACTTTTGCAGCGCTTCTTACCGCGCGAAGAGGGTTTTTTCGACCTTTTCGACAAGCAAGCCGACAATATCGTCGTCGGCGCCAAAGCCCTTCTCCAAATGCTCTCGCACTACACCGGCGTCCCCGAGCAAGTGCAAGGCATCAAGGCCATCGAGCACCAGGGCGACGAGATCACCCACAACATCCTCACCAAGCTGAATCAAACCTTCATCACGCCATTCGACCGCGAAGACATCCACGAACTCTGCAGCCGCCTCGACGACGTCATCGACCTGATCGACGCCGCCGCCAGCCGCTTCGTCCTCTATCGCGTGGATTCCATCCGTCTGGGAACCGAAGACCTCGTGCGCGTGCTCGTCAGCGCCACCGTCGAAGTGGCCAAGTGCGTTCACGCACTGAACTCTCCCGAGAAAGCCCTTAAGTACTGCATCGAAATCAATCGCTGCGAAAATGAAAGCGACCGCCTCTGTCGCACCCTCATCGCCCAGCTTTTCGACGAAGAAAAAGATCCCGTCCAGATCATCAAATGGAAGGAAATCTTCGAAGTCATCGAGACCGCCGTCGACAAGTGCGAAGACGTCGCCAACGTCGTCGAGGGCGTTATCCTAAAGAGCGCCTGAACTCCGCCATGCCGCCCTCCCTCGCGCAGTCAATGACCATGTCTCGAGGTTCCGCTCCGTTCATTTCTGTAGCTTCCATGCCCTCCTGCACGCACTTGTCCTCCCGGGTCCCTTCCCGTGACTGACTTCCAGCTCCTTCTCGCCGTTGTCTTCCTCACCCTCGCCTTCGAGTTCTCCAACGGCTGGCACGACGCCGCCAATTCCATCGCCACCGTCGTTTCCACTCGCGTCCTGACGCCATTCCGTGCGGTCCTCTGGGCCGCCTTCTGGAATTTCGTCGCCGTCTTTGTGTTCGGGACTGCCGTCGCCAACACCATCGGCAAAGGCATGGTTCACATTGAATCCGTGAACCAGACCGTCCTGCTCGCCGGCCTCTTGGGTGCGATTCTCTGGAATCTCATCACTTTGATCCTGGGGCTGCCGACCAGTTCCTCGCACGCCCTCATGGGAAGTTACGGGGGCGCCGCCGTTGCCCATGCGGGGTTTCGGGCGCTCATCCTCGGCGGCTGGACCAAGCCTGTTCTTTTTATTTTCCTCTCGCCGGTAATTGGCTTCATCGTGGGCTGGGCCGTCACGGTAGGCACCAGTTGGATCGTGCGGAAGCAGCGCCCCTTGAAAGTGGATCGCTGGTTCCGCCGGCTCCAGCTTTTCTCTGCCGCGGGCTACAGCCTCGGCCACGGCACCAACGACGCCCAAAAAGGTATGGGTATCATTACCGCCGCACTCGTCGCCGGAGGCGCTCTGCACACCTATGCCGTGCCTACCTGGGTCATCTTTTGCTGCTATCTCGCCATGGGCGGAGGCACCATGGCCGGCGGCTGGCGCATCATCAAGACCATGGGCCAGCGAATCACCAAACTTACGCCCTTCGGCGGATTCGCCGCCGAATCCGCGGGCGCAGTTACGCTTCTCACCACCGCGCATTTCGGAATTCCCGTGAGCACCACGCACACCATAACCGGAGCCATCGTAGGCGTAGGGGCCACGCACCGTCTCACCGCTGTACGCTGGGGCGTAACCCATCGCATCGTCTGGGCCTGGGTGCTAACCATCCCCGGCGCCGCCCTGATCGGCGCAGGCCTCTTTCACACGCTGCAGATCGCCCTGCACTAACTCCAAGTTAACGTAAAGCTATCAAACCCCATCAAATCCCCATCTCAACACTTGTAGGGGCACAGCACTGCTGTGCCCCAGCTTGCACCGACCAACCCGCGAAGCCACGACGTTTTTTCTCGACGAACGCGTCACTTCAACTTCGCCTCCAACTCCACCCACCGCGCGTATAACTCATCAATGGCCCGCTGCGCCGCCTCCAATTCCAAAGACGCCGCATGCAATCGTGCCCCATCGCTCATAATCGCCGGATCAAGCAAAGCATCATGCTTGACCTGCATCTCCCGCTCCGCATCGGCCACACGTTGCTCGATCGTCTCCAACTCCCGATTCTCTTTGTACGACAATTTTTTCTTCGTAAGCGAAGCGCGAGCCGCCGCAACTGCCGCCCCGCCACCTGTATTCACAGTCGCGCTGGGACTCTGTGTCTCCACCGAAGCATTACTCTTTCCCGCAGCCTTCTGTGACCTTTGCCATTCCTCCCACTGCTGATAGTCCGCGAAGCGTTCCGCGCCGCCAAGCCCGTCCAATCCCAAGACAACAGTCGACACCCGATCCAGCATGTAGCGGTCGTGCGTAACCAGCACCAATGCCCCGCGATACTCCAGCAAGCTCTCCTCCAAAATCTCCAACGTTGGAATATCCAGATCGTTTGTAGGCTCGTCCAAAAGCAAAACGTCCGCGGGCTGCAGCATCAGTTGCGCGATCAAGACTCGCGCCCGCTCCCCACCCGACAATCGCCCCACCTTCTGGTTCAACTGCTCCGCTGTAAACAGGAACCGTGCAGCCCAACCGCCGACGTGAATTACGTTGCCCTGATAGATCACCGAATCGCTGTCCGGTGCCAGCGCCCGCCGCAAAGTAACGTCCGGATCAAGCTCCCGATTCTGATCGAAATAAACAATCCGCAAGGAATCCGCCTGCCGCATCTTCCCCGCAGCAGGTTTTATGTCCCCGCGAAGTAAACGCAGCAACGTGGTCTTTCCGCTCCCGTTCGGGCCGACGAGTCCAACCCGCATCCCGGAAGTAACGATAAAATGGATATTTTCGAATAGACTTCGATCGCCAATCGCGTACGTCACGCCATCCAAGGTGATCAGCTGCTTGGTCTGCCGCTCCGAAGCCGAAAAATCAATCTTCGCGTTGGTCGTCCGCGTCCGCGACTTCATCTCCGCCAATTCACCAATCGTCTCGTGCGCGTTGTCAATCCGCGCCTTCGACTTGGTAGTCCGCGCCTTAGGCCCCCGCCGCAGCCAGTCAATTTCCGTATGCACGCGATTTTCCAGCGCCTCCTGCCGGTTCCGCTGCGCGTGGAGATACTCCTCTTTCTTCTCCAAAAACGTGCTGTAATTCCCCGACACTCGCAGCGCACCGTCCTCATAAGCCGGATTCAATTCCACAACTTCATTCGCCACATTCTCCAAAAAATACCGGTCATGGCTGACCACCACGCAAGCGAACGCACCATTCAACAAAACGCCCTCGAGCCACTTGATCCCCGCCAAATCCAAATGATTGGTAGGCTCATCCAAAAGCAAAATATCCGGCGCCTGCACCAAAGCCTCGACAATCGCCAACCGCTTCCGCCACCCGCCCGACAGCTTCGCCGCGTCCGCATCCAGGTCCGTAAATCCCGCCCGCCCCAAGATCTCGGCAATCCGCGAAAGCCTCTCCCCTTCCGCAACGTTCACCCGATTGAAAGCCTTGTCGATCACCGACCGGATCGTCTCCCCCTCCGCAAACTCCGAAATCTGCAACACGGTGCCCAGCCGCGTCCCCTTGCGCACGGCCACATCTCCGCTGTCCGGCCGCACCCGCCCCTGCAAAATCTCGAGCAAGGTCGACTTCCCCGACCCATTCGGCCCAATAATCCCGATTCGCTCCCCCTCCGAAACCGTAAACGAAATATTCCGGAACAGCGGAGCAACTCCATACTTCTTCGACAATCCCTGCGCGCTAAGTATCGGTGGCAAATTCCCCGCCCTCTCCCTGATTGAGCTTCGACTCGTAGGGGCACGGCCGTGCCCGCTCTTTCTTAACTCTGCGCCCTCTGCGAACTCCGTGGTGAAATCCTCTTCTTCGCTTCCTTCGCTTCCTTTAAACGCAACTCCAGATTACCAGCAGCCCACACGCAACGCGAAAACGCGCGTACGAAAGGTCCTCTCGCCCTTCACTGTCAACTTTCAACCGTCGACTCTCGACTTCTGGTGTATTTTGTTTTCGCTCTTGACCAACTCTCCGCTACCTCGCCGCCTAAACCTTTTCGACGCCACCATGATCGTCATGGGCGGCATCGTAGGCTCCGGCATCTTCATCAATCCCTACGTCGTCGCCCTCCATGTCCACACGCCATTCCTGATTCTCGGCGTCTGGATTCTCGGCGGCGTCCTGGCTCTGCTGGGCGCATTCATCTGGGCAGAACTAGCCACGCGCCTGCCCGGCGCCGGCGGCCAATATCTCTACCTGCGCGAGGCATATCATCCCAGCGTCGCCTTCCTCTACGGCTGGGTCCTGCTTCTCGTCACGCAGACCGGCGGTATGGCCGCCGTAGCGGTCACCTTCGCCAAATATTTTCGCGAGATCAGCGGCTCGACGGCGGGCGACGGCGCCATTGCTGCCACGGTTCTCCTCGGCCTGACCGCCATTAATTGCCTGGGCGCCCGCGCTGGCAGCAACGTGCAAAGCCTGCTAATGCTTCTCAAATCCGCAGCAATCGTAGCGATGGTGGTCCTCGGCCTGTGGCTCGGCGGCGGCAAGCTTCATCCCCTGCCGCTACTCGACCGTCCCATCTCCCTGGGCCTGGTTGGCGCCATCGGCGCCGCGATGATCCCCATTGCCTTCGCCTACGGCGGCTGGCAAACCGCCACCTTCGTAGCCGGCGAAATGCGCGACCCGCGGCGCGAACTCTCCCGCGGCTTGATCGCTGGCGTGCTAGGCGTCGTCGTCCTCTACCTCTCCGTAAATTTCGTCTGCGTCCGCGTCCTCGGCCCCGCCGGACTGGCCGCCACCCAAACCCCAGCTTCCGCCGTAATGCGCGCGGCGTTGGGCGCCCGCGGCGCCCAATGGATCGCCGTAGGCATTGCCATCTCCACGTTAGGCTTCCTAAGCCAAGGCATCCTCACCGCCCCGCGCGTCTACTACGCCATGGCTCGCGACGGCCTCTTTTTCCAAACCGTCGGTTATCTCTCGCCCAAAACCGGTGCCCCCGTGGTCGCCATCATCCTCCAAGGCGCTGCCGCCACGATCATCGCCCTCTCCGGCCGCTACGAGCAGATCCTCAACTACGTCGTCTCCGTCGACTTCATCTCCTTCGCCCTGACCGCCGCCTCCCTCTTCGTCTTCCGCCATCGAGCAACATCCCGGGCCACCTATCTCGCCCCGGGCCATCCGTATACGACGGCGCTGTTCGTATTGTCCTGCGCGGCCATCGTCGGCAGCACCATCTGGAGTTACCCCGCAAACAGCGCCTTCGGCTTCGTGATTCTCCTGGCCGGAATTCCCGTATATTTATATTGGAGGCGCAAAGCAGGCGGTGCGAATGTAGGCGACGGGCTTTAGCCCGCCCCGCATCTCGTACCGGCGCAGGACCCTAGCGCCACATCCCGGAAAACGTTGGCCGCTGCGCGCTGAAATCATCGCTACCGCCATGAGACAAAAACAATCCGACTACATGCAATGGGCCAAGCTCCACAGCAAAGCCCGCTTCAACCTGGCCACCAGCGGCGTGGCCGCGTATCCGCTA
Source organism: Candidatus Acidiferrum sp. (assembly GCA_049512575.1). GTDB lineage: Bacteria > Acidobacteriota > Terriglobia > Acidiferrales > UBA7541 > Acidiferrum. Next base: position 35,619 of record JBEKWY010000035.1, read on the forward strand.
AGCGAACTTCCCATCACCATCGACCAACTCGAAATCAACGGCGACAGTCCGTACGGCTACGCCCCACTGCAAAACGCCATCGCAAAAAAAGCCGGTGTCGACCCCGACAACGTCGTAGGCGCGGCTGGCGCCTCCATGGCCAATCACCTGGCCATAGCCGCGTGCATCGAACCCGGCGACGAAGTCCTCATCGAGCACCCAACCTACGAATTGCTCGTCTCCACCGCCCAATATCTCCAAGCCACGGTAAAGCGCTTCCCGCGCTTTGCCGCCAACCACTTCGCTCTCGACCCCGCCGAAATCCGCCGCGCCATCACGCCAAAAACAAAACTCATCGTAGTCACCAATCTCCACAATCCCAGCAGCGTCCTCACGCCGGAATCCACTCTCCGCGAGATTGGCGACATCGCTCGCAGCATCAACGCCCGTGTCTTGGTCGATGAGGTGTATCTCGACGCGGTCTACGAGAACACCCCGCGCAGCTCGTTCCACCTTGGGAAAGAATTCGTAACCACCAACAGCCTCACAAAGGTTTACGGCCTCAGCGGCCTACGCTGCGGCTGGATTCTGGCCGAGCCGAGCTTGGCTCGCGCCATGTGGCGTCTGAACGATCTCTTCGGTGCCGTTCCCGCCCACCCCGCCGAATTAATAAGCGCTATCGCTTTCCAACATCTCCACAAAATTCTCGAACGCGCACGCGCAATCGTCGATGCCGATCGCGCCCTTCTTGTAGCCTTCTTCGCCAGCCCGGAAGGTCACCAGCTCAAAACAGTGCGCAGCGAGTTCGGCACTACGTGCTTCCCCCTCCTGAAACACGGTAGCGTCGATGCGTTCCTCACCCGCCTTCGCGAGAAACACGAAACCTCCGTTGTTCCGGGCCGCTTTTTCGGGATGCCTGATCATTTCCGGATCGGCATGGGCGTAAACACACCCATGTTCGCAGAAGGCCTTCGCAGAATCGCCCTGGCCACGGTGTAGATCCCGCGTCCTTAACGTCGTTATCACCTATGAATCGCGCGATTATCCTAGGCCTTCGCCTTCCTTGCCGAAGCTGTTGGCGAAGTCGAAGGAGGCGGATTCCCAGCCTGCCCCTTGAGGGCCGCGAGCAAGTTCGCGCCGTCGGCCGACCCTAGCCCGGTGCACGGATCCCATCCCGCGCCCGCCGAAAACTCCCCGTTCAGGTCGTGATAAATGTCATTGTTCCCTTCCGTCACATCGTGAAACACGCCTGGCGCACTCCCTTGCGCATATAAAAGCGGGTTAGCGAAACCCAGAGGATTACCTCCGCCGCTCGTAAGGCTCTGATTGATCCGCGCGATAAGTCCCGCATACAACGGCGCCACCGCGCTGGTTCCTCCGACCTGCTCCTGTTGCCCACCAACCACGATGTTGTAGCCCGTGTTAGGGTCGGCGTCCGCTGACACATCCGGCACGCCGCGTCCCCCGGCGGCGACTGCCGGCGGCGGAACATTAATGTTGTTCTGGTACGAAGGCTTCGGGAAAAAGTTGCTGACTCCTCCTCCCGTCGCTCCGCCATTCGCCCCGTCGTTCCACACAGTCTCTACCGGTGCGCCAGGTGTCGACGATGCAGCCAACGTCGTTCCCCCGCAGGCCAGCGAATACGGGCTCGAAGCCGGAAAGTCCACGTGTGGTTTGTCGTCCCAAACGTTTTGCTCCATGTCCGCCGAGCCGTCGTCTCCAGCCGCGACGCACACGGTCACTCCCAGCGCCGACGCCTCTTGCAGGATTTCCTGCAACCCTTGCAGCATCTGCGACGTCGCTGTCTCTTCGGCTTGCCCCCAGCTGATCGACACGATCCCGGGCTTCCTCACGTCGTCGTGTACCGCCGCCGACAAAACCTGAACGAACCCGTCGTCCGTGTTCGTTCCGAAATACACTGCGATCTTCGCTCCCGGCGCGATCGCTCCTGCCACCTCGATATCCAGCGTCACTTCACCGTCGGCATTGGCATCCTGCCCGGGAAGATTCGCTCCTCCATCCACCCCTACGGCCGTCACGCTTGGCATCGCGATTCCCAAGTTCTTGAAAAATGTTTCCAGATCGGACGTCGCATACCCAGCCCCGGTCGCGTTCCCCTGGCTATCGACGTCGTTCAATTCAATCAGCGCGATCGTCTGCCCCGTGCCGTCCAGCCCATCGGGAAAATCGTAGATGCCCGCTATCTGCACGGGGCTGTAGCTCGTTGGTCCGTTTTCCGCCGCTCCTCCGCCCTTCTTGCCTCCTTTGCGCCCGCGCTTCGCAGTCCGGCGCGCCGCCGAACCTCGCGCCTGACGCAGCACTCGATAGTGCGTCTCCACCACTGGCCGGTCGTCCAACCCCAAAACGCGCTCGATGATGAACTCCATATCTACCGGGATGGTCAACGATCCGGTGCGCCCGCGATATGAAATCGCGCCGGCTTTGTACCGCCGCAGTTTCACGCCGAACGCCGCGCTTAAATCCGCGACGCGGCCCGACAGTTTCACGGTGCGTCGCGCCAGGTCGGCCTCCACTACCGTGAGACCGTGGTCGTGCGCGAACGTATCGATTTTCGCGATGTCCGCAGGGTCCGCGCCCGCCTGGCTCGCCAGTTCCGCACGCGTCAGATATTTCCGCGCCGCCAGTCCCTGCGAAGCGATTTTTGCTACCGTTCCGTCCAGATCCGAGCCCGGTTTCCGCCTCACCTGCACGGTGATCTCGATGCGCTGATCGGAATCCACGGCTCCAACAACTTTTGCGCCAGGAAGCGGCCGCCGATTGCTTCCGGCGAGTGTGATGCGCTTTTTCATGATGTATCACCTCAGTGAAGGATGTACTTGGGCGGAGAACTTACCCTAGACGTACGTCTTGTACATGTCAATAGAGCTACGCAATGCACCATCCGATCCCTGTGGGAAATCCCAGCCTGAGAACAAGACCTCGCCCGTTGGCAGCGTCGCAAATCCAACCCGTGCATCGAATAATTCCAATTCCCAGCGTTACCCAACGACTGGAAAGCCTACTTCGACCGTCGCCTCCAAGACACCCATCGCGCCGCGAGCCGATAGCCAACCCGTGGCGCGCCGAAGCCTTCGTGGTCCTGCTGATCCAGAGCCCGAAAGGGCGGCTCTCTCCGCGGCGATCCACCGGTGCACTCACGACTCGCCAGACCCGCCAACTCCAATTAGCAATCCAGCATCTACCTCCCTGTGTTATACTTAACAAGTTCCCTCCGGTCGGCCTCCTCCCGATCGGCCCTCTCGCAAAGCAACACGTTGTTAGCTACGCGTTTTGTGCGGACATCTCTGTGAGGTGCAGCATGAATGCGAAACCTCGGCGAAATTGCTGGTCCTTTCTCGCTTTTCTCTCGATCTCGCCCTTCATTCTCGTCGGTGTTACACAAGTCTTACCTCAATCTCATTTGCTTCGCAGTCTTGGACCGGTTTCACCGAAAAGCCGCCTAAGCAAATTGCGATCAACACCGGCTCCCGTGATCCAGCGCACGCCCCCTCTGGCCGGTGTGAACGCGATTCAAAGCGTCGCAGTCTCAAGTTCGCTACCACTCAAGCCGTCCGTACCTGCAACCAACCATCTCCTTCAAGGGCACATCCTCTTCGAGCGTAACGACGGTCAGGCAGACAGCCAGGTTCTATATCTCAGCCACGGCTCCGGCTACACGTTGTTTCTCACTCGCACCGGAGCCACCATCGTCTTACCGGAAATGCCGACAAAAGGTCCTGGCGTCACGGCACGACGCGCAAGTTTCTTCAGGCTCCGTTTCGGCGGCGCAAATCCTCGCACCGACGTCAGCGGACTCGAAACCCTACCAGGCACCAGCAACTATTTCTCCGGCTCCGATCCCAAGCTCTGGCACACCCGCATCCCTCAATTCGCCAAGGTCCGTTACTCCAATCTCTATCCCGGCGTCGATCTGACTTTCTATTTTCGCGAAGGCCAGCTCGAATACGACGTCATCGCCTCGCCTGGGGCTGATCTGAGTGCCGTTAATCTCCAGATCGAAGGTGCGAACCCCTCCTTAACCCGCGAAGGAGATGTTTCCATCAAGATGGGCGCCAACGAACTGGTCCGACTGCCCAAGCCGTACGCCTACCAGAGCGGCGCCGCAGCAACTGTTGTGCCTACAAATTATTCCTTGCACCACGGCAGAATGTCCTTTGCCCTGGGTGACTACGACCGTAGCCGACCGCTAATGATCGATCCCGCGCTGATTTTCGCAACCGTCGTCACGAGCAATTGCGGAACGTGTACCGACGTCATCAGCGACATGGCGGCGGACAATACGGGTGTCTATCTGACAGGTTCGACGAATGCCGCGATTTTCCCCGCCACCGCGAGCGGTCCCGCCTCGAGCGATCCGCACGTCACGCAAACCTTCGTGGTGAAACTCGACCCAACCGGGTCGCAGGTTCTCTATTCCACTTTCCTGAGCAGCAGTTCAGGTCAGTCGATCACTGTGGATACGCTTGGTTCGGCGTATGTAAGCGGAAACGCGTACTTTGGTACTCCCCCCTTCCCGCTCACAACGGGCGTCTTTAGCGGCTCGGTTCCTCCCAACGCGAGCGGGTTGGGAGCCGCATATGCCGCGAAGTTAAGTCCGGATGGTTCAACGATTTCATACTCAACGTTTCTACAACAGCCCACATCCAATGGGGCGGCCGCGACCAATGCCCAAGTCGTGAATCCCGCTAAGATTGCGGTGGATTCGACGGGAGCTCTTTATATTACCGGCACGGCAATTCCTAACCCCTACAACGAATATAGCTCAATTTGGATGCCCCTCCCGGTGACTGTGGGCGCATTTCAAACCACTCCAGGCGCGGCCTTCGTGCTGAAGCTAACCCCCAACGCGTCCGGTCTAGACTATGCCACGTACGTCGACGGTGTCGGCGCAACCATTCAGGGTGAGTCCGTTGTTGGTATCGAGGTAGATCCGAACGGTGACGCGTTTGTGGCGGGATCGACGCTGGGTGTGAATTTCCCCACCACTCCAGGAGCTTATCAGACGTCCAATCCCGCTCCTCAACAGGCAGCTGCGTTTGTTATGGAGCTAAATCCGACCGGATCCGCCCAGGTGTATTCCACACTGTTTAGTACCGCTGGCACCCAAGCCTCCGGCATGGCGGTTGACCCGCACGGTCAAGCGGTTATCACTGGCTATTCAATAGGGACCGTGCCAGTCACTTCAGGGGCCTTCTGCGGAAATTTCACATCTTCGCCCAGTTCGCTTGAGGGTTTCGTGGCTAAGTTCACGGCAGATGGAACAGGGCTAGTCTACGCCACTACCCTTTGCGGCCCCGAT
>JBEKWY010000036.1:0-40656 GCA_049512575.1 Candidatus Acidiferrum sp.
CGTGCGGCTGCCGGCTTCGACACCGACAACCTGGGTGCCGAGCATGCGCATGCGCGAGACGTTGAGGGCCTGGCGGGCCATGTCTTCGGTGCCCATGTAGACGACGCATTCGAGACCGAGATGTGCGGCGATGGTGGCGGAAGCGACGCCATGCTGGCCTGCGCCGGTTTCGGCGATGATGCGAGGCTTGCCCATTTTTACGGCGAGCAGGCCCTGGCCGATGGCGTTGTTGATTTTGTGCGCGCCGGTGTGGAGGAGGTCTTCGCGCTTGAGGTAAATGCGTGGGCCGCCGAGATGCGCGGTGAGGCGGGAGGCGAATTGCAGCGGCGTGGGGCGGCCGGCGAAGTTTTTGAGTAGGCCGTGGAACTTGGCTTGGAATACGGCGTCGGATTTCGCGACTTCGTAGGCGCGCTCCAGTTCGAAGAGCGGGACCATGAGCGTTTCGGGGACGTAGCGGCCGCCGTAGGGGCCGAAGCGTCCGGGGACGGCGGCGGGATTGACGATTTGTGAGCTCATGGATTGGGCCTTTTTTCTGGTGCGCGCCAGAACCGATCTAAAGATCGGCCACTACATCGCGATTGGCGCGCTCTACTTCTGCGAAAAATTTGCGGAGCTTGCCGGGGTCTTTTTTGCCGGGGCGCGATTCTGTGCCGCTGGCTACGTCCACGGCGTACGGCCGAACGAAGCGAATCGCCTCGGCCACGTTTTCCGGCGTGAGCCCGCCTGCAAGAATGATACGGTGCGATTTTGCGGCGCGACGGGCGATGGTCCAATCGGCGCGTTTTCCGGTACCGCCATATTGGCCTGTTCCGGCGGCGTCGAATAAAAACGCGGAGGCTTTCGGGTAAGACCTTAGCTTTTTGAGCTGAAAATTAGCGCCGACCCGCAATGCTTTGGTCACTCGAAAATGTCCGGCGCAGGCTCTTACCACGGCGGGCAGTTCGTCGCCGTGTAGCTGGACGGCGTCGAGGTCGATCGCCCGGCCCAAGGCGATGACGGCTTCGGCGGACCAGTTCACGAAGACTCCGACGGATTCGACGGTCTTCGGGAGTCGCGAAATAATTTTCCAGGCGTCCGCAGGCGAGATGACGCGCGGACTTTTTTCGTAGAAGTTGAATCCAACTGCCGCGGCTCCCAGGTCACACGCGGCTTTTGCGTCTCGCCAGTTGGTGATGCCGCAGATTTTTACGCCGACCATATCGCTTATTCCGCTGCCGGCGCAGTGCCGAGGAGGTTGGCGAGAGCGGCTGCGGGGTTCTCGGCGCGCATGAGATGCTCGCCAATCAGGAAGGCGTCGAACCCTGCGTTGCGCAGACGGACGAGGTCGGCGTTGGTGGAGAGGCCCGACTCAGCGACAGCGATGCATTCGTCCGGGATAAGGTCGATCAGTTCGAGAGATGTTTCGATGCGCACGTCGAGGGTGTGGAGGTCGCGATTGTTGACGCCGATGATGCGGGCTTCGGCGGCGAGTGCGCGATCGAGCTCAGCTTTCGTGTGAACTTCGACTAGCGGCTCCATGCCGAGCTGGCGGCCCATGCCAATCAATTCGCGCAGCAAAAGATCGTCGAGCGCCGCGACAATCAGCAGAAAGCTGTCGGCATCGTTGGCGCGGGATTCCCAGACTTGCCAGGAGTCGAAGATGAAATCCTTGCGAAGCACGGGCGGCGCGATTTCTTTGCGGGCATCGCGCATATTTTTCAGCGAGCCGCCGAAAAATTCGGGCTCGGTGAGAACCGAGAGAGCGGCGGCACCGGCGGCTGCAAGCGATTGCGCCAGCGCGACTGGATCGAAGGGATCGCGGATGATTCCTCGAGAAGGCGACGCGGGTTTTAGTTCGGCAATGACGTTGAGGCCGTCACGCGACAGTGCGGCCGAGAAATCGCGCAGGGGGGACGCGGCTTTGACGCCATACTTCAGGGCGGTCTCCGGCAGAACGCGCTTGCGGTGATCGACCGCGGCGCGGCGAGCGTCGAGGATGCGGTCGAGGACCGTTCCGGTGTTGGCGTGAGCAGACATTTGCGTAAGTTTGTATGCTAGGGGTCGCGGGTTTGAGTGTCAAATAGCGGAGAGTGAGCAGCGAGTAGTGGGTAGTGAGTAGGTTAGGTCTTCTATGGGAGGCAGTTCGCGGAATGGTCAGCTACCGAGAAAAGTATGGGGCGTTGCTGGAAGGGATTGCGAACGAAGCGGATGCCATGGCGATGGGATATTTTCGAGCCTTGGGCATGCGCGTCGAGAGGAAGGACGATGGGACGGCGTTGACCCAGGCGGATGGGGCGATTGAGGCTATGGCGCGGGCGAAAGTTGCCGCGAGCGGCGTGGCGCTGGATGTACTTGGGGAAGAGATGGGCACCGGCGATGGAGAGTCGAAATCGGCAGGACGTGTGCGATTGATCATCGACCCGATTGACGGCACGGAAGAGTTCTCGCGGGGTATTCCGACCTTCGGCGCGCTGCTGGGGATCGAGCGCGATAGAGAAATTGTCGCGGGGATGGCTAGCGCGCCTGCGCTGGGAACCCGTTGGTGGGCGTATCGCGGCGAGGGAGCGTATCGGAACGGGCAGAGGATTCACGTGTCCAAGGTGAAGTCACTTGGCGACGCGATGGTCTTTACCACGGGGACCGGGCCGAGCAAGGGGAAAGATGCGAGGGAGAAAATCCGGCGGCTGGCGGACGCGGCGCGCAATGGGCGAGCGCTCGGCGGATTCTGGCAGCATATGCTGGTGGCCGAGGGGGCGATTGACGCGGCGCTGGACTGGACGTCGAAGCCGTGGGACTTGGCGCCGCTGGGCATCATCGTGGAGGAGGCCGGTGGGCGATCGACGAATGTGCGCGGGGAACGAACGATTTATACGGGAGATTTTCTGAGTACGAATGGATTGATCCATGAGGAGGCTCTGGCATTGTTGCAGTGAGAGGCCTAATTCGATTCATGTATGAAGCCGGCGTGTGCCTCTGAAGATTGGCTATTCGAGGTGCGCACAACACGTTGTGGGGGAGTTGGCGTTGAGATTCTTCGGGCATCCTCGTCGGATGCCCTCAGAATGACAGTGGGGGAAGGTGGCGGCTGGGAGATGACGGTTGGAGACGGTGGCGTTTGGCAGGAATGGCGGTTGGAGAGGTGAGGATGAATACACAAGCGCAAGCACGTAAAGCGGAGCAGTTGCGGAAGCTGCATGGTGGGCCGAGGATTCTGGTGCTTCCGAATGCCTGGGATGTGGCGAGCGCACGCATTGTTGAGGACTTGGGATTCCCGGCCATCGCCACCACCAGCGCGGGAATTGCCGCTTCGCTCGGTTATCCGGATGGTCAGAAGATTTCTCGCGACGAGATGCTGGATATGGTGGGACGAATCGCGCGAGCTGTGCGCGTGCCGGTGACCGCCGACCTGGAAGCGGGCTACGGCGTCACCATCGAAGACATGACGGAGACCGTGAAAGCAATGGTAGCGGCCGGCGCCGTTGGGCTAAATCTGGAAGATGTGACCGGGAGCGACGAAAACTCCCACGTCGCCTTGCCGCTGCAACTAGAGAAGATTCGCGCCATTCGCAGAGCGGGCGAGTCTCTCGGCGTGCCTGTCGTTCTGAATGCGCGCACGGACATTTACCTGATACCCATCGGGCCCGAGGAGACGCGCTTCGACCGAACCGTGGAGCGGCTTCGCGCCTATCACGACGCGGGAGCGGATTGCCTGTTTGCGCCGGGAGTTCGCGACGCGGCGACGATCACCAAGCTGGCGAAGGCCCTGAACGCCCCGCTGAATATTCTGATCACCGCGGGCTCCCCCACGATCGGCGATCTCGAAAAGATGGGCGTGGCGCGGGCCAGCGCGGGTTCCGGGGTCATGCGGGCAACGCTGGGCCTGACGCGGCGGATCGCGAGGGAATTGATGGAAGCGGGAACGTACACATCGATGCTCGAAGGAACCATGCCGTTCGCGGACATGATCGCCATGCTGGCTCGCGAATCCTAGCGCGATGCCGGACGCCGCCAAGCTGCTACAGGTATTGGACGAAGAGATCGTCGCTTGCCGGAAGTGTCCGCGGCTGGTGGCCTACCGGGAATTGGTTTCGCGAGAGAAGCGACGCGCGTATCGCGACTGGGTTTATTGGGGCAAGCCGGTGCCGGGGTTCGGGGATCCGAAGGCGGAGCTGATGCTGGTCGGGCTCGCGCCGGGGGCGCACGGCTCCAATCGCACCGGGCGTCCCTTCACTGGAGACAAATCCGGCGAGTTCTTGTACAAGGCGCTGTACGACGCGGGCTTTGCGAATCGACCGGTGGCGGTGAACCGGGGCGACGGTCTGCAGCTGCAGGATGCCTACATCACGGCGGCGGCGCGGTGTGCGCCTCCCGATAACAAACCTCTGCCGCAAGAACTGCTCAACTGCCGGCCCTACCTTGAGCGCGAAGTGGAAATCCTGAAACCGCGCGCGGTGCTGGCGCTGGGGAAAATCGGCTGGGATGTGTACCTGGGGATTCTCAAGCACCAGGGCTTGATCCTTTCCCGAGCGACGTATCCGTTCGCGCATGGCGCGGAGGCGGATATTCCGGCGGCGGGGACGCGGCTGTTCGGCGTCTATCATCCCAGCCAGCAGAATACCCAGACTGGTAAGGTGACGCTTGCCATGTACGCCAAAGTGCTGCGCCGCATACGGCGATTCCTCGAAAAGTAGGCGGAGCTCTTGCGTTGATGAAAGTGTCGGGATCGGCTGGCGAGTGGTGTCAACGACCGACAGGGCGGCTGTCCGGCTGTTTTCTTGTGGACTGGCATCTGCGTGACAACTTGCTGAATCCATTGTGTTTATGTACTGCAAGGAAAAAGTGACGGTGGCGGCTGGAATGCTTCTGCCGAGGGTGTCGGCGTTGCGGATGACGCAAGGAGAGTCGCATGACTGGCCCCAGGATTAGATCGCTCGGACGAAGCGTCGCGATAGCGGCAGCGTTGGCATGGGGATTCGCGCTGCCAGCGCAGGAGCCCCAGCAACCGCAGGAACCCGTGGCACCTACCGATTCGAATCCGCCGGTGACGCAATCGCAGGATCGCGTCGTCGCTAAAGCGGCCGATGGGCGGCGCAGTGCTGACCTGCCAGAAGAGGCGTACGCGGTGGTGCCGGGAACAAAGTTTCTGGTGCGGCTGGAGGAGGGTCTCAATAGCGGCGAAACGCGACAAAACAGAGAATTCAAGGTGCGTACCCTGCAGCCGCTGGAGGCGGGCAGCGGGATTTATTTGCCGGCGGGTGCGGAGATTGCTGGCCATGTGAGCCGCGTGCAATCCGCGGGTATCACGGGGCGCGCGCGCATCTGGCTGACCTTCGACGACATTCACACCCGGTTCGGGAAGCTGCCGATTGTGGCGGAGGTTGTCGGCGTACCTGGCGACCACAGCGTGAAGGCTGGGCCTACGCAGGAGGGCCTGATCGAAGGGCGCGCGAGCACACAGGAGGCCGCGGCCGAAGCCGCGGCGATGGCGGCAGCGATTGGCGCAGCGAAAGGCGTAAAGGACAAAGACAAAAAGGAAGCTGCGGAGGGAGCCGCTGCGGCGGCCATCGCCGCGTACCTGCTGGAATCCGGCCGCGGCCACGAATTGGATTTGCCGAAGGGCGCGAAGCTGGAAGTGGAACTGGAACGCGCGCTGTACTTGGTTAGAGAATGATCCCAGCGTTTTCGCGAAATGCTGAACGTTGCGACGTCGAATTCTTGGAGTGTTCAGCTGTTAGGAAACCCTTTGGTGAGCCAGGAAAACGGCTGAAATTCGGCGAGCCTGGCAAAATCGCGCGCATTGGCAGTTATCACCGTAACGCCGGCTCGCGCTGCACTTGTGGCGGTTAGTGCGTCGTTTACGAGCCGTGCCCTTCCTGTTCTGTCGGTCCCTGCGCTCCCTAAACAAAATAGTTGTATCGCTACCGTATACAGCCGGGAGGAAAAATGGCTTCGGACGCGGATCGAATGAATCAGCTTGCCCGTGCGCAAGAATTCCGAATGCGCGGTGAGTCTGCGCGACACCGGGACGATGCCATGGCCCGACTGTGCTACCAGCAAGCCGTAGTGATGTTTCGCGAGGTCGACGAACCTCTGGTGTTGGCCCATACCATCCGGCATTTGGGCGATGTCTATCTTGAGCAGGGACGCCCTGATTTGGCGGAGCCTTGTTACCACGAGGCGCTTGGAATTTATCGTGCGCAAGGTGACGGTCCCTCGCTCGATTTGGCCAACGCCGTTCGCAGCCTCGCGGTTCTCCGATGGGAGCAAACCAGAACTCTATGGGACGAAGCGCGAGACCTTTATACGACTTTGCGCATCGAGCCGGGAACTAAGGAAGCCACCGCCCGGGTTATTGCCCTTTTGATAGCCTAATGCGGCGGTAGCTTTCTCCACGTACAGAAGTAAAACTGACTTCACTGAAATTCCACCTGCTTGGCAAGCGGGACTGGGCTTGTTAGAGTCGAATGTCCGGCTTGCGCAAAGTTTAGATCATGCTGACCAATCACTTCGGGAGAGGCTGAGCCGCATGGGCGAAGAGACAAAAACGGCGGTGCGCGCGGTGGAAACCGGCGAGCGGAAGGACCGCGTTCTGATTGTCGAGGACGAGGACAACGCGCGGAAAGGTTACGAACAACTGCTGCAAAAGTGGGGCTATGAAGTCCTGGGCGTGGCCGCCGCGGAAGAGGCACTGGCGAAATTTGGCAACTTCCAGCCGGACACGCTGATTGCCGACGTAGAACTGCCGGGCATGAACGGACTCGATCTGCTGAAGCAGCTGGGCTCGGACCTGAACAACGTTCCGGCGATCATCATCACCGGCAAAGGAAGCGACGAGCGAGCGGTGGCGGCGATCGAAGCCGGGGCGTTCTGGTACATCGAAAAACCGATGAAAGCGCCGGTACTGCGTGCGCTATTGGACCGGTGCTTGGAAAAGGCGCGCGACACGCGGCAACTGGCAGTGTTGCAGAGGCAATTGCGCGAAACCGGGCGGCTGGGCGACCTGGTGGGCGCGTCGAAAGGCATGCAGGAAGTGATGCGCATCGTGGAGATGGCCGCGCCGAGCTCGGCGTCGGTGCTGATCACCGGCGAAACGGGATCCGGGAAAGAGATTGTGGCGCGCAGTATCCACAAATTGTCGCCGCGGGCGTCCGGGCCGTTTGTGGCCATCAATTGCTCGGCGATCCCGGAAACTTTGATGGAGAGCGAGATTTTCGGGCACGAGCGCGGTGCCTTCACGGGTGCAGCGGAACGGCGCATTGGGTGCTTTGAACTGGCGGATGGTGGGACGCTGTTGCTGGACGAAATCGGCGAAATGCCCGCGCCGACGCAGGCGAAACTCTTGCGCGTGCTGGAAGACCGCAAAGTGCGCCGGCTGGGCAGCAAAAGTGAAACTCCGGTGGACGTCCGTGTGCTGGCCGCGACCAACAAAGATCCCGAAATAGCGGTAGGAAACGGGCAGTTGCGACAGGACCTTTTCTTCCGGCTGAATGTGTTTCACATTCACCTGCCTCCGTTGCGCGACCACAAAGACGATATTCCGCTGCTAGTGGAATACATCCTGCGCGATGTCAACGCGAAGCATGGCAAGCACGTGCGGGGCATCGGCGCGGAGGTGATGGACATCTTTATGAGTCACACGTGGCCCGGGAACGTTCGCGAGCTGCGCAACGTCCTGGAGCGCTCGACGATCATGTGCGAAAAAGATCTGATCACGCGCAGCTGCCTACCGGATGAGTTCGGCAAGTCGCAGGCTAAGGGACCGAGCGATCTTTCGACCATCAAGTTTCCCGTGGGAACGACGGTGGACGCGATGGAGCGGGAACTGATCCTGCAAACCCTAAACGCCACTGGCAACAACAAGACACGGGCCGCAGATCTGTTGGGCATCAGCCTGAAAACATTGCACAATAAACTGAAAGAATACGGCGGAGCGAACGCCGACGCGGAGTAGAGACCCACAATGCAGCTGCGGCTGCGCACAAAACTTACGCTGGTGATGACCGGGCTGGTGCTGCTGGTCGTGGTGGTGCTATCCGGCGTGTTCGTCGCGCAGCTTCTCGATCAGGTTCTGCAGCAAACCGACAAGCGAACCAACGAGATTGCGCACCAGGTGTTCGACCAGGCGCATCGCGCGCTGACCGATGCGGCCAACGAGGGATTGCGGCCCATTTCCGATAGCCCCGAAGATATCCACGAATACGTCTGGCAGGCTTTCAAGATTGATGAAGGGCTGCGCGCCCAATTGAAGGCGGCGAAAGACATACCCTCGATTTACGAAGTGTCGATTACCGACCGCGATGGCATGGTCCTGATTTCGACCGATGAGTCTCTGCAGGGGAAATTTCTTCCGCGGCGAGCGCCACTCGCTCAGCTGACGCAGCGCGGATCTTTGCATCAAGTGAAAGTGCTGACTGGGGTGGCGAAGATTTACGAATTGGATTTTCCATTCACCAAGAGTGGGCAGCCGTTTGGCGAGGTTCGCGTGTCGGTCTCTTCGGCGCTTTTGCTGGCGGATATTTTGCCGAGTGTGAGGAAATTTGGAACCATCATGCTGGTGGCCTTGATCATCTCGACTGGACTGGCCGCGGTGGTCAGTGGGGCAACGCTGGCGCCTTTACGCGGCATCTCCGACCAATTGGACCGTATTTCCGCCGGACAATTCGACATGCCGGCCCCGGAAGTGCGCGGATTCGTGGGCGGCACCGACGAACTTGGGCAAGTGAGCCGCAAGATTACACAGGTAGGACAGCAGCTGCGCGGAGTGCACGAAATTTTCAGCACGATGCGCGAGAACATGAATTCGGTGATGGCCGGCATGGAGGACGGCTTGCTTCTGTTTACGCGAGAGGCCCGCGCGGTGATGGTAAGTCCAGCGGCGGAGAAATTCCTGGGGGCGCCAGCTGGCGCTTTCCTTGGCCGCCGCATAAACGAGATTTTCCCGCCGGGGCATCCATTGCATGATGTGCTGCAAGTGCATGGCGATGAGTTGAGTGAGATCGCGGCGGAAACGGATTTGCAAACCATCGAGGGCCCCCGGCGCGTCAGCGTCAGCGTGCAAGGCATACAGGAGGACGGTGAGCGCATGGGCGCACTGGTCACTTTGCGCGACCTGGACTCCATCGAGAGCATCAATACTCAATTGCAGGTGAGCGAACGCTTGGCTGCGCTAGGTCGCATCACAGCGGGCGTCGCACACGAAGTGAAGAATCCGCTGAACTCCATGCGGCTATGGCTGGAAAACTTGAAGGAGTCCTTGCCGCCGGAGATGGACAGCAACGCGCAGCAGGCGGTTCAGGTTCTCGATAAGGAAATCGATCGGCTCGACGCTGTGGTGAAGAGGTTTCTCGATTTCACAAGGCCGATGGAGGTGCGGTTGGAAGCCACGCAGCTCGCCGACATCTTGCGCGAGGTGGTCGAAATTGCACAGCCGCAGTTGCGCAAATCGAAAGTGGAAGTGGCGCAACTTTTGCCGATCGACGTGCCCGAAGTTTACGTGGACCGCGCCCTGTTGAAGCAGGCGGTCCTCAATCTGGTCTTAAATGCGCTGGAGGCGATGCCCAGCGGTGGTCAATTACATTTGATGTTAAGCAGGCGAGGAGAAATGGCGGAGATCAGCGTGGGCGACACGGGAAAAGGAATTCCGCCGGAGAACAAGCAAAAGATTTTTCAGCTTTTTTTCACCACTCGACCGGGCGGTAGTGGGATTGGACTCGCCAGCACCTTCCGAATTGTACAGCTCCATAACGGTTCGATAGACTTTACGTCGGAGGTCGGCCGCGGAACGACGTTCCGGATCGAGTTACCCCTCGCGGCCTGATCATTCATGACGCAGAGATCGACCCAGTCCCGTGCCGGCTCTCGTTGCGCTTCGTTGCGCTTGTGGTCGCTCGGATTGTCGGCTGTCGCGCTGGTATTTGCTGGCTGCGCCGCTCAGCAGACGCCCAAAGCCAAGACATTTCCGTGGGCTACGGTGAAATCGGTGCGACCCGTGCTGCCGGCCGCTACCGCGTTTTCTTCGGTTGTCGCTGCGGATGATTTCCTGACGGAAATGGAGCTCGATGTACCGCCGCCACCGTCACCGCTGGCGGAAATTCAGAGCATACCGCAACGGCCGCGCGTTCCGACCATTGCATCGGCACCGAGCGCTCCATCGCGCCCCGAACCGCCGCAAATCGCGCCACAGTTGACGGCGGAAGAGACCGCGGCGGCGCAGCAGCGAACCAATTTGAGTTTGAGCATAGCGGAGCGAAACATTGCGGCCTCGCAAGGCAGGACGTTGAATGCCGCACAATCGGATCTGGCCTCTAAGGTACGCAGCTTCGTCACCGAGGCGCGCGACGCGGCGCATGTCGGCGATTGGACACGCGCGAGCAGCGCTGCCAAGAAAGCGCAAGTGCTTTCCGAAGAGCTGGCTCGCTCGTTGTAACTTCTCTCCCAGCTTCCAGTTCACGGTGATTCTGTTTGCTCAACGATTCTCCTCCACACCCAACGTGTCGTGTGAGCGCGCTCTTCTGGATGCGTTAGAATGCAGTCATGAAAACTTTTGACGCGATAATCGCCGGCGGCGGGCTGATCGGCGGTGCGATCGCTCTGGAACTGGCGCAGGCTGGTCTGCGAGTTGGTTTGTTCGAGAGAGGCGAGCCTGGGCGCGAGGCGTCCTGGGCAAGCGCGGGCATTTTGTCGCCCGCGCCAGAAAACCCCGGAATGATTCCGTTGGTGCCGCTAGCCAAAGCAAGCATGGGCCTTTACCCAGGGTTTGTTGCAAATGTCGAAGAAGTCTCGGGCCAGAATGTTGGCTTTCGACCTTTTGGAACGATGGACGCGTTGTTTTCCCGGGATGCTCGGCGCGAGCTGAGCACGTTGATCGCGCTGCACCACGGACTCGGACTGAAAGCGGAACCTCTGCGGCCGGAAGATGCGCGCGAACTGGAGCCGACCCTCAGCCCCGATGTGGAGGCGGCGGCATTACGGCCCGAAGAAGCGTCTGTCGACAATCGCGCCTTGACGCAGGCGGTGTTGCACTCGGCGCGGAAAAGTGGCGCGGAGCTTTTCACGGAACACGCGGTGGAGGCAATCTGGCGCGAAGGCGGGCGCTGCGCTGGTTTGAAGGTACGTGGCGAAAATATCGCGGCGAAATGGACGGTGATTGCCACCGGTTGTTTTTCGGCGCACATTGAAGGAGCGGAAGCTTATGCTCCGGTGCGCCCCGCGAAAGGCCAAATGGTTGCTTTGCGGGCGGATGACTTGAAAATGGAACGAGTGCTCTGGTCGGACAAAATTTATTTGGTGCCCAGAAATGACGGCCGGATATTGGCCGGGGCCACGGTCGAGTATGTTGGCTTCGACAAGCAGGTGACCGCCGGTGCCGTGGAAAAAATCCTGGCGGCCGCTATCGAGCTGGTGCCGGGATTGGCCAACGCGCGAATCGAAGAGACCTGGGCGGGCTTGCGGCCAGACTCGCCCGATCATTTGCCGATTCTGGGTCCAACCGATCTCGACGGCCTGATGATAGCGACGGGGCATTTTCGTAGCGGCGTGCTGCTTACGCCGATCACTGCGCGGTTGACGCGTGAGTGGGTTATAGAACAGCGCGTGACTGTCGATTGGGAGCGATTGAGCCCTTTGCGATTCGTGGCCGCGCAACGAGAAACATCCGCGTAGAGGCGGCGGCTCCGGCCTGCCGTGCGATTGATCCTGTCGGCGTTAGAACCTTGGCGGGTCTAAAGACCCGCCACTACAGTTAGCGCGAGGGTGGCGGCGTGATGGGCGACGCCTGGCCTACGTTGCTGTAGTGAATCTGGCTGCCGTCCAGCGCTAGGTCGTGCTCTAGCACAACGTCGAGGGTTGAGCCGCGGGGTAATTCCGCTTCCGGGCCCCGCGTTAGGAGCACCGCGCCGAGTCCCACCAGACCACCTGCTCCGGCGCCAATTCCGGCACCCTTTGCGCCAGCTGCGATCGCGCCTATTCCTGCGCCGGCAGCTGTCGTGGTGGCTACGGTGCCGACGTCTTTGCCGGTGCCGCTGGGGCCGGTCATCTTCCCTTCCGAATCCATCGTTCCTTTGCCCCCGCTGTCTGCGCTGCGGGGATCGGCGTTCAAGTCGACTGTGTACCCATTCGGGAAAATCAAGGTGTTGAGTTTCATGCGGAATTCGCCGCGGCCTTTAATGCGACCCGGACGCTTGGATTCGATCAATTCGCCGCGAAGATAGGATCCCACGGGTATCACGATGTGGTTGTTCTGGGTGATCGGGAAGGACGTGCGGAAATAAACGGAATCGCCGGGTTTTGCCCCGCGGGTGGAGATGCCGTTCTCCAGGACAACGGCAAAGCGCGTGCCCGCTGGAACATTGATGGGCTGCGGCGGGCCGGCATTGCGCGCGGCGGGCTGCACGGATCGCGGGGCGGGAGGCGGGGCAGATGTTTGCGGCCCGTCCGGCTCTTGAGACCGAGCAATGCCGGTGGATGCGCCGCTGATCAACAATGCAGCGGATACAAGAATGAGTGTGCGCTTGAGGTGCATGGCTGTTCTCCGTGCTGTTTCTGCGATGCCTGCGCGAGAATTACGGATGCTTGCGACAGTATACGCGTCTCCGGCGGCTGAAAAGGATACCGAAAAATACGCCAGGTCTTTTGGTCTGGGGCGATTCGGGTGGTGGTTGGGGAAACCACCATTCAGGACAACTAGTTCCTACGCGAGTCGCGAGCCTGGCAGTGAGTTTGACCGTCGAATATTGCGGAGCTACGCTGGTGGCGGATAGATTAGGAGGAAGGCATGGCGAAGCTGGCGCTGATCTACGGAATGAGGTTGCTGCCGGAGGAGGATCTCGGGGAAGTGAAAGACGCTACCGTGGTGCTGAAGAACGGGCGTACGGCGCGGGTGACCATGCATTTGATCGAAGGGACGAAGGAAGAGATCGAGGCGACGTTTCGCCAGTCGATTGAGGCATTTTTTGAGATGTACCCAGAGATTTGAGAGAGTCCTTTCCGCAAGGGGTCGATCGTTCAAGACGGAATTGCGGCGCGAAAACCGAAATCGGAGAACCGACTGTGGATTAGGGCCGGGCGTTTGGGGCGCAGCAGTGCTGCGCCCTACAAGATGCCGGGTAGTATTTAACGATTGCCGAAGTTTTCTGGATCGGCTCTGGGATCGCCTAGGGTATCGGAGATAAGCACGGTCGACTGGCCGGTCAGCTCGAAACGTTTGCGGCACTTGTAGCAGGCTACCAGGTCGTCTAGACGGACCATATAGGAAGATGCTTTGGCGAAGCGCTTCTTGTCTTCTTCACCGGCGCCTCGGGGAAGTTCCTTTTTTTTGCGGCAGACTTTCCAGCGCACGGGAAATTCGAATTCACCCCGGCAGCTGGGACACAACAGCTTGATCTTCTTGGTTTCTTCGCGTTCGGTGTAAAAAGCTCGCTCGTCCATAGTTATCGCGCGGGTGTGCGCACCGCTTCTTCGATTGTAGCAAATTCAAGGCCTAGGTCGCGCCAGCGCGGCAGCCAATATTCGAGCGCCGCCAGCGTGGGGGTGCGGTCCGCACTCTGAGCTCGATGGCCACCGTCGTGAAGGCAGAGGATGTCGCCGGTGCGCACATGCCCCGGATCGCAGGCGGCGGATGTCGCGTGCGAGGCGACGGGATTCATGCGCTCGATCAGCCATTGACTGGACGGGGGTCGCCAATCGCCGGGTATCAGCGTCCACATTACCGTGTGCAAGTCGAACTCACGTGTGATGCTCGCGAGCCAGGGGCTGCGGAAACCCCACGGAGGTCGAAACCATTTCGGCGTCGCGTGCAAGGTGGCGGAAATCGCGTCCTGGCAGCGGCGCAATTCTTCGCGGGTCTGCGCCGGAGAGAGCCTGAACAGATTTGGGTGCGTTTGCGTGTGATTGCCGATCACGTGCCCCCGGGCCGCCGTCTCTCGAACCAGGTCCGAGCATTCCCGTGCGTAGCGCCCAATCAAGAAAAATGTCGCGCGTGCGTTGTAGCGATCGAGGAGATCGAGCAGTCGCGGCGTCATCGCCGGATTCGGGCCGTCATCGAAGGTGATGCACAGTTTACGGGGCGAGGCCGTCCGCCAAGTGGTCGGCCCGAACAATTGCGCGCGCGGATAGACGGCGCCATAGGCGGTCAGCCCAGCGGCGGCAGTGACGACAGCGGGAGCCGCAAAGATCCACGGATTCACGCGGCTATTCTCGCACGAGCGGTACTTACCAGCACTTGCGAATCGATGTACTCCTAGCTGCCGTTGGCGCTATGGAACAAGAACAGTAACAACAAGGAGAGAAGCAAGAGGAGAGCAGCAGCGATGACCCACACTCTGGCCGGCATCGGCCTATCGCTGAGTAGCGGAGAGGTGGGCGCAGCGGTCCGTCGAATTTCCTCTCGGTTTACCGGCGTCGGTGGGACAGCTGGATCGATAACCATAATGAGTCCTTCTTCAGCAATCGGGGGCTCTTCCGGAGCGATCTGAATCGATTCTTCTTCCGCAGCCGAGGTCGGTCCTTGCTCAGCAATTGGAGCTGGCAAGATCGTTGGCCCGTCCAGTGACCCGCCGACGAGGTGTTGTCCGCCGTTGCTGGCGTCGAAAATCATCAGGGCAGCGAAAGACTTAGCGACGTCTTTCAATCCAGCGATGGCAGCGGCATGGATGCCGAAAGGCTGTGAGGAAAATAATTCGATGAGGGCGACAACTGTTCCGTGTACTTGTATCGGTACTGCAACCGCCGAACGAAAGTCTCCGCGTGTCGCGACCGACAAATGAGTAGTTGGACCACTCTCAGTATCCTCAGAGAGCACGACTTCACCCGTTTCAATACATTGCCTTGTAAAAGAGGACTCCACTGGAAGCCGGGAACCCACGGCAAGCGCGTGGCCGAAGCTGACCGTGCAGAGCAGGCCGGCCAGATCGCGGACGGCGATGAGAGCTCCGCTAGCAGGCAGGGCCACACAAATCTGCTCGAAATCGCTCATCACGGCACCCGGAGTTATTTGCAGATCTCCAAGGGTGGCGGGCTTCACGGACTCCGATCGTTGCTGCTTTGTGCCGGCCCCGGACATTCGGTCGCCTCCGCGCGGCCAAGGCCGACGCATAAGAACAAATGAGTGATGCGGTGGAATCAGCGCTGGGACCGGCGGGCAAGATGCGGTAGGGTGCCGCAAGCCGTAGGATATTTAACATTGCCAGAAGGGCGCACCAAATTTCAAGTTTCTTAAGGACTAGACGCGATTTGGCCGCTCACAAACGGAAGGGCCCTGACTTTCGCCTGCTAGCGCCGCTAGGGTCGAGGACCACCAGAAACCCGCTCGTAAATCGAAGTTCTTGCCGTGAGCGGCGGGTGTCTGTCAGGATGCTGCCACTTAGTTCCACATCGAGAGACATCGGGGGAAAACCAAATGGCAGGATTCTGCAGGAATTGCGGAAGTCCGCTGGCTAACGGCCAAGCATTTTGCGTGAAGTGCGGGACGCGGATTGGCGATGTCTCTCAGCCGAGCACCGCTGTTCCGCCACCAGCCTCGACGGTTCCACCGCCGCCGGCTCCAACAGCATACGCGGCACCGATGCAAACGCAGGCCCCGGTCGCACCGTCAAAAACCAGTCCCCTGGTGAAAATTCTCGTTGTGGTGGTGCTGATCTTCGTGGCGTTCGGGGTGATGGGCGTGGCGGCGATGATGTATATCGGCCACCGCATCCATCAAAAAGCCCAGGAATTCGGCCTCAACCGGTCTCCTGAAGAAATGAGAGAGAGCCAGGCTGCACTGCGCAGTATTGATGGTTGTGCGCTGCTTTCGAAGGCCGACGTCGCGCAAGCTGTCAAAATGGATGTGGTGCGGGCCGAATCCACCAATGGCAATCCTGGATGCACGTACAGCGTTAGCGGTGACGCTGCGGACATGACTGCGAAACACGTCTCCGCGCTACGCAAGAATGAACTAAATAAGTCGCAGCAGGACAGCGTTGAAAATTTTGGCAAGACGATTTTTCACGGCGCTAATTCCGAATCGAACGGCAATGTGGCCGAGCATCCTGGCGAAGCCCCGGTGTTTTCCTTTTCGATCGACAATAATGCCCCACAGCTTCAGATGCGGCTCTATAGAGCGACCCTGGGCCGCGTAGGACCGTCGGTCGCGCCGGATATTCCCAATCTGGGCGACGAAGCGTTTGACGGCGCGGGGGCGATGCTTTTCGTGCGCAAGGGGGACATGGTGGTGCGCATCATGTATATGACGTGTCCTTGCGGCTTGGATGATGTGTTGCCGCTGGCACGGAAGATCGTTGACGGGCTGTAATAACGAACGGCGGACCTTTCACCTTGTTAACCGGGGAGAAGGCGGCGCGACTTCAGGTCCTGCAGCAGGCGCTCGACTTCGGTGTCCCGGTCGATGCGCGTCAGGCGCTCAGCGACTTCGTCGGCGCCTAGTTCTACCTCGGCGCTGGCGACTGCTTCGGTTTGATTTACGCGATCCTTGAGGCGGTCGAAGGTGGCGCTCTTGGCGTTGTCGCCGAGCGCAGTTTGTGCGCGGGCGGCTTTGCCCAGCGCGATGCTGCGGCGGTGACGCGCCAGCAACAGTTCGCGTTTGGATTTCGCTTCGTCCAGCTTTTGTTCGAGTTTCATCAGCGCTCCTTTCAGGGCTTCGACCTGCGCCTTCTGATCGTCGACTTGTTCGCGGTAGCTCAGGGCTAGCCGCTGCGACGTGTGGTACCGATCGAGAGCTGCGCGGGCCAGGTCGTCCTGTCCCTTATCGACAGCGCGTTCGGCTTTGCGCATCCAGTCGCTGCCGGCGTCTTCGTTCTCCTTCAGCTTTTTCTCGAGCACGTGCTGGTCGGCGATGGAGACGGCGACCTGCGTCTTAACCTGCATGTATTGATTCTCCATGTCGAGAATCACTTGCTTGATCATTTTTTCCGGATCTTCGGCGCGATCGATCGCGTCGTTGATGTTTGCGCGAATTAAGGTGCTTACACGTTCCAAAAGTCCCATAACAATTCCCCTTTCTGTGTTCCCCGAAGCCAAGAACTTCTTCGAAGTCTCTACTTGCCCGCAAAATACGCAAGGCTCATTGCCAAACATTTTTCCAGCACCACCACCGCATCGCCCGAAAAGTGGATGGCAAGAAACAAGCCGAGCGCTGCTGCCACTATCCATAAGACGAGAGCAATCTTTTTCGCATTGCTGACGGCCATGACCTTCCCCCCGAGGCAATCTTCGAAAGAAAAGAGCGCCGGAGCAGATTCCCAATCCGCCCCGGCGGAAGCGAACGTTATGAATTACTCGGCGCTGGCGGCAATGGCGGCGCCGACTTTGGCGCTTTGTCGCCGATCAAACGCACCTTGGAGAGCAGGTCCGACATCTGCATGCCGGACAGCGCTTCGAACAGCGCAGGTACTTGCGCCGCGATCTTGGTGACGTCGCCGGTCAGCTTGTAGGCACCGGCGGCATCGCCATTGCCGGTCGAAACGATGGTCACCTTGTCGATTTTGCTGAGCGGCTCCGCGAGAGCACGCACTACCTCCGGCAGGCCGGTAATCAGCTTGTCGACGACAGCGGCCTGGTTGTATTCCTGAAAAGCCTCCGCCTTGATGTTCATCGCCCGGGCTTCAGACTCGCCCTTCTTGAAGATGATCTCCGCGTCAGCTTCACCTTGTGCGCGGGTCGCAGAGGCGCGGCCTTCGGCTTCCTTGATCAAGCGTTGCCGTTCGGCTTCGGCGAGCGTCTCGATGCGTTGCCGCTCGATTTCGGCAGGCTTCAGCACCGTGGCGATCAACTCGCGTTCGCGGCGCGCAATTTCGGCGTCTTGGACCTTCACTTGCGCTTCGCGTTCTGCTTGCTGGACGCGCACGGCTTGCAGGATCACCTGCTGTTGCTGCACGTTGGTTTCGATTTCATAAGCCTTGTCGGCCTGCGCTTGTGCGCGCTTGGTGGTTTCCAGGTATTGAGCTTTCTTGATGGCGAGATCGCGCTCCGCTTCCGCTTGCTTGGTCAGCGAAGCGGTCTCGGCGGCCACGCGCTCTTGGTCGGCTTGCGCTTTGGCGACAGCCGCGGCGCGCTGCGATTCAGCGCGCTTGATGGCGATGTCGCGATCGGCTTCGGCGGCGGCTACTTCTGCGTCGCGCTTGATGCGCGCGATGTCCGGCCGGCCCATGTTGGTGATGTATTCGTTCTTGTCGCGCACTTCCTTCAAGGTGAAACTGATCACTTCCAGCCCCATCTTGTTCATGTCGTCGGCACACGTGGAGCGCATCCGATCGGCAACCATTTCTGGTTCCTTCACGATTTGCTCCAACGTGAGTTGCCCGATGATCCCTCGGAGATGGCCTTCCATCACTAAGCGAATCAAGCCTTCGCGCTGCTCGGGCCGCTTGGTCAGGAACTGTTCCGCTCCGGTGCGAATCGACTCCGGATCGGATTTCACTTTGATCTGAGCAACCGCTTCAATCGTGACCGCGACGCCCTGCTTGGTATACAGGCTTTGCTGGGGCGCGACGTCGAACGACATCAGCTCCAGCGACAGCTCGCGGCATTGCTCGATCATCGGATAGATGATCGTGCCGCCACCTTTCACGATGCGCGTGCCGCGGAGGCCGTAGATGATCAAAGCCTCGTGCGGGCCCGCTTTTCGAAACAACTTCGCCAGTACAGCCATGATGAGAAGCAAACCCAGCACGGCGAGTCCGGCGATCACCGGTACCGTCATTTGATCGAACATATGGACCTCCTTTTAACCAACTCGCTCGGACCGCTACGGGGCATTTCGTCCGAGGAAACTTTCGCCGGCGAAGTGGACACGGCGGCACAGTGCCCCTACGGGGGCGATGATTACTTCGTGAAATCGTCCCAGCGCTTCACGTACGCGATTCCCTTCTCGTAGCGCTCGATTACGACTTCTGCGCCTTTCTCGACGAGTTCGCCTGCTTCGCTGCGCGCGCCTGCGCAACGGCGGACGCCGCCGAGCGAAAAGATCACTTCGCCGGTTCCCTTTTCACGAATCGGCATGCTGAGCGTGCCGACGCAACCCTCGATGCGGTAATCGGCGTCGAGCATTTGCGAGTCGCTGGCACGCGTCAGCTTGAGCATGAAGCTGTAGACGACCATTCCCGCGACGAGCCCAGCCAGCGCCGCGAGCGCCAGGCACACCACTGCCACCAGATGCGACGCGCGCGTGAGGATGTATCCCGCACCGCCAAACCACGCGAGAAACGCCATCATCGTCGAGGCGTTGAACCACGAAATGTGGCTGCCCGCGCGTCCGCCCGCGCCTTTTGCCGCCACGCCGCCGTGGCTGCCCGTTCCCGAATGCCCGCCATGCGCCGGCAAGTGCAGGCGGAACGGCAGGTGAATGTGAACGGCGCCGGCGAGGAATGTCAGCGCGCTGAACGCGAAACCGACGAGGAAACAGAAAAGATAAAAGTCAGACCACGTCATAGAGCACCTCGAGCGCACTTGGAGTGCGCAGCCGGGATTCGAGACGCGAACTTCCGGTTAGTTCCGGAGAGAACTGGAGCTGGGCGGCGGTGGATGCCCGCTGCCCTGCATGCGCGGGGGGCGCAAAACCTCGCTGAGCCTGTCGGCAAGTCCCGGAGTGCGAAGAATCTCGGCGAGGAGCAAAAGCGCCTGCCGCGAATCCGGAACTTCCGCAACCGTGAGCAGCGCTTCGCTCAACTCGGGATCCGTCGGGAATTCCTCCACCCCGGCGTAGAGCCAGCGGTCCACTTTCGCGTCGGTAGCTCGCAGGTCGGACTGCAGGTTTAGCGAATATCCTTCCGGGTCGTCCACGAGAAAGCCGGGGTAGACGCGGAAGAAACGGGCCAGCAGGTCGCGCGTCGACTGCGTCAGGTGCGGCCTGGAGCCGCCCTCGATCTGCGAGAGATACGCCTGGCTCAAGCCGCGGCCAACTTCGCGCTTCATGGCCCGCGTTAGTTCGAGCTGGGTCATTGGGCGACCTAAACCGCGGAGCGAACCTTCTACTGCGCGTAGGGATCGGAGTTTGTCGCCGAGGGTCATGAGGGTGCCGCCTGTTATTGCAATATGCAAATCTTATATCGCAATCAGCGATTGCCTGTCAAGAACAGAATTAGGCTTGTTTTCAATAACTTAGCAGGACGGATTGGGATTCGGGGACTTGGCTGGGCTTGTTCAGGCACTTGCGCTCGCGGCTACACGCGAGCGAAAAGCAGATCCCTCACCCCGGCCAAAACCGCGGGACTCGGGATGACAGTAGTGAGGGAGTACCTTCTTGAGAAGTGGGAATTACTCGGGCATTCAGAATTACTCGGGCTTGCGAATCGACTGCAAATCAATCCCAAGTTGCTGACACTTTTTATAAAGATGGCTGCGCTCCAATCCCATCGCGCGCGCCACATTCGTCATGTGAAAATTCTGGCGATGAATTTCCGCCAGCAGCACTTCCCTTTCGAATTGTTCGGTCCGCTCGGCGAGCGTTCCGGTTGCAGGGCCACCATCTGTCGAACTCGAAGGTCCGTGCGAGGAAGGTAGGACCAACCGCACGTCAGAAGCAGCAACCGGATCTTCGCCCGCCAGGAGCACTAGCCTCTCGACCACGTTGCGTAGTTCGCGAATGTTGCCCGGCCAGCTGTAGCGCCGCAGCTCGTCAATCGCATCCTTAGCGAAGACTTTCTCTTTCCAGCCGTTCTGCGCCGCCACTTGCCGCGCAAAATGCTCGACTAACACCGGGAAATCTTCCAGGCGCTCGCGCAACGGCGGCAGCTGCAGCGGAAAAACATAAATCCTGTGAAACAGGTCGCGCCGAAACGTGTTCTGCTTCACGAGCTCTTCCAGATTGCGATGCGTCGCGACAACTACACGCACATTCACTTGGATCGGCTTGTCGCCCCCAACGCGCTCGACTTCGCCTTCTTCCAGCACGCGAAGCAACTTGGCTTGCATCGCTACAGGCATGTCGCCGATCTCGTCCAGGAACAAGGTGCCGCCGTCGGCTTGTTCGAATTTTCCCAGGTGTTTGGCGGCCGCGCCCGTGAACGCGCCCTTTTCGTGACCGAAAAGCTCTGACTCGATGAGTTCGGCCGGCACGGCCGCGCAGTTCAGCGTCACGAACGCATTTTCGTGCCGCGCCGATTTTTCATGGATCGCGCGTGCGACCAGTTCCTTGCCGGTGCCGGTTTCACCGAGGATGCTGACGCGCGTTTCGCTCGCGGCAACACGTTCGACCTGGGCCAGGAGTTTCGTCATCGCCGGACTTGAGCCTACGAGTTCGTGCTTTCCCAGTCGGTCGCGCAGCTGCCGATTTTCTTCCTGCAGGCGCGACAGCCTCATGGCGTTTTCCAGCGTCACAAGCAATTTGTCGGTAGAAAGCGGCTTCTCAAGGAAGTCCATGGCGCCCAGCTTGGTCGCTTGAACGGCCATCTCGATGTTCGCTTCTCCCGAAATCAGGACGATGGGGATTTTCACCCCGGCTTTTTTCAGGTCCTCGAGGAACTCGATTCCATTTTTACCGGGCATCACGACGTCGGACAGAATGAGATCGAAGGCCTCGCCGCGAACCAGGTCCAGCGCCCGCGCGGCATTGTCGCAAACCGTCGCCTCGTGACCCGCCAGGCGGAACGCGCGAGAAAGCGAGGCCAGCGTGCTTGGATCATCGTCAACCAGCAGCAGGTGGGCTTTGCGCGGCAAGCATCCGTCCTTTGTGTCGAAGGTTTCTTCGTACAACGTTCAGCGTCGTGTCAGTCCGAAGCCGCAGCAAATGTCGGAGGAA
This sequence comes from Candidatus Acidiferrum sp., assembly GCA_049512575.1. Lineage (GTDB taxonomy): Bacteria > Acidobacteriota > Terriglobia > Acidiferrales > UBA7541 > Acidiferrum. The sequence continues at coordinate 21,710 of JBEKWY010000036.1, forward strand.
CGTCTTTGTCCTTATCTCTCTCTTTCGATTCTTTGGGCGCGACGGGCTCGTTATCGCGAGCGACCCTAGCATTGGCCTGACGCTTCGGCAATTCGATGCGGAACGTTGTTCCGTGCCCCTGTTCGCTGGACACACTGATCGTGCCGTGATGGTCGCTGATGATCGATTGCACGATCGCGAGGCCCAAACCCGTGCCTTGCTGCTTGGTCGTATAGTACGGCGTGAAAAGCCGCGCGCACTCTTCCGGCGTAAGGCCTTCGCCGGAATCGGAAATCTCGATCAACACATTCGCACCGCGCTCGGCGGTTCGAAGGGTGAGCGTGCCGCCCGCGGGCATGACGTCCAGCGCGTTCAGCACCAGGTTCTGGAATGCGCGATGCAGGAGCACTGGGTCGGCGTCAATTTCCGGCAACGATTCGGTAAGGGCATACTCCGCGGTAATTGCAGGCTTACCGACCACGTTAAATTGTGGTTCGAACAAACGAATAATATTGCGCAGGGCCTCGTTCACGTCCATGCGAACGAACTGCGGGACCTGCATTTTCGAGAAATCGCTGAAGCGCCCCACGATGGCATTGAGATTGGCTAGCTCGACCTTCAGTGTCGCCGTCGATTCGTTGAAAACTTCCAAAAACTGTTTTGCGTCCAGTTGCTTCGCGCGCTGCAGATTCTCCACTGTAATTTGCAAGGGAAACAGCGGATTCCGCAACTCGTGCGCCAGTCGCCGCGCGAGTTCACGCCAGGCCGCCACGCGTTCGGTTTGCAGCAAGCGATCACGTTGAATCGCCAGCGTCCGAGTCATGTCGTTGAATGCAATCCCCAGCTGCCCGATCTCGTCGAGGCCTCGCACATCAATCCGCGTGTCCCAACGCCCGGCCGCCACTTCGCGGGAACCTTCGGCAAGTTCCCTCACCGGCCGCGTGATTCGCGCGGAAACCCAGAAGCTCACGAGCAAACCGATCAGCAACGCCCCGGCCGCAACCGCTGCCGAGGTCATCACGATGCGGTCGGTTAGCAGCACCAGTTGCCTGCGCGAGCTTCCCACCAGGAGTACGCCGAGCAGTTCGTTGTTGCGTCCCGACAGCGGCATGGCGTGGAAGGTCTCCGCCGACGCGGCGTCGGAGTTCCAGTTGATGGTTCGAACCAGGGTTTGCGGTTGTTTCCGAATTTCGTCGATCAGGGGTTGCAGAAGCTCCGGTTGCTCGACGCCCTCTTTCACTCCGCTCAGAAGGGCCGCGGGACTAAAACCTGGGTCGAGGTTGAGATACAAAAACGCGCGCATCCCGGAAGGCAATACCAGCGTCGATAGAAAATTCTGGTCAAGGCGGCGCCCGCCAATAATATAGAGACTTTTGTCGTTCCCCCCGGAAACTGAGCGCACTGCCGTTAACGAAAGCGCGGCGCCGTCCGAAAGCTCTTCTCTCTTCAAAAACGCCGCCGTCGAGTTCCAGTCCTTCGTTGCGGTTACCCAACTATTCTTATAGCCAACCCGCGACGGGTACTGCGCCGACGAAATGATCGTCCCATCCCAACCCGCAAGCTCAACGAAGTCCAGTTGGTGGTCTTGCGCCGCTCCGCTGGCATCGTGAACGTACAGAGATTGGTCCGCGTTGGGCCGCGCCAGATCGATGGCCACGCGCAGGGTCACGTCCGCATCCGCAATATTCTTGACCTGCTGGGCAATCTCATCTTCACGTTGCACAAACTCTTTATTGAACTGCCCAACGATGGCTTCGGTACGCTCCCGATCCATTTCTTCGAAAGTCGCGCGGGCGTACCGCGCCACGCCATAGGCCACAATGGAAACCGAGCCAAGAACGGTAAACACGAAGACGAGAAACAGTTTGGTCCGGAAGCTCATCGAGAAGCTCCGCAAGGCCCAATCAACGATGCCACCGTCAGCGCACCTGACCTACCCCGCGCCCGCCGCCCGTCGTCGCAGACCTTGCCTTCGGGCATGGCGTTGAAATTGTTTGGATGTTTAGAGTCTTTGTGCACGTTCAAGCAGAAAGCATATCCTGATAGCCGTCGCGACAAAAGCCCCGCCGCGCCCCTCCCTGCTTTGGCAGCAACAGACTGCCACCAGGCCGCAGATTCGGTGCTGTAGGAATAGACAAACATTTTACTTGGCAGGCAACGGCAGCAGGACCGATGATATTCCGGCTCCAAGAGCGGCTTGCAGCCTGCAAGATTTCACTTTTCAGGAAACTATTTCGGATAAAAAACGTCTTTACTGGAGTGCCATACCGGGGTGGCGTCGTTTTCTGTCTAGCGATCAAGCAAATGAGTGGTTCATCGATGGGAGAGCAAATGACCAAGCTGTGTCTTCGAGCAGGCGCCTGCGCTTCAATTTTCTTTGTGCTGTTATTCTGTGCCCATCCGGCAATGACGGGGAAAGCCTCCGCATCGCCCGAGCAGGTACCGGCCGGGCCTACGAAGCTCTTGCGCTACGCGGATGTCTCGAAAGATTCTGTAGTCTTCTCGTATGCCGGTGACCTGTGGCTGGCTTCCCGCCAGGGTAGCGCGGCCCACCGGCTGACGTCTGGCCCCAGCGAAAAGCTCTATCCTAAATTCTCTCCCGACGGAAAGTGGATCGCCTTTACCGCCGCCTACGACGGCAACCCCGACGTCTATCTAATCCCGGCCAGCGGCGGCGAACCCAAGCGACTGACGTTTCATCCTTCCAACGATATCGTGCTCGGCTGGACGCCCGACGGCAAAAATGTATTGTTCAGGTCGGATCGCATCACCGCGCCGCCCAAGCGAACCACCAGGCTGTTCCTGATTTCCGCGCAGGGAGGCCTCCCTCAAGTGCTGCCCGTGCCGCGGGGAGACCTGACCAGCTTCTCCCCCGATGGAAACAAGATCGCCTACCTGGAAACGTCACAGGAAAACCGCACTTGGAAGCGCTATCACGGGGGCTGGAGCCTGCCGATCGCTATCTACGATTTGAAAAAGAACACCTACGAAGAACTGCCCAAATCGAAGGGTATGGACTTATTTCCCATGTGGCACGGTAACGCCATTTATTTCATTAGCGATCGCGACGGCGTGATGAACCTGTTCACCTACGATCTTGGAACCAAGCAGACCAAAAAACTTACCGACTACAAGGAGTACGACATCAAGTGGCCTAGCCTTGGACCGGATGCCATCGTGTACGAAAACGGTGGCCTGCTCTATGAATTGAGCCTTCAGGATGGGACCTCCCGGAATATTCCGATCGAGGTGCACGCAGAGGATTTGGAGGCACGTCCCGAATTCAAAAACGTAGCGCAAAACATCGGGAGCTTCGGTCTCTCTCCATCCGGCGCGCGCGCAGTCCTCGAAGCCCGCGGCAATGTGTTCACCGTGCCCGCCGAACACGGCAGCATCCGCACGCTCACCACCGACAATTCCAGCGTGCATGAACTCAACCCGGCGTGGTCCCCGGATGGAAAATGGATCGCCTATCTGTCCGATAAAACAGGAGAATACGAAGTTTATCTGAGGCCGCAGATGGGCGGCGACGATGTTCGCGTAACCACCAACGGCGGTGTCTATCGCTACGGGCCGGTCTGGTCGCCGGACAGCAAGAAACTGCTGTATTGGGACAAGCTCCACAAACTTTGGTGGATCAACGTCGATGAAAAGAAACCCGTGCAGGTTGACCAAGGCAGCTACGCCGACATCGCCGATGGCAGTTGGGCACCGGACAGCGCGTGGATCGCGTATTCGAAGACGGACCGGCGCGGCGCAGGCCAAATGTATTTATATTCGCTCGATCAAAAGAAGATATCGAAAATTTCCGACGGCTTCTATAACGACACCAATCCGGTCTTCGATCCCGCCGGAAAATACATCTTCTTTCTGTCGCAGCGGTACTTCTTCCCCAGCATCGGCCAGCTCGATCAGCGCTTCAATTACTACACCACCGATGGAGTCTTCGCGTTGACGCTCACCAACGACGAAGCCTCGCCGTTCACCCCGCAAAGCGATGAAGAAAAAGCGGCTGACAAAGATAAAGACAAGGACAAGGACAAGGACAAGGACAAGGACAAGGACAAAAACGCCAAGGACGAAAAAGGCGCCGACAAGAAAGACGAAGCGAAGGCCTCCGGCAAAGACAACAAGGAAGAACCCAACAAGGAAGAACCCAACAAGGACGAGAAAAAAGAAGCCCCAAAGCCTATTAAGGTCGATCTAGCAGGGATCGAAACCCGCGTCGCTCCCGTGCCGATTGCTTCCGGCATTTATAGCAACCTGGCCGCACGCAAAGGAAAGATCCTCTATATGGCACAGCCGCCGGAAGCCAGAGCCGCCGGGACCGACCAAGACAACGCGCCGCGCAATATCGTTCACCTCTACGACCTGGAGAAGCGCGAAGACAAAGAGCTGTTGACCGGTGTCGACGCCTACGATGTCGACAAAGAAGGCACCAAGGTCATCTATAAAGCCGGCCCGGTCTTCGGCATCCAGGACGCCGAACCCGGCAAAGCGAAGGTTGGCGAAGGCAAGCTGGATCTCTCCGGCCTCCAGGTGAAAATCGATCCCCGCGAGGAGTGGAAACAAATTTTCCACGAGGCCTGGCGCATTGAGCGCGATTTCTACTGGGACCCGGCTATGACCGGCCACAACTGGGAACAAATCGGCAGGCGCTATGAGGCTCTGTTGCCCTGGGTCGCGCACCGCAGCGATCTGAATTACCTCATCGGCGAAATGATCGCCGAACTCAGCACCTCGCACACTTACGTCGGAGGAGGAGATCAGCCAAAGGCTCCCCAAATTGGCGTAGGCCTGCTCGGCGTGGATTTCCAGCCTGACCAGGGCTACTATCGCATCACAAAAATCTATCCGGGTGAGAACTGGAGCGAGGCCACGCGTTCCCCTCTCACCGAGCCCGGCCTGAAGGTAAAGGCCAACGACTATCTCATAGCGGTGAACGGACAACCTGCCACCAGTTCGCAGGACGTATACGCCTACTTCCAAAATCTCGCCGGGAAGATTGTCACCCTCAGGTTGAACGGCAAACCCAGCGCCGACGGTGCGTGGGAGATCACCGTGAAACCGACCGGCGACGAAAGTGGAATTCGCTATCTCGACTGGATCGACAACAATCGCAAGCGCGTCGAGCAAGCCACCGGTGGCCGCATCGGCTACATGCACGTCCCCGACACCTCCATCGACGGCATCATCCAGTTCGACAAAGCGTTCAACGCGCAGCTCGATAAAGACGGCATCATTGTCGACGAGCGCGACAACTCCGGCGGGATGATTCCCGACTTTTACACCGAAAAACTCAAGCGCCAACTGCTCTCCGTCGTCGCTGCCAGAGACACGAAAGACATTCCGTGGCCGCCGGTCGCGATCTACGGCCCAAAAATCATGATCGTCAATGAGCTGGCGGGCTCAGGCGGTGACGCCTTCCCATGGTTTTTCCGCCGCGAAAAAATCGGGCCCATCGTGGGAGAGCGCACTTGGGGCGGGCTCGTCGGAATTGGTAACGTCCAGCCGCTACGCGACGGCGGAGGCGTCACCGCTCCCGGTTTCGGTTTCTGGAGCACCGACAACGGCGGCGAGTGGGTTGTGGAAGATCACGGCGTCGATCCCGACTACGTTGTTCCCCAACGCCCCGACCTGGTAGTCAGCGGACACGATCCGCAACTCGAAAAAGCCATCGAACTGGCCAACGACGCCCTGAAAAATTACAAAGGGCTTCCACCAAGACCCCAATATCCCAAAGTGAAGATGCAATAATCGCGCGCGGAACCGCAGCGTTCGCTAAAAAGAGAAGCGGCTCGGCACGCATCGCCACCGGCGAAGAGATATTCTTGCAAACGAAAGCAAGCGCGGCGGTGCCGGCCTTCGTGCCAAGAGTCTCCAACCGTCAACGACGCGTGCCAAGCCGCCTTCCTTCCCGTTCTTATCGTTACCTCATCACGTCGTTACTTCTTTACTTCGCCTCTCACGGTCTCCGCGACGCCTGCTTCTGCGCCTTCGCCGCAATCGCGGTAGCCGCCGGATCATCCGATCCATCGCCCGACCCCGCTCCGACTCCCGAGAACGCCGACCGGAACACGTCGTTCGCAAAGAAATTCTTCCCATCCACCGGCACCATCATGATCTGCAGTTTGTCCGACAATCGTTCCGCAATAATTTTCTGAATCAGCATCGGATTCGACTTCAGCACCGCCGCCTCAAACTTCATCCGCTCCGAATCCGCCGCAGCCGTAACGCGAATCCGGTTGGCCTCCGCTTCCGCCAGATTCCTCTGCCGTTCCACTTCCGCTTTGCTGTCGATCACCTTCGCCTGCGCCGCCGCTTCCGCATTCTGCAGCGTGGCTTCCTTACGCGCCTGCGCTTCCAACTTGGTCTGCTCGATCTGCTTTTGCTTCAACGGCAGCGTGTACTGCATCGCGTCCGATTCCGCCTTGGCTTGCAACACGCGAACCTGCGCCTGCGCTTCCGCCTGCTTCACCTCTCGCGCCTTCAACGCCTCCGCCTCCAATTCGGCGATGCGCACTTCTTTCTGTTTGATCTCCGTATCTGTTCCCAAACGCTCGTTTTCCTGCTCTTTCAGCAGCCATCCTTCTAATCCCTTCGCGTATTCCTCCGGCAACTTCAAGTCGCGCAGCAGCACCTCGCGCACGATAATTCCGTCCGACCCGAGCCGCGCCGTGATCGCCGTCGCCGCCGTCGTCCGCAACTCTTCTCGCTTGGTCGCAAAAATTTCGCGCGTGATGTAGTTCGGCGCCAGCTGCCGGTAAATTGTCGCCACTGTTGGCGCCACCACTTCGTCTCCGACGGGCTGTGGCAAATTCGCATGAATGTAGCTCAACCGCTGCGGGTCCAGCCGGTACCGCACGCTCACCGCCAAGCCAATGTTCAAGCCTTCGCGCGCTTGCACCGTTAGCACGTCAGCGCCTGACTTCGGCGCCTCCGTGGCCGACGTGGTGTACACCTGTTCTCGCGTGTCGTATAACACGACGTTGTCGATCAGCGGCACCACGACGTGCACGCCCGGATACAACGTACCGGGCCGCGCGCCCCAAATCTGGCTGATGCGCACACCGGCCGATCCGTCGGGAATCACCACGATGCTCAGCGCCAGCAGCAGTGGCACGATCGCCCAAACCGCGAGTTGCCGCGCCAGCCCCCAGCGCACCGGCCCGAAAGGGCGTTGCGACACCAAGCCAGTTCCTTCCGCCCCGCCCGCCTCTCCGGCTGTCCCACGCCGCAGCAATCGTCGAAGCTGTGCCGACAAATAGATGTCGTAAATCACCAGCGTCCCCGCACTCCCGAAGAGTCCCGCTCCCACGATCATCAACAAGTATTTCAGCACCAACATATATCGCTCCCTCTAACCAAATCCCGGCAACGCCGCGGCAGGCAGACCCTCCGAGTCTTTCCACCGCTGGAGTGAATCCCGAGAAATCTTTCGCAAAGCTTCGACGAACGCGAAATTCGTCAACTTGCCCGTGACCCAATGTAGGGGCGGACTTCAGCCCGCCCTCTCCATTGGCACAGGTTTCAACCTGTGCTTCCTCCCGCTCTCACCGATGCCCAACAAACGCCCGCGTCAACCCGCGAGCCCCGTGCGCCAATTCCGCCCGTACCGCAACCCGCCGCGCCGCCGCCGGCCGCATTAAATGAAATGCCGCCCGCAATAGCAGCCAATGAAATCCCGTAGCCGCAGCCAGCGCAAAAAGCGTAGCGAGGGTAAGTGTCGTGATATCCAGCAGAGCGATCATGGGTGCCTCCCTGTCGTGCAATCAGGAGAATGGCACTCCAGGCACCAAGGCCTATCTAATTGAAACCAGTGGTCTTACTAGACTTCCGTGGGCCTCACACTTGTGGCCCGCAACACACGATGTAGCCCGCGCAACACAGCCACCCACAACTCCCCGCCGTGCGCCTCTGCCACCACTCTGTGCTAGGCTAAAACCTGAGCGAACATGAATCCTGGATCAAGCCTGCGCATCGGCCGCGTTCTCGGCATTCCCATCTACCTCCATGCCAGCTGGCTATTCATCTTTATCCTCATCACCATGACGCTCGGTGCGCAGTTCACCCAGCAGCATCCCCAATGGACCACCGCCCAGCACTGGTCGGTTGGCGTGATCACCAGCCTTTTATTTTTTGCGTCGATTCTGTTCCACGAAATTTCGCACGCTGTCGTAGCCCACGCCTATAACATTCGCGTCGACTCCATCACACTTTTCGTCTTTGGCGGCGTGGCTCGTATCGCCAACGACCCATCGAAGGCTATCCAGGAATTCAATATCGCCATTGCCGGACCGCTCTCCAGTTTGTTTCTCGGCGGCGTCTTCTACGCCCTCACGCTGATTTTCCCGTACGGCACCATGGTAGGTGCGCTCGGCCTTTGGCTTGCCGGCATCAATGTGACCCTCGCCGTCTTCAACCTGCTTCCCGGCTTTCCGCTCGATGGCGGCCGAATCTTTCGCTCCATTGTTTGGGGCATCACCAAGGACTTTACGCGCGCCACAAAAGCTGCTGGTGCCAGCGGAAAACTCATCGCCTACGCAATGATCGTCTTCGGAGTCGGATATGCCGTGAGCACGCGCCACTGGGAGATGTTGTGGTACGCGTTCATCGGTTGGTTTCTGTTGAACGCCGCGCAGGAAAGCGTCGCGCAGATCGCCATTCGCGAAACGCTCTCGGGGCTCCACGCGGCCGACGTCATGAGCCAGGAAGTCCCCATGGTTCCGCGCGATATTTCGCTGGAGGACTACAGCCAGGAAGTCTTACGCACCGGCCGCCGCTGCCATCTGGTCGTCACCGACGATCGCTTGGTCGGCATGATGAATGTTCACACGCTCAATTCCGTTCCACGCGATGAGTGGGCGCATATGTCCGTACAAGCGGTGATGATTCCGCGCGACAAAATCCTCTGGGCCAAGCCCGAAGAACCGCTGCTCGGCCTGCTCGAGCGCTTGCTCGCCGCCGACATCAATCAGATGCCGGTCGTTAGCGGCGGCGAAAATGCCGACAACAGCGGCTCCCACATCATCGGCATGATCACTCGCGACTCCATCCTGCGCGTAATGCGCACCCGCGCCGAAGTCGGCCCCCTGCTCCCCTCGAAGTAACAAATGATCTTGTGGAACATCCGTTCCTGATCAACCACTTGTAGGGGCACAGCACCGCCGTGCCCCAACTTGCCCGGGCCGATCCAGCGCTCCAAAATTGTTCCCCGCATTCCTCAATCCGCGACAACCGACTGCGCACTCGCCGCCATCTTCCCGAAATCCGCTCCCGCCCGCGCCTCCAACTTCCCCCGAACCCCATGCCGTGGCCGCAAGGTAATCGACGGCATCGGCACCACCGGATGCCCCGGCACCAACCGTATCCGAAACTTCTGCGCAATCGTCGCCAACAGCAACGTCGCTTCCATCACCGCGAAATTATTCCCGATGCACTGCCTCGGCCCGCCGCCAAACGGAAAATACGCGAACCGCGGCAGCCGCTTCATCAAATCGCCTTCCCATCGCTCCGGGCGAAACTCTTCGGGTGCATCGAACCACCGCGCATCGCGGTGCACCACCCACTGCGCCAGCGAAATTCCGCATCCTTTCGGAATCGGGTACCCGCCAATCTCCACGTCCTCGATAGCAACCCGCGCCATTCCCCAAGCCGGCGGATACAGCCGCATCGATTCCGTGATCACGTGGCCGGTGTAGCGCAGGTTCGGCAAATCATCCAGCGAAGGCGTGCGGCCGGCCAGCACGGCATCCAACTCCGCGTGCAGCTTCGCCTCAACCGCGGGATTCTGCGACAATAACATCCACGTCCACGAAAGTGCGTTCGCCGTCGTTTCGTGCCCCGCCAGAAAAATTGTGATCGCTTCATCGCGCAATTGCCGGTCGGTCATCCGCGAGCCATCTTCGTCCCGAGCCGCCAGCAGCATCGACAGTAAATCGCCCGCATCTTTCCCGGATGTCCGCCGCTCCTCGATAAATCGGAAAATAATCTTGTCCAGGCGCCGAATCGCAATTGCCGCGCGGATATTCCGCGGTGTCGGCAGCCACGTCGGCGTCAGTATCAGTTTGCGAAAATCGGAGTTCAACTCCATCAGCGCCCCGAGCGCGCGGCCAACTTCCTTGGCGTCTTTGTCCACATCCGCGTCAAACAGCGTCTTCGCCACGATCTGCAGCGTCAGCCGCATCATTTCCGCGTGAAGGTCGCGCTCTTCCCCGTCTTTCCACTCCGCCAGCAGCCGGTCAGCGTACTTCACCATCGTGTCCGCGTACGAAGCGACGCGCCCCCGGTGAAACGCCGGTTGTGCCAAGCGACGCTGCCGCAGCCAGAAATCCCCTTCGCTGGTCAGCAATCCATCCCCGAACAACCGTCGGTTCTTGCGTAGAATCCGCCCTTTGATGAATTTCCGGTTGTGCGTCACCAAAACTTGCTCGATGAAATCTGGATGGCTAATGAAATAAACGCGAAAATTGTAATAACGCATCGTCACGATGTCGCCGTAATCGCGCACGAGTTTCGGCATGAAACTTAACGGATCGCGGCTGTAATTCTTAAAGCTGGCAGTCCACGATTCCGGCGATGGTCCGGGAGGAAGCTTGCTGGGTGTAGCGATTCCCATGCACCAACTCTACGTCTCTTTCTCCAGATGTCCAGTGGGTACTTCCCCTTGTCAAACTAGGAGAGCATTTGTTAGACTCCTAGCTAGACTAGGAGAACACAACGCTATGGACAAATCCGCGGATCTACTCCCGGGCACTCTCGATATGCTGATTCTCAAAGCGGTGTCCTTGAAACCCCTGCATGGCTACGGCGTCTTGCAGCGCATCCGTCAGATTTCACGCGACGCCATTGAGATTCCTCAAGGTTCTTTATATCCGGCGCTCTACCGCCTGGAGCATCACGATCTCATTACTGCCGAATGGGGTCAGAGCGAGAACAACCGCCGGGCGAAGTTCTACACTTTGACCGTCGCAGGGCGTCGCCGTCTGCGTGACGAAACTGCCGGCTGGAACCGCCTGGCGTCTGCGATTGCCGCGGTCTTGGGCGCAACGTCGGAGGAGGTGTGACGTGATCAAGCGCCTTACTTCTCTGTTTCGCGTGCTCACTCGGCGGCGTGATTTCGAAGAGGGAATGTCCGAGGAGCTCCGCTTCCACATCGAGCAATGCACCGACGACCTCGTGCGCTCCGGCATGTCACGGGAAAAAGCGGCCCGCGTCGTACGGGCGGAGCTCGGCAGCCCTATCAACATCAAAGCGGATTGCCGGGAAGCCTTTGGCATGCACTTCTTCGACGAGTTTCGCAGGCAGCTGAGTTACGCCTCTCGCTTACTGCGAAAGACCCCAGCATTTACAGCTACTGCTCTTCTGACGCTCGCCGTTTGCTTCGGAGCGAATCTGACGATTTTTGCGGTGATCGATTCGGTGCTGCTCCGTCCCCTGCCATTTCCCGAACCCGGCCGGCTCATGACGATATTCAATACCTATCCGAAAGCTGGCGTCGATCGCGACGGCTCGTCCCTAACCAACTATTACGAACGTCGCGGCCGTATTCCTGCCTTCGCCTCGCTCTCGATCTACAGCTATGGCACGGAGATTATCGGCGATGTTGGTTCAACGGAACGCGAGCAGACCATGCGAGTATCTCCGGATTTTTTCTCCACGCTTGGGCTCGGCCCCGCGATCGGACGTACCTTCACGGACGAGGAAACCACTTCCGAAACCGACCATGTCGCCATTCTTTCCGACACATTTTGGCGGCAACGATACAACGGCGACCCCAATGTGATCGGAAGGCAGATTCGTGTAAACAGTGTTCCCAGAACGGTGATCGGTGTGCTGCCTCCCGCCTTCCGCTTTCTCTCGGCCGACGCTCGGCTGTTTCTACCCCTTGCATCGCGCCCTGAAGATCGCACGCCGTCGCGGCGGCATTCCGGCGGAAACGTCATCCAAATGATCGCCCGCCTCCAACCCGGCACCACTCTCGCGCAAGCACAGGCGGAGATCGACGCGCAGAACGCGGCATTGGAAGTCGACGACCCCCAGGCCAAGATGATTGCCGATGCGGGCTTTCGTTCCCTGGTGGTGCCATTGCACGCGGACCACGTCGCAGCCATCCGTCCCACTCTGTTGCTGCTGCAAGCAGGCGTACTCGTTCTTCTCTTGATTGGCGCCGTCAACCTTGGGAACCTCCTTCTTATCCGTGCCAGCGGTCGAGTTAAAGAATTAGCCGTTCGTCAGGCGCTTGGCGCAAGTTGGAGATACCTCGTGAGCGAAGTGGTAGTTGAGACCAGCTTGCTCACGTTAGTCGGAGGACTACTCGGACTCGCCGTCGGCGCCGGCGGAATCCATTTTCTGCGCGAGTTGGGTGCTGATCGCCTGCCCTTGGGAGGTCGCATCGCTTTTGACGCGCGATTGGCATTGGTCGGCCTCGTCGCATCCATCTTCATGGGCATCGTGTTCGCGGTGCCCGTCGCTTGGTTCAATCTTCGACGGCATCTCGGGAATGCGCTTCAATCGGAGAGCCGGGGTGGCACAAGCGGGCGTGGCGGCCAAATCCTGCGTCACAGTTTCATCGTCTCTCAGATCGCCCTGGCCTTCATTCTGTTGGCCGGAGCGGGTCTGCTCGGCCTCAGTCTTCAGCGCGTGATGGCTGTTTCCCCAGGCTTCCAGTCCGACCACGTCCTCACCGGGCAAATCTTGCTTCCCTGGGCCGACTACTCGGAGGCAGCCCGTCTGACATTTGTTGAAAACTTAATGGACAAAGTCGGCCGCCTGCCGGGAGTGTTGTCCGCCGGCGTGGTCAACAATGTGCCCTTCAGTGGCAACAATGGCAAAAGCGCCGCTACCGTAAAAGGGTACATTCCCCGCCCAAGCGAATCAGCGCGAGGGCATTATTCTTACGGCGTCGCTGGCGACTACTTTCGCGCTATGGGCTTCACCCTGCGTTCAGGACGTTTCCTCACCGCCGACGATTCACGTCGCTCCGCGCGGGTCTGCGTTGTCGATGAAGACTTCGCGCGATACTACTGGCCCAACGCCAGCGCTATTGGCCAACATTTGTGGGATGGCTCCGAACAGGGAAAGGATGCCGAAGCATTCACCGTTGTTGGCGTTGTTGGCGGGGCGAAACAAGCGGGGCTCACCGAAGACGAAGCCCAGGGCGCGATCTATTATCCCTATGCCTTCCGTATCGGTGACAGCTTCTTCGTCGCGGTCCGCACCAGCCTTCCACCGGAATCGCTCGCGTTGACGCTGCAGCAGGTGGTTCGGCAAGTCGACGCCGATGTACCGGTCAGCGACCTTCGGTCCATGGAAACTCGCATTACCGAGAGTCTTGCCACCCGCCGCTCGCCGGCACTGCTGGCTGGGCTCTTCTCAGGGATTGCTCTTTTGCTCACCGCCATCGGTACCTATGGCGTCTTGAGTTACGCCGTGGCACAGCGACGCCGAGAGATCGGCGTGCGCATGGCCTTGGGGGCGCAACCTCGGCAGATCCGCGCCCAGTTTCTTTCTCTCGCTTTACGCTTGCTGACTGGGGGAACTCTATTGGGCTTGATCGGAGCATGGCAGGCAGGCCGAGCGATGCGGTCGGTGCTCATCCACGTACCACCGCTTAGCCTCGCAATCCTCGCCGCTACTGCATCCGTGATGGGCGCAGTGTGTCTCGCCGCTTGCCTGCTGCCATCTCAAAGGGCCGCGCGGATATCACCGATGGAGACCCTCACCCACGACTAGAGAGTCCGTTCAACTTTATAACACCAGCTCTTCAAACTGTCTTGAACGCCTGAACCCGAAAACCACCGCGCCTCGAATCAACGGTCACTTTCGAGAAACCTGCAATGGTGAGCTGTTCAGGCACAGCGGCCGGCCGCACCGGAACGAACGTGCTGTTGCGGTGAATCGCGCGGTTGAACCATCCATCTTGTATTTCAAACGCGAAGAACCCGCCTCCTGGCCTAAGCACGCGAAAAACTTCGCGAAACGCGCGCTCCTGCTGTTCGCTGGAACGCAAATGATGCAACATTAGAACCGCGATCACCGAAGAAAATTTCTGTTCCGCGAAGGGCAAGACAGAGGCGTCGCCCTGTAAAACGCTACGGTTAGTGCTGATGTTCCGCGCAGCGAGATTTGCGGCGAACGTGTGGCTATATTCCAGACTGGTGACGCGCGGCGCCCGCCGCCGCAACTCCTGCGTCCCAGCGCCGGGGCCCGATCCAAGTTCCAGAACGTGATCCCCTAGCGTCGAGCCTGAGACAATCCAGGGCAGCAACCGCTTTTGCGTCACGCGGCGCCAAAATCCAGTCGAGCAAAACCAATTCTCAAGCGCGTTCATAATTCGACGAACGAAAAGGCCGGCACCAACTGCTGTCGCCGGCACATAGGCGCGGTCTTGTAGGGGCGCAGCACTGCTGCGCCCCAGTCAGCAACGCGTACGCTATCGGCGCTCCTAAGTTTTTTCTTCACCCGTTGATCAGAGCCATCATGTGCTCTGGGTACCGCGCTCCAGACGCCGCGCCGTGCGGCGCGACCTCGTCTATCCGGCGCAAATCCTCCGCCGTAAGCGTAACGCTCATTCCCCCGGCATTCTCCTCCAGATACTTCCGGCGCTTCGTCCCCGGAATCGGGATGATGTCTTCACCCTGCGCAAGGAGCCAGGCCAGCGCAAGCTGGCTCGGCGTGCACTCTTTTTCTTTCGCGATGTCCTCGACGCGCGCCACGAGGTCGAGATTCTTCTGGAAGTTTTCTCCCTGGAAGCGCGGCGAAAATCTCCGGTAATCGTCGGCGGCCAGGTCCTCGAAGCGCTTGTACTGCCCGGTCAGAAATCCGCGCCCCAGGGGACTGTACGCAACAAAAGCGATTCCCAACTCGCGGGTCGCGGGCAAAACCTCGTCCTCGGGATCGCGAGTCCACAGCGAATACTCTGTCTGCAATGCGGCGATCGGATGCACGGCGGCGGCGCGGCGAATCGTAGCGGGCCCCGCTTCCGAAAGCCCGATGTGGCGAATCTTGCCTGCACGCACGAGTTCCGCCATCGCGCCAACAGTTTCTTCGATCGGCGTGTTGGGATCGACGCGATGCTGGAAATACAGGTCAATCGTGTCAACGCCCAGCCGTTTGAGACTCGCGTCGCAACTTTCGCGCACGTATTCCGGTTTGCCGCTGACGCCGCGCACCTGCGGATTGGCTTTGTCCCGCACGATTCCAAATTTCGTGGCCAGGAAAATTTTGTTGCGAATGCCGCGAATCGCTTTGCCCACCAGCACTTCGTTATCGCCGTAGCCGTAAACATCCGCGGTGTCCAGGAACGTCATGCCCAATTCGATGGACCGATGAATGGTCTCGATCGATTCGGCATCGTCCCGAGCGCCATAAAACTCGGACATGCCCATACAGCCAAGTCCCAGCGCCGAGACCAGCGGGCCGTTTTTCCCAAGTCGACGTTTTTCCATAATGGCTCCTGCGTTTGATTTTCTAGTGAGATGCCGAGGCCTTTGATAAAGGTACAGTTGCGACACACGCAGCAAAGCACGACGGGCAATGACGCAGACCTGCCCTGTCGATTATCCTGAAATGCAGATGGAACGCGACGAAGAACCTCTCACGCATCAAGGACAAAATAACAGGGACGCCCGTGGCGCTTCTACCGCCGCGAACCAGAACTCCGCGGTCGCGAGCGAAGTTGCTCCTTCGCAAAATGCGATCGATGCGCGAGACGATGCGCAAAGCGTAGCAGCCCCAAGTCAAACAAAGCCGATCGAAACTCCCCGACTCAACAAGTGGCAAACGTTTTGGCGCGGCGTTCTCCACGTGGACAACACAAAGATGGAGCCGTGGATCGCGTTGCGCAACGCGATGGGAGTCGCCATCCCCCTGGCTGTGGGCATTGCCCTTGGCATGCCGCTCGGCGGGCTCGCCGTGGCCAGCGGCGCGCTGAATGTGTCGTACTCGGACGGGCACGACCCCTACAAGCTGCGCGCCAAACGCATGCTGGCGTCGAGCGCGTTGTGCGCCATCGCTGTGATGGCCGGAGGTCTCGCGGGGCACCACAACGTTGAGGCCGTAGCTCTGATAACCGTCTGGGCATTCGGTTCCGGAATGGCCATCACGCTGGGAACCACGGGCGAGAGCCTGGGGGTGATCAGCCTGGTCGTCTTGATCATTTATTCGGCACAGACGCTGACGCCAGAGCGAGCGCTGCAGGCCGGAGCCTTGGCATTCGCCGGCGGCTTGATGCAGATGCTGTTGTCGCTGGCACTGTGGCCGGTCCGCCAGTACGACCCGGAACGCCGCGCGCTCGCAAATTTGTATTTGACGCTGGGAAAGGCGGCGTCTTCTCCGGCCCAACTGATGAAGGCGCCCCCACCGTCGGAGACCAGCACGCAGGCGTTCGCGGCAATGGCTGCGCGGGCGTCGGACCACAGCATCGAGAGCGAGAGGATCCGCTCCCTTCTGAGCCAGGCCGAGCGCATGCGATTGGGTTTGTTGACGCTGGGCAGGCTGCTTCGACGCATGCGGCGCGAGAAATTCGGATTTGCACCCGCGGAAATGCTGGAACACTTTCTGGAATCCGCCGCGCGCGTAATGACGGCGATCGGCGAGTCTCTTACGCGCAACGCCCCGCTGACCATGGACGAATCCTGGGCGAACGAAATCCACACCGCAACCGAAGCGCTGCGCGAAACGCATGAAAGCGCGGAGCGAACGTTTCTTGCGGCGGTGGTACGCGACGCTCGGCGTCAAATGGACGCGCTCGCGGGACAACTTCGCGCGGCGATCCAGCTCGCGGGCGACATTACTCCGGCAGGACTGGTGGCCACGGAGCAGCGGGAGAGGGCCCGTCCGTCGCGCCAGCGCGTCACCGACGGTCTGGCGCGCGTGGTTGCCAACTTGAGCTTGCACTCGGCGGTGTGCCGCCACGCGATTCGCATGGCGATCGCGGTGGCCGTTGCCGAGACCATGTCGCGCAGCCTGGAAACCCCGAGAGCGTACTGGCTTCCGATGACCACGGTGCTGGTGCTGAAGCCGGAGTTCACCGTGACCTTCACGCGGGGCCTGCTGCGGATCGCGGGTACGATTGTCGGCTTGTTGCTGGCGACCGCCATGTTCCATTTCCTCCCGCCAGGAATCGGCCTGGAAGTTGTATTAATCGGAGCGCTCGTTTTCTTGCTGCGCTGGGTTGGACCGGCGAATTACGGAATCTTTGGCGTGGCCGTGAGCGCCCTGGTCGTTCTGCTGATTGCGATCACCGGGGTGTCGCCCAAAACCGTGATTCTGGCGCGCGGCCTCAACACCATCATGGGAGGGACACTGGCGCTGGTGGCTTACGCTGCTTGGCCGACCTGGGAGCGCACGCAGGCCGGCGAGATGATCGCGCGGCTCCTGGATTCCTACCGCGTCTATTTCTTGAAGTTGCTGGATGTGCTGACGGGAAAGGAAGGAGCCAGCATCGCGGACTTGGACAAGTTGCGGCTGGCGTCCCGGTTGGCCCGAACCAACGCGGCAGCCTCTGTGGATCGCATGCAAGCGGAGCCGGGAACGCGCGCCGAGGAGATCGTGCTGTTGACGGGAATGCTGGCGAGTTCGCATCGATTTATGTATGCCGTGCTGTCCATAGAAGCTGGGGTCCTGCCCGGGCGGCCGGCGATTCGGGACGAATTCCGGGCATTTGCACGCGACGTGAACACGACGCTGGAAGGACTGACTGCCGAGCTGCGCCATGCACGGCCCTCGATGGAGAAGGGGCCGGACCTGCGCGAAGATCACCGTCGACTGACGGGAAGCCCTCTTTCGGCTGGGGAGCAATATGCGTTGGTAAACGTAGAGGCGGACCGCATGACCAATAGCTTGAATACGTTACGCGAGCAAGTAACGAGGTGGCGACGGCTCGGCGGCTAGCACGGAACGACTGGCGACACGTAGGACCGGGAACGTAAATCGCGAACACTGTTAACTTCTTTGATACCCTACCCCCCCTGGGTTTTCCCGCAAGTGTTCATTCTAAAGGGAGTTAAAGTGGTTTGTTTTGATACACTTTTGCAAGGGCGATAATATACTTGACAAATCAGAGCGTCTAGGCTACTATTTGGCTTGTGAGGAACGACATGAGCGCCAAGCCAAAGACTCTTCAACAAGCAATGGCTCACTTCGCAGACCCCGATAACTGTCTCGACTTCATGGTCAAGGTCCGCTGGCCGGATGGCGTTGTTATCTGCCCTACCTGTGGTCGCGAGGATGCTGTGTTCCTCAAGAATCAGCGAAAGTGGCAGTGCAAGAACGTACATCCCAAACGGCAATTCTCTGCCAAGGTCGGGACTATCTTTGAGGATTCGGCGCTTCCTCTCGACAAGTGGCTTATCGCTATTTGGATGATAGCCAACTGCAAGAACGGCGTCAGTTCCTATGAGATTGGCCGCGCTCTCGGCGTCACTCAGAAGTCCGCATGGTTCATGCTTCACCGTATCCGTCTTGCGATGCAGACTCGCTCGTTCCTGAAACTTGGCGGTCCCGATGGCGAGATTGAAGTAGACGAGACTTTCGTCGGCGGTGCAGCTCGCTTCATGCACGCCGACAAACGCAAGCGCCGGATTACTGAGACTGGCACTAAAGACAAAACCGCCGTCATGGGAATCTTGGAACGTGGCGGTGAAGTTCGCGCTGCGGTCGTGGGCAATCGGAAAAAGCACGCACTGCAAACCAACATTCGTGCTCACGTCAAGGCAGGCAGCGCGATCTATACCGATGCGCTCATGTCCTATCAGGGACTCAAGGCGCATGGATTCGAGCATCAAGTTATCGACCACGCCGAAAAGTACGTTGATGGGCAGGTCCACACCAACGGACTCGAAAACTTCTGGAGTCTTTTCAAGCGCCAACTGAAAGGCACCTACATTAGCGTCGAGCCGTTTCATCTTTTTCGCTACCTTGACGAACAAGTATTTCGCTACAACTTCCGCAAGCTGCCACATGAT
>JBEKWY010000037.1:0-44980 GCA_049512575.1 Candidatus Acidiferrum sp.
GCGACGTGAAACTCGAAGGCCTGGGTAGCGAATTCCGCCTCACCTACAAGGGAGAGGACCTCGGCGTCTTTCGGTTGCCGCACCCGCCGGGCATCCACAACGTCCGCAACGCCGCTGCCGCTGCGGCCGTGGCGCTCTACCTGAATGTCCCCGCGGAATTAATCCGCGAGGGCTTGGCGAAATTCGCCGGCGTCGGGCGCCGCTTCGACGTAAAAGGCGTCGTCAACGGGATCACGGTGATCGACGACTACGGTCATCACCCGGTCGAAATCCGCGCCACCCTCGAAGCCGCGCGCGCCTGCAAGTTCAACCGCTCGCTGGTATTGTTCCAGCCGCACCGCTACTCGCGCACCCAGCACCTCTGGGACGATTTCAGCCGCGCCTTTAATCTGGCCGACGTTCTCGTCCTGACGGATATCTATCCCGCCAGCGAAGCAGCCATCCCGGGTGTAACCAGCGAAGCCCTCGCCAACGCCATTCGCGAGGCCGGGCACAAAAACGTCTTCTATTTCAAGTCCATGCACGACGGGATCGAATACCTGTTGACCGAAGCGCGCGCCGGCGACGCCATCTTCACTATCGGCGCGGGCAACGTCAGCCGCGCCAGCAACGAGCTTATGGTTCTGCTCGGAACGGAGCAATCAGCCCATCATGCGCATTGATAACCCCAAGATCGTCGCTGCCTTGCCGGAACTGGGCGTCGAGTTACGCAGCCGTTCCGCGCTCTCCGACCTCACTTCGCTCGGAATAGGCGGCACCACCGATCTCCTTCGCATCCAGAAGCACGAAGGCATTCCGGATTTGCTGAATCTGCTCGACGCCCACGGCGTCCCTCACCGGTTCCTGGGCGGTGGCTCGAACCTGCTGGTGGGAGACGGCGAATTGCCGTGGGTCGTGCTCCAGCTGGCCAAGCCCGAGCCCGAAGTCGTCATCAATGGCACCTTTGCCCAAGTGGACGCGGCGGCGGACCTCGGCCGCACGGTAACGTTCTGCGCAAAGAATGACCTCGGCGGCATGGAAGGGCTCATCGGCGTACCGGGGACGGTGGGCGGCGCGCTGCGCATGAACGCCGGCGCCTATGGAATGCAGATCGGTTCTTACGTCCGGGAGGTAAAACTCTATCGCGCCGCCGGCCGAAAGATAGAAATCCTCAAGGGCGATCAGATTTCTTTCGAATACCGGCATACTTCATTTGCGCCGGATGATATGATGCTCGCGGTGAAACTGGAACTTCCCTCCAAGCCGTTCAAGGAAATTCTCGCAGGGATTCGTATCTGTAACGAAAAACGCCGATCGAGCCAGCCGCTGGGCCAAAAAAGCGCCGGCTGCATCTTCAAGAATCCTCCCGGAGCGTCGGCGGGGCGCATGATCGACGAGCTTGGATTGAAGGGACTCCACGTAGGCGACGCGCGGGTCAGTGATCGCCACGCCAACTTTTTTGTGAACGCCGGCACGGCCTCCGCGAAAGATATGCTGACGCTGATCGCCGACGTTCGCGAGCGCGTGCACAAAGCATTCGACGTGGAACTAGAGCACGAGGTGGTCGTTTGGAACGCGTAAAGACCATGCCGCGCAACGCGGGAGCCTCGGATGCGGATTCCTACCGCCCCGACTTGCTCCATGAAGACGAGCCGCGTTACCTGCGCCGTCAAAAGCCGGTGGAGATTCGCCGCAAAAAATTCGGCGGCAAAAGCGCTTCGTTTTACCGTCGCGCATTTGTCTTCGGACTGACCGGCACCGCGCTCCTGGCTGCCGCGGCCATCGCCACGGACTTTTTGTACCATTCGCCGCAAGTCGCGCTGCTCAAGCCCGATCAAATCGAGCTGGTCGGCAACCGCATCGTCAGCCGCGACGCGGTGCTGCAACAATTCGCCCGCGACCGCGGCCACAGCGTACTCAGTATTCCACTGGACGCGCGCCGCAGCGCCCTGGAAGAGTTGTCGTGGGTCGAGTCCGCCGGTGTGCAGCGCATTCTGCCCAATCACATTCGCGTGGAGATCACCGAACGCACGCCCATCGCGTTTCTCCGCAACGGCACCGAACTGGCGCTGATCGACGCGCACGGGGTCATCCTCGATCGCCCCCGCGGCGAAGACCTCCATTTCCCAATCGTGACCGGTCTCTCGGACAACGTGCCTCGCGACGAGCGCGCCCGGCGCATGCAAACCTACCAGGATTTCTTGAAAGATATCGACGTGATGCGCGCCAATTCCTCCGATCGCGTCAGCGAAATCGATCTCTCCAATCCCCGAGATTTGCGCGCGGTGATGACCGGTATCAGCGCCGCCAACGACACGCAAGCGGTGAGCATTCAATTCGGGCAAAGCGATTTCGCGGCCAAGTACCGCCTGGTGATCGACAATTTCGCGCAGTGGCAGGCCAGCAACGGCCGGGTGCGCTCGATCGATCTGCAATATTCGCGGCAGGTGATTTTGAACACCGATACGAGCGGCAACACGACGGTGGCGAAAACGAGATAGCGCTTCGGGAGCAAGCTTGGCAAAGAAGGACAAATACCTGATCGGGCTGGATATCGGAAGCACGAAAACGTGCGTGCTGATCGCCGAAATTGACGGTGAACAGGCAAAGTTTCTCGCGCTGGGCGCGGCGGAATCCAAAGGCCTGCGCAAAGGCCTGATCGTCAATCTGGATTCGACCGTTAGCTCGATTCGCCGCGCCGTCGAAGAAGCCGAAGGCGTCGCCAACGTGCCGGTGGAATCCGCGCTGATCGGTGTCGCCGGCAACTTCGTTCGCGGCTTAAACAGCCGCGGTGGCATCACCCTCGGCCATCGTTCGCGCGATATCGAACGCGAAGACGTCCGCCGCGCCATTGATGCCGCGCGCAACATCACTCTGCCGGAAGATCGCGAAGTGCTCCACGTCCTCCCGCACGAATTTCTGGTGGATGCCCAGGAAGGCATTCGCGATCCGGTGGGCATGATCGGCCAGCGCCTGGAAGCCAACGTTCACGTCGTCACGTCTTCCGGCTCGGCCACGCAGAATCTGGTCACCGCGGCGAACCGCGCCGGCATCCTGATCAGCGACACGGTGCTCGAACCGCTGGCCTCGGCGGAATCGTGCTTGACGCAGGACGAGCGCGACCTGGGCGTTTGCCTGCTCGACATCGGCGGCGGCACCACCGAGATGATCATCTACGGCGGCGGCGTGGTACGCCACACCAGCGGCGTCGCCATCGGCGGCGACCACTTCACGAACGACCTGGCCGTCGGCCTCCGCACGCCCATTCCCGAAGCGGAACGCATCAAGCGCCACCACGGCGTCGCCGCAGCCTCCATGCTTATCGAAGATGGCGCAATCGAAATCGCCAGCGTGGGCGACCGCCCTCCTCGCACGATTTTCGCCCGCATGCTTACCGAAATCATTGAGCCAAGGGCCCATGAATTGCTTGCGTTGATTCGGGACGACCTGCAGCGCGCCGGGCTCGACAAACAGATTCCCGCAGGATTCGTGTTGGCCGGCGGCGGCGCAAAACTCCACGGCCTGCTGGAGCTTGCAGAGCAAACTTTCCATCTGCCCGTGCGCATCGCCGAGCCTAAAGGCCTGGCCGATCTGCCCGAGCAGGTAGCCCAACCGGAGTACGCAACGGTAGTAGGTTTGGTGGTGTACGGCGCAAAAGCCCGGCGCTCTGCACCGCAACGTGGGGGAAATCTGGTATCCAAATTGAAGTCCATGTTCGCCAGCGCATCGTGACCCGCCCGAGCGGCACATTCATTGTGACCGCGAAGCGAGGCCCGGCGAAGATGGGGAAGGCTGAGGAAGAATGACAAGTAAAGACACGGGAATTCGCATGAGCTTCAGCGAAGAGCTGTCGCCCGCGAAGATCAAAGTCATCGGTGTAGGTGGAGGCGGCTGCAACGCCGTCAACCGCATGATTCGGGCAAAGGTCGAAGGCGTCGAGTTCATCGCGGCGAACACCGACCTGCAGGCGCTGAAACTTTCGCAAGCGCCGGTAAAGATTCAGCTCGGAGCCAAGCTCACCAAGGGCCTGGGCGCAGGCGCCAATCCCGAAGTGGGCCGCAAAGCCGCATTAGAAGATACTGAGAAAATTATCGAAGCCCTCGAAGGCTCCGACATGATTTTCATCACCGCAGGCCTCGGCGGAGGCACCGGCAGCGGCGCCGCGCCCGTGGTCGCCTCGCTGGCCAGCGAACTCGGCGCGTTGAGCGTCGCCGTGGTCACCAAGCCCTTCGCCTTTGAAGGCAAGCGCCGCATGCTGCAAGCGGAACAAGCCTTGCAGGAACTCATCGGTGCGGTGGATACCGTCATCGTCATTCCCAACGAGCGCCTGATGGAAACCGTCGAGCGCGGCACCAGCTTCTTCGACGCTTTCCGCATCGCCGACGACATTCTGCGCCAGGCCGTCCAGGGTATTTCGGACATCATCACGGTTCCTGGCATCATCAATCGCGACTTCGCTGACGTGAGAGCGATCATGCACGGCCAAGGCTATGCGGTGATGGGCACGGCCGTGGGCACCGGCACCAGCCGCGCCATCGATGCGGCCAACCGCGCCATCGCGAGCCCGCTGCTCGAAGACAATTCCATCCAGGGTGCGCAGGGTATTCTGATCAATATTTCCGGCAGCTCCAGCCTTACGCTGCAGGAAGTCCACGAAGCCTCGTCGGTCATCCAGAAGGCCGCCCACGAAAACGCCAACATTATTTTTGGCGCGGTGCAGGACGACCAGATGAAAGACACCATCAAGATCACCGTGATCGCCGCGGGCTTCAAGGAAGCCAACAGGAAGCAGGTCAAAGAGAAGCCTTCCTTTATGCCGAAGACCTGGAAGGTCGAACCGGAAATCGCCGAGCCCGAGCCGCCGCCGGCTGCTCCGCCGAACGTCGTGCACCAGGTCCAGCAAAACGTTCGCGAAGTAAGCCGCGAAGTGCCGGCTGTCGATGACCTCGACGTGCCTACATTCCTGCGCCGCCAGGCTCAAAAAGCATAAGTACCGCACGACTGAGTGTCTTGATCTGAGGGCGCCGCTTGATGGCGCCCTCAATCTGTATCTCCACCTCCGGGATATCTCGCTGGAACCTTTTGAATTGACTAGTCAGATGACTAGTCATAGACTTAAGTGATCCGGAGGTGCCTCATGGCGTGGCAGCTACAACAAGCGAAAGCTCGCTTCAGTGAGTTCCTGAATCAAACGTTGAAAAAAGGGCCACAGGTGGTAACCCGGCGAGGTGTCGAGACCGCCGTTCTAGTCTCCATTGACGAGTGGCGCCGGCTGAATGGATCGGCAAAGCCTTCCTTGAAAGACCTCTTGCTCGCTGACCAACCTCGCTTCGACATGCCCTTGCCGAGGCGTGGGAAACGTCGCTCTCGCAAGCCGGTGAAGTTCGATTGATACGCTACCTGCTGGACACGAACGTGGTCTCAGAGCTTCGCAAGACGAGGCCTCATGGCGCGGTTGCATCGTGGCTAGCCGGTCTGCGCCCGGAGCAAATCTGTATTTCCGCGGTAACGGTTGGGGAACTTCAGGCAGGCATCGAGATCGCACGCCCCCAAGACACTCAAAAAGCGGAGAGTCTCGCCGTATGGCTCGATCAAATCGCTTCATCCCACGAAATACTGCCGATGGATGGACTCTGCTTTCGCGAGTGGGGTCGTCTGAAGTATCGACTCTCGCATACCCTTCTCGAAGACGCTATGATTGCCGCGTCGGCTCGCGTTCACGGCCTCACGGTCGCGACACGCAACGAGCGCGACTTCGAGCTCTTCAACGTTCCAATTCTGAATCCGTTTCGCTCGTCCTAAAATCGATCGAGGGGATAAGAGCGAGCGCTTCAGCCAATCTCCGGACCTCTTCTTCAAATCGCTTCTCCTCGGCATTGTCTTCCAGGCTTACCGAACTCAGTCCCGCGTGAAATTCGCGGGCGGCGGTGGACTTGGCGACCTGCGTGACGTTCGACGCGGTGATGCCGCAGCCGGGCATGACGATGATGCGGCCGGATGCGGCCTGCACTAATTTAGCGAGACTGGCGGCGCCTTCGGGGGCGGTAGCTGCACCGCCGGAAGTTAAGACACGCACCGCGCCCGTTTGCATTACATCTTCGAGGGCTTTGTAGATGTCTGCGGATACGTCGATGGCGCGATGAAAGGTCACCGGCAAAGGCCGCGCCACTTCCACTAAGCGTTGCGTGCGTCGCACATCGACCTGCCCGTCGCGCTGCAGGAGGCCGAAGACCAAGCCATCCGCGCCCAACCGTCGGGCGGTTTCGATCTCGCGCTGCACCTCGGCATATTCTGTGTCGGAGTAAACGAAATCTCCGCCGCGCGGCCGGATCATCGCAAAAATTGGCAGGCGCACCAACTCGCGCACCGATCGCAACAGTTCTGCATCCGGTGTAAGACCGCCCTGCGAAAGATCGCTGCACAGTTCGATCCGATGCGCGCCTCCGCGTTCCGCGGCCAGGGCCTTGGCCAGCGAATCAACGGAGATCTCGATCGTTCGGGTGCTTTGCATTTCGGCGGGGTCCTATGACCGGGCGAGCCCAGCGGCGTGAGTTAAGGTTGCGTGCGTCCAGTTCCAATACATGCCCGCCAGCGAAGCGGCATTCCATGCCCACATGAACATGCGCATCTGCGCCGGGGTGTAGGCGTGATTTTTCCAGAAAATTCGGGCATCCAGCAGGAACCAAACCACCCCCGCAGCGAGGAAAGCGGTAATCAGCAGGTCGCCAAAGAAGACGAACACCAACACGCTCTCGATGCACAGAAGCGCCGCGATCAAAAATTTTGCATTCACAGCGCCGATCTGCGTCGTCGTGGTCCGCCGTCCGCTCAACCGGTCTGGTGCGATGTCCATCACCTCGCCAAAAACATGCGAATGCATCGCGAACAGCGCGCCAAACAGAAATGCGGGCCAGGGAAGCTGCGGCACATGGTTCAGCCAGCTGCTCAAGACAAACACGAGCAGATAGCTCGACTGAATGAGGACGTCGAAAGGCGGACGCCCTTTCCATCCAAATCTTGGCGCATTGTAAAGCCCGACCGCGGTGGCAAGCGTGACCAACCACCACAAGATTCGCGGCCCCACCAGAAAATAGAAAAGCGCCAAGAAGGGAATCTGCACGGCCACGATTTTCCAGCGCAGCGCGGAAAGCTGGCCGGATGCTCCCAGCGATCCAAAGAGAAACGTACCCTTGCGGGGATTAAAGCGGTCCGCGGCCGCATCCACGATATCGTTCACTCCATAGAGCAACAATCCCAGGGGAAACAGAACGTAAAGAAGGCCGACCCAAAAGATCCGTGAATGAATGATGTCGGCATGGCCCAGCGGCATGAGATAGAACAACGCCGTCGTGCTCCACAAACCCGGCCGTGAAACCTGTACGAGAAATGCCAGATCTGAAAACAGCGTCGCGCTCTTCGCCGTCGAGGGAATGGTCGCTGTCGCGTCGGCCATCGAAAGGATTACCCCTAAACGACTATAAAACGTCCCGCTGTCGATCCGAACGAATCGTTACGGGCGGGTTTCGGAAACAGAATCGGCGCGGTCACGCGGATGCCGTGGTCGCAAAAGCAGATCCCTCACCCCGCCGAAAGCGCGGGGATTCGGGATGACACTTTGTGGTGGCGATTCGTGACTTGTGATGCAGTGGCCCATTCACAGCGGGTGGTCATTGGCGGCAATGCATCGCTCGACATTCACAGCAAGGCGGCTGGCCGTCGCCAATTTCAGGATGGGAAGCTTCGCGATGGGTAACCCGGGGCACTCCATCCAGCCCCGCTTGTGATAGGCTTGCCCACCAGAAAACCACTTCCCAGGGTTTTCGATTTGTTTGGTCGCAGGTCGGACATGCGCAAAGGAGACGTCGTATGAAACGCTATTACCGGTGGGCGGCGTGGCTAAGTATCGCTCTTAGCGCAGGCCTCTTCGCATGCGAGGAACCTTATCACGCAAAGGATGAGCAGTATTACTTCATCTCCGCCAACATCAACATTCCTTACTGGCAGGAAGCGCAAGCGGGCCTCACCGACGCCGCCAAGGAGATGGGTGTGAAAGCCGAAATGGACGGCCCGACCACGCTCTCGCCGAAGGATGAGCTGGATTCCTTCCAGAAAGCAGTCGCGCTGCATCCTGCCGGAATCCTCGTCTCTGTCGCCAATGCCGACCTTTTCAAAGGACCGATCGACGTAGCCATCCAGGCGGGAATTCCGGTGATCTGCATCGACGCCGACGCCCCGGACTCCAAGCGGGTACTCTTCATCGGGACCGACAATTTCCGGGCCGGCCAGCAAAGCGCCAAGCGCATGGCCGACATCCTCAAGGGACAAGGGCAAATCGTCATCATCACGATCAATGGCCAGCCCAACATCGATGAGCGGGTCCGCGGCGTCAACGACGCGCTGAAAAAATATCCGGGAATCAAAATCGTGCAGACGATCGACGACAAGGGCGACGCTCGAAATGCGTACGACGGAATCTCCGATCTCTTCGCCAAAAAGCAGAAGATCGACGGCATCATCTGCCTGGAAGCGTCGGGCGGAGCCGGCGCAGCCGACTCTCTGCATCGCGTCGACATGACCGGCAAAGTCGCGATCGTTTCCTTCGACAAGGACCCCGAAACGTTCTCATGGATCGACCGCGGCGGCATCAATGCGACCGTGGTGCAAAAGCCCTACGTCATGGCGTTCTACGGCCTGAAATTCCTGGACGACCTGCACCACAACGCAGTGCACGAGTTCAAAGACTGGCGTACTGCCCCGGCGCCGTCGATGCCGGCCTGGGTTGATACGGGAACCGCCATCGTGGACAAGAGCAACCTCGCGGCCTTCCGGGATGCGCTGTCGGCGCACCCGAAGCCTCTCTAGGATTTAGAGCTGACTACACACTTGGTTGGACGGATAGCACTTTTTATTTGAAGGAAGGACGGACGCGTCCGTCCTTCCTTCGAGGGCTTGGCTCGACTTAAGGTAAATTAAATCAGCGGTTTGCGGAGCTTTTTGGGGACGGACCGGGTTTCGTTTGTGATTGATTCGCAAGGACTTAGAGAAGCATGCGGTTGCCGCGAAAAATGATACCGAAAAGGAAAGAGCGTCGGGAGCACCGACGCTCTTTGACGTAGCTTTCAATGAGAAAAGTGTACCACAAAGGCAAGAAATGTCAAGGGTAATTTTTACCCATTTTTAAGACGCGGGGTTTATTGGTGGTTTTGCGACGCTCGGGAGGGCGTACGCTGGCGGCGCAAAAAGCAGATCCCTCACCCGCAAGAAACGCGGGTTCGGGATGACATCTTGGAGGAGTAACGCCAAAGAATCAGGGACTTACACCATTTCCCGAGATGAGACCGTCGCGGAAATCTTCGCGGCCTATACCAAGCCGAACGAAGCGAACGCGGTGATCGACGCACAGCCCAAGGCCACACCCAGCACCGCGCCAGCCAGCACATCACTGAGAAAATGCATGCCGAGGACGACACGCGATACGGCGATGCTCACCGCCAGAAAGAACAGGGGTGCCTCTAAGCCTGGATAGAAATAGCTCACTACCAGAGCCACCGAAAAGGCCGTCATAGTATGCCCCGACGGAAACGAAAACTTGTCGGGCGGCAGCACCTTCGACCAGCAATGCGGCTCCAGTTGGCAAGGCCGCGACCTCGCGCTCAATCTCTTGATGATTTTGAATACGAAGACGCCGCTAACTCCAGCCGCCCCAGCCGCTTCCACCGCCGCAAACCGCTGCGGCCCCCCGAAGATCAGCAGCATGATGCCTAGCCCGTACCACAGCCAGCCATCGCCCATCCGCGTAGCCGCAATCATCCAGTAGCGGATCCACCGCGGTGCTCGCCAACGGTTCATCCGCCGCATCACCCGGTGATCGCGGCGCTCGATGAAGCCCAAGAGGTTGCGTGCGACAGCCATCGCGGTACCTCAATTGTTCCGATGCCTGAATGGCCCTGACCCTCAGCTTGCCAAATTCGCTTCCAAACCCGAGTCCAGCTTCCAAAGCATCCGCGGACTCTTTTCTTCGGTTTCCAGCGCCGCCGTCCATTTGCGGCAGAAACGCATCTCATTAAGCCAGTGGCCCGCCGTGATCGCCGGCACCAACACGGTCACCGGCAAAATCGGTAAGGCCCAGGGCTTCTCGCGGAAAAAGCTTCGTATGATGCGATAAACGTCCGCCGTCAGCTTGGCGTAACTCCCATGCGCTCCGTGAACAACGCCGCGACCAGCTCGCAATCCCGCAAAAAACTCGCCGGCCGTGCGCACGCCGGGGACCTCGGTATAGGTCAGGCCCACGCCGGCGATGGTGTGCGCGTCGCTTCCGGCCAGCCCGATCTTGCCCAGCCGGCTCGCCAAACGTTCAGCGCTGGCATTGGCCTCGGGCCACATCTGGCCATTGCGTACCTCGAAGGCGGGAACGTACGATGCGAACCAGTTGAAGTCGTCTTCTTCCCGCCGGCCAGTCAATCCGGAGAACACGTGGTTGACGCTGAAGAACAGCTTCCGCTCGCTCAGATACATGACCAGGCCGATAAAATCGCCGCGGCGCCGCTGAATCTCCCCGTGGTCGCGCTCGGTAATGCCGTAAACGCCCAAGTGCATCTCGGTCCCGCTGGGCAGCCGCACGGTGACCTCTTCGCTGAGGAAAAAGTCCGGGTACCTTCGCAGGACTTCCGCTGCATCGATGGAGTCGTGGTCGGTTACCGTCACCATGGACATCCTCAGCCGCTTCAGCCGGTCGTAGACCTCTTGCGGTTCGTTGTAGGACTCCCGGCACACCCGGCTCAAGCCCGGAGTGTTGCACATCCCGGAAGCGGTTGAGTGAACGTGAAGGTCGCATCGCATGAAAGTATTGTGACCGAAACATATGAACAATCTGTGAAGAGGTCGCGAAATCTACGTGAATGTGTCCTCGGAACTCATTGAACACAAATAACTTCCGGGGTTATCAACATGGCATGTCGTTTGCTCCTCTTGGCGAACACAAAGCGTATGTGACAATCCAATCATGAAAAAAGTACACATTCTTTTTCATGACGCAGGCGGCGGCCACCGCAATGCCGCCGTAGCTCTCCAGACGGTTCTTGCCCAGCAGCACCGCCCCTGGCAGGTCGAGCTGGTCCAATTCCAGGAGCTGACTGACAAGCTCGACGTCCTGCGCCGGCTTACCGGCATCCGCATCCAGGAGCAGTACAACGTTATCCTTCAAAATGGATGGACGCTCGGGGCGACCGCGCTGCTGCGGGTGCTTCAGGCCACCATCCGCCTTTTTCACAAACAGCTGGTCCGACTGCTCGAAGATTTCTGGCGCAAGAATCCCGCTGGCCTCCTGATTTCCGTCATCCCCCACTTCAATCGCGAAATTTTTGAAAGCTGGAACAACGTTTGCCCCGGCCGCCCCTTTGTCACCATCATTACCGACCTTGCCGACTTCCCGCCGCATTTCTGGATCGAGCCAATTAAGGAGCAATTCATCATTGCTGGCACGCAGCGCGCCGTCGAACAAGCCAAAGCCATCGGGCACGATGACGCTCACGTCTTTGCCACCTCCGGCATGATCCTGCGGCCCGATTTTTACGTGCCGGATAACTCCGATCCGCTTGCTCTGCGTGCCGAGTTGGGGCTGAAACCGGATTTACCAACGGCAATCGTTCTGTTTGGTGGGCACGGCTCCAAAGTGATGTTCGATATCACGGAACGCCTGGATGCCGCGGGATTGCCCGTGCAACTCATCCTGATCTGTGGCCGCAACGATCAACTGGCCGCAAAGCTCCGCGCCCGCAAATGGCGCATGCCCGTCAATGTCATCGGATTTACAAAGGAAATACACAAGTGGATGCGCGCCGCCGACTTCCTGATCGGCAAGCCCGGCCCCGGCAGCATCGCCGAAGCCATGGTCCGCAAGCTTCCGGTCCTGATTGAGTGCAACTCGTGGACGCTGCCGCAGGAGCGCTATAACGCGGAATGGGTGATAGAAAAGCGCGTCGGTATCGTTCTCAAGAGCTTCAAAGACGTGGTGTCTGGCGTGAGCCAAATGCTGGAGCCCGCGGGGCTGGCTGAGTTCCGCAAAAACGTGGCCGCCCAGGATAACCGGGCTATCTTTGAAATTCCGGAAATCCTGGCTGGGTTGCTGGGTGAGACTTCAGCGGTGCCCCCGCCTGTCCCCGTTTCGTCGATCGCCGGTAAAACCCAGTAAAGCGGAGTAAAAAGCGTTGTGAAGCCCGCGCAAGTTAGGGCACAACGGTGTTGTGCCCCTACAATGATCGGGCTGGGTTTGAATTTCTTAGTTTTGCAGCTGTGCGTGTTCGGCGCGGTCTGGATGTGGTAGACGCGGGCCGGCGCCGGGATTATTCACGGGCGCTTTCCGCCGAGGCCGCGCGCAAGACGTGGCCCACCAGCGGGAAGCCAACTTCGGCGTCTCGCACATCTTGCCGCATCCGCTATGCGCCTTGGCCATCGCACAGTGGCAATAGCAGACGCCCGTCGAGTCTGTTCCGAGAGCGTAGCGGGTGTCGGCCAGCAGGCTAAACGAGGTGACCAGGAAAGCCAGGGCCACGAGGGCGCCGCGCGAAAAGAAGCCGCGAGGCTTGAGGACTGGGAGGGGGAAGTCCATGGATGCAGTGTGGCCGCACCCTGAAAAAAAACCGATAGAGCTTCGCCCAAAAAAATTCTGTTACGGAAGTAATAGAACTACATCTTGCCGCGGTTCGCGCGCCGGGATCGCAAAAAGGGAAGCGGGCAATTCCCGATTCAGTTCAAAACCAGTTCCAAAGTGAGTTTGAAACCCATTTTTGAGCAGTATCCGCAGTTCCCAGGTTCAGCTAACTGTATGAAAATAATACACTTAAAGCAATGTCGCTTCGTTGCCGGCGTTGGCAATCTTCCTGCAATACCCCCTGCGTGGGCGCGTTTCGAATGGATGAGTTGTTACGAAGGTGACGAAGCGAGGGGGAAGGGGCTTGCTCGTTACTTTCAACAATTCGTTCCCAACCTGCCTCTGAGAGGGAAGCTAGGATGGATGACCCCACGCGCCGGTGTGAAAACGACACTGGCAACGAAACGCGCCTTTCGGGGCTCCCGATCCCAAGCGGGGGCCCCTTTTTTTTGTTTGTTAATGTTGATGTTCCAGCGCTCTAAGACAATTTTTCCTCTATGCTTTATGATGTGATTCCGGCATGGGATGCCGTTGTAGGCAGTTCCGGTTTAGGAAGAATGTGCCGGGTTTTGAGCCCACCCAATCGCCACATAGCCACTTGCGCGGCGTCTTCCGAGGAATTTCAGCCATAGTCCACAAACCCGTCGTGTCGGCGCGCTCCGCTCCAGAAGTTGCAAAACCGTCGTGCTAGTGATTTTGCGATGTCTCCGTGGGTCTCAACGCCGCGGCTCCGAAATTCACGCTGAACCGTTTGCACCAAATGGAGACGGCGCGATATTTGGCTAAATCCAAATCGCTGCCCAGAGTGTAGTTCTGGTCGCCGATGTTCCCCTTGATCACTCCCAGATCAACAAAGCCAGCCTTTTCCACCGTGGCCGCATCCTTCGCATCGTCGGCTGCGACCATGTACACGTGCACATCGGGACCGTTTGATGTCCTGAAGGTCGTCAGGCGAAGAACGCGGCTGCCGTCTCCCATCTGGTAGATGGTTGCAGTGCCTTGCGTCGGGTGCAAAATGCTGTAGAACTGTCCCGAGGCAAGAGGCTGCGGCGAGGAGGCGCCTGGGGCAGTTGGCATTACTTCGTCAACGCGTCGATTAACCACAAGGCGCTCCGGCCGAAATGCATACCACGCAACGAAAACCACGACAGCAACAACTGGTATGGCGACTTTTGTCCACTTTTTCATTTCCGCATCTCCTTGAGATGAGACATCCGAGACCGTTCCTTCCGGGACGGTCCCATACGACAGAACCGGCGATGGGTTACGCAGAGAGAAATTGTTTAACGAGAACCGCAGTGTCATCCGGATTCTCTTCGGGGAAAAAGTGGCCGCCCTTCATCGCTTGTCCTTGGGCGCGCGGAGCCCATTGCCGCCAAATGCCCAGCGGACCTTGGTCTTTTCCATAGAAGGTGCCCAGTGGGCCCCCTTCGGCCCAGAGATGCAGCATCGGACATTCGATTCGCTTGGATGCTTCCTTGTCGGCGCGATCGTGTTCCACGTCGATCGTTGCCGCGGCTCGATATTCTTCACAGATTCCGTGCACGCGGGCGGGATCGCGGTAGGTCGCGAGGTACTCTTCAAGAATCTCCGGGCCAAAGGAACCATGTCCAAAGGGGTCATCGAACACGGCTTTGGGGGCGCCGAGCAGATATCTCTCGGGCAGCGGTTCTTTCTGAGAAAGCAGAACCCACGGCCAGTAGGTCTGGGCGAAGCGCTTGTCCGATCGGCTCCAAGCTTCGAGAATCGGAATCACATCGAAAACAGCAAGACGTTCCACTGACTTTGGATGGTCCAAGGCCAGACGGTAAGAGACGCGTCCGCCACGATCGTGGCCAATCAGAGTGAAGGTTGAAAAGCCGAGTTGCGCCATTAAGTCAACGAGTTCCTTTGCCATCGCTCGTTTTGAATACGGAAAGTGGTCATTCGTGGAAGCGGGTATCCCGCTTCGTCCGTAGGCGCGCAGATCCACGCAGACTACCGTGTAATTCTCGGCAAGCTTCGGCGCGAGAAATCGCCACATCAGGCTTGTGCGGGGAAAGCCGTGCACCATCAGAATGGCTGGCCCGCTTCCACAGCGACGGATGAATATCGTGTTTCCGGATACGTTGACTTCAGAAGTCTGGAAAGAGGCTTGAGTGGCTAGTGTTTCACCGGCTGGTGCGTTGCCTTGCGACCGCCCGAGTTGAGTCAAGGATCCTTCCAGCAAAACACCAAGAGAGGTGCCTGTGACGGCACCGAGGAACATTCGACGTTCCATTATTTCCTCCTCGTTCAAATAACCAGGGAGATTCACGCCCTCGAGCGGTGGAACTGGTGGATCCTAAATGCCCTTGATGTCTCCCGCGGCACCGGCGCTATTGCGAAAGCGTTTTTCGCGCAGCTTCCAGAATTACGTCGACTACGAGCGCCGGCTCTGAATACATGGGCGTGTGGTCCACACGATGTGGCCTCGCGGTTGCGCCCATGCGATCCGCCATGAAGTGCTGCGTCTTCGGATTGATCATGCGATCTTCTTCGGCGATCAAGAACCAGGACGGTTGTGATTTCCAGAGCGGCGGGGGCGCGGGTTCTTGAATGCACTGAACCGCAAGAGGGCGTTGCACAGCGGCGGCGATCTTCGCTTGATTGGCCGACGCCTTGTGGGCAACTGCTCGGTGAAACCCGTCGTCCGGCATCCATATAAAGCCATGGGAATCAGGGGCCAACTTGGGCGCTTCGGGACTCTTTTCGTCGCGATAGAAGACCTTGGCCACGGTTTCGCCCTCATCCGGCGCGAGCGCCGCGACATACACCAGAGATTTGACGCGGTCTTCCCGCACAGCGGCGATCACCGCGCCGGAGTAGGCGTGTCCGACCAGGATCACGGGGCCACTAGTCCGCTCGAGTGTCCAACTCAAAGCGGTGGCGTCGTTGCTTAAGGACGTGAGCGGGATCGGTGCGCACATCACTTTCAGACCGCGCCGCGCCAAAGGGAGAATAATGTTGCTCCAGCAAGAGCCGTCGGCCCACGCCGCATGCACCAAAACGATTGTGGAGTTCTCCGGAAATTCGCTCCTCTCGGCCGCCTGCCCAGGCACACCCGTCTCAGCTCGTGCAGCGTTCCCCCGCGCAAATTCAGTGAAAGGTCCCTCGAGCACAACACCTAGAGACGCCGCTGCGACAGCCCCTAAAAACCTACGACGTTCCATGTTTTCTCCCCGCTTCCAAGTGTCTTTTGCTAGGAAATAAACAGACAACAACCCCTTCCGATTGCGCTCTCAACGATTGCCGTATTGAGTAGAAGAACCTGTCGTGAAATCGTGCTTTCTCAGCCCTGGCGACTCACACCATTTGTTGCGAGGAAGCCCTTCATCGCCGACGCGATTTCGACAACGTGCGTCTCGATCGCAAAATGCCCGGTGTCAAGGAACTGCACCTTCGCCGCGGGTAGGTCTTTGCGAAACGCTTCTGCTCCCGCGGGAATGAAGAAAGGATCGTTCTTGCCCCAGATGGCGAGCAGAGGAGGTTTCGATTTGCGGAAGTAATCCTGGAATTTCGGATAAAGCTTTACGTTGGAGGCGTAGTCCAGGAACAAATCGAGCTGGATCTCTTTATTCCCCGGGCGTTCGAGCAGAGCCGTATCCAGTGTGTAGGACTCGGGCGGAACACTTTCTGGATTCGCTACACCGTGGGTGTACTGCCAGCGCGTTCCTCCCGCGGTCAAAACACTTTGGCGGATTATGTCCCTGTTCTCTGCTGTGGGGGATGCCCAGTATTTTCGGATCGGACCCCAAGCATCGCCAAGGCCTTCTTCGTATGCATTACCATTCTGCGAAACAATCGCTGTTACCCGTTCGGGGTGGGCCATCGCCAGGCGGAACCCGGTTGGTGCGCCATAGTCGAAAACGTAGATTGCGTATCGGTCGATCTCGACTGCCCGCGTGAAGGCTTCGATTGTGCGAGCCAATTGATCGAACGAGTACGCATATTTTCGTTCAGCCGGGACCTCGGTGAATCCGAAGCCAGGAAGGTCTGGTGCGATCACCCGGTAATCGATGGCCAGGCGCGGAATGAGTTCGCGGAACATGAATGATGAGGTTGGAAATCCGTGCAACAAAAGAACTACGGGAGCGGTTACTTCTCCAGCCGCACGATAGAAAATTTGTACGCCATCGGCATCGACCTTATGGACAGATGTACGAGGC
Source organism: Candidatus Acidiferrum sp. (assembly GCA_049512575.1). GTDB lineage: Bacteria > Acidobacteriota > Terriglobia > Acidiferrales > UBA7541 > Acidiferrum. The sequence goes on from JBEKWY010000037.1 coordinate 16,816, forward strand.
ACGCTGAATCGGGGATCGTCTTGGCTCGGCGCTGCACGTTTTGTGGCTGTTCGTGACGTTGCATCACTCATGAAACCTCTCCTCACTACTTTGGGCGCTAGCGCACCTGGGTTGCCAAAGAGGCACAGTTCACTCGAAGAGAGAACATTCAACGCAAATCATTCTGGTGGTTAGAGTTCGGAAGGAAAGAACCCGTCAAATCTCGAACCGCAGCTAACCAATCTCTGACGGGTCTCCGTCACTGGCGGGGTTCCGTCGCATCCACTGTCAGAGGTAGCCGGTTCGTTGCGACGACATGGACTCAGTCTTGGCCGGCTGCAGCGGCGACGCTGCGTTTCTGCGAGCCCGCAACAGCTCGACTAATACGAAGCTTCTTCATCCTGTAGACTAACGACGTTCGCTTCATCCCCAAGCGCGCGGCAGCGCCGCTCTGCCCTCCGATAACCCAGCTGCTCGCTTCCAGCGCACGAAGGATATGATCCCTTTCTACCTCCGCGAGGCCATTCATGGGGACATCGGCTTGCTTGGGAGACTGGAAGGGCTCCAGCTCTGAAGTTGGCGCACGCAGCGTCGACTGCGGCGAGAGGATCACGGCGCGTTCGATAAAGTTCTGCAATTCGCGGATGTTTCCCGGCCATGGGTAGCGCACCAGGGCATCCATCGTCTCCGGAGGAATTACGTCAATTCGTTTGTTCATGCGTTGAGCGTAGAGTGACGTGAAATGCCGGACCAATCTCGGAATATCCCCTGTGCGTTGTCGCAGCGCCGGGACCTGGATCGGAAATACCTTCAGACGATAATAAAGGTCTTCGCGAAAGGTCCCTTGTTTCACCATTGCGGGCAAATCCCGATGCGTAGCTGCTATCAGACGTACGTCAACCTTATGCGTACGGTTGTTGCCGAGCCTCTCGAATTCCTGCTCCTGTAAAACGCGCAGGAGTTTCGCTTGAAGTTCCAGAGGTATGTCGCCAACCTCATCAAGAAACAGCGTGCCTTTGTCGGCGAGCTCGAACCGTCCCGTTTTTTGGGCGATGGCGCCGGTAAATGCTCCTTTTTCGTGGCCGAACAGCTCACTCTCGAGGAGTCCAAGAGGGATTGCGGCACAATTCAGTTTCACGAATCCCTTCTCGCTACGACTACCCAGCTTATGGATCGCACGCGCAACGAGTTCTTTGCCGGTTCCCGTCTCTCCCAGGATCAGCACGCTGGAATCCGTAGGGGCCACCACAGAGACCAGGCTCAACGTCGTCTTCAACGCCGGGCTCTCTCCGACGATTTCACCAACCTGGGCGCGAATTTCCTCCTCGAGGTAGAGTCTCTGTTTCGTTTCTTTATCTCGATCCTTTGTCGCCTTTTCGTACTCCAATGTGTTCTCGACTGCAATGGCTACCTGACAGGCCACCTGCTCGAGCAACATGACGTCATCTTTCTCGAAAGCATTGTCCGAACGCCTGGAGAGCATCAGAACCCCAACCACCCGATCTCGGCCTACGAGCGGGAGATAACACCCCGTTCTGAGGCCTTCCTCGATCACGCGCTCATAAAGAAGCTGGCCGTCAGGATTCCCATAAATTTCAGGATCCTCGCGGACCTGTTCGAAACTATCGATCCGGACGCTCTTGGCCTTCCGCAATACCTGACCTGAGATGGAACTATTCAGCGGCACCAACGATCCTTCGCGGAAGGGTCCCCTCCCGTTGGGATTGTGCAAGATAGTGACGCGTAACGCGCCGCTATCGGAGTCGGGTAGCAGCAACGCGGACACGTCGCATTGCATGATCCTGAACAGATTCGTCGAAAGCGCCGCGACCACTTGCCGGAGGTCCAACCTGGAGGTCACGCTGCTTGTGATCTCTAGAAGCAGCCGCAACCGATCGCGCTCGCGCTGCAACGCCTGTTCCTTCATGTGGCGCTCAATCGCGATTCCCGTGATGTGGCTGGCATTCTCGATCAACCGCAGGTCGTTGGCACTGGGGTGGCGTGGTTCACGATAATTGATGGAAAAAGTGCCGAGGGCTTTGCCTTCGCTCGTGAACAATGGACGTGACCAAACGGAACGAATTCCGTAAGGCAACATGCGGTCACGATAGAGGTCCCAAGCGGGATCAGTCAGGATGTCGGCCACGTACACAGACTCCCTCCGATAAATCGCCGTGCCGCAAGATCCGCCTTTCGGACCAACAGACATGGTCCCTACTTGAGCGCTAAATCCAGGAAGGCTGGGCGCCGCAGCACAATGAAGTTCCTTTCCGTCTTCGTCGGGAAGCCAAATCGTGCAACACGTGCCTTCGCCTTGCGATTCAACCAACTGAGCAATGTTCGTTAGAACTTCGGACAAAGGAAAGCCAGCAAAAATCAATTTTTGCAGGTTGAGGACAGACTCGACGGAAAACAGACCCGATTCGTCCTTCGCCGGTCCGCTCCGCGATAGGACTTCTGCGGAAGACTGTATCGCTTCATCCATGAATTGCCCTTCCTTGTGCTATTAGATTCGGGTACTCCATTCTTTGTTCCAGTCTTTTGTTGTAACACGGACGGAATACGGACGGCGTCAGCGAGAAACTCGATCATCTGTCAATAACGGGGAACTTGTCGAGCGGAGCTTACGGACGCCGGGCTGAAGCCCGGCGTCTACATAAGTGGCGGAAGAAGCGGTGGTGCGGCGGATGAGCGACAACCGCCTGGCAGGCTATCGCCACGCTCAGTTGACTTTTCGGGTCACCGGAATGCGCGCGTGGCGCAGGACGTGCGCTACTTCTGTCTCCAGTAGCCGCGACGCGTCGTACTCAAACGAAAGATGCTTCCTGTCATCGTCCACGCGAAACTTCCGCAAGCCATAGGTATTGGCGAACGAACCTAAACTGGCGAGCTGTTCCTGGCTCAGCGGCGACTGCAATTCGTAGGTGATGTCCACGAGTGTCATGCCCGGCATTATACCAGCCCGTTCAAGAGCTCACCGATTCTTGTTCGCTAGGGACCGCTAATCGACGATCACCCTGGGAATCGAAGCTGTCGAGCGCCTGCCGGCTACAGCTATCGTGTCGATAGCATTCGCGTCTAGACGCCGCCCTCTGATCCTTCGAAGCTCAGCGCAAGAGAGGGCGTTCCAGGGCATTTGACAAATATAGCCCCCTGGGGTATAAATAGCCCCAGGGGGTATCCGTCGTGCCCGCACGAACATCGTTGCAACCGAAAGCTCCGGGGAAGCCGCAAACCGCGAATTGCGCTTGCGCGATTCCTGGCGAACCACGCAAAGCCGCCGGCGTAGACCCGCAGCTAAAGGAAGCCAATCGCAACCGCCTCCGCCGCATCGAGGGCCAGATCCGCGGCCTGCAGAAAATGGTCGAAGACGATCGCTATTGTGCCGACATCATCACGCAAGTCGCCAGCGTCCAGGAAGCGCTCCGCGGCGTGGCCCGAAATCTGATGCGCAATCATCTGCACCATTGCGCCGCGAAAGCTCTCCGCAGCAGCAAAAAAGAACACGCCGAAGCGATGTACGACGAACTGCTGGAGATGATTTACGCGCATCTGCGCTAGTTCGACTTGAATCCGGCGGATCGAACCGGAAAAGTTCAGGGAAGGGAATTTACGTTGGCAAAAGATCCGATTTGCGGAATGACCGTCGAACCAAGCAAGGCCGCCGTCAAGATCGACCATGCGGGCCAGACCTACTATTTCTGTTCGACCGGTTGCGCCCGCCGCTTCGAACAGTCCCCGGAAAAATTCCTGAGTAATCACGGAACGGCCACCATAGCTCCGGTTTCCGGCGCACACCATCACGCGAGACCCGCAGTCGGCGCAGAGCCGAACGGCGTTCGCTACACCTGCCCGATGCACCCGCAAATCGTGCGGAACGGTCCCGGCTCGTGTCCCATCTGCGGCATGGCTCTCGAGCCAATGGACCCACTCGCGGAAGTGGAAGCCGACCCCGAATACGATTCCATGCGCCGACGATTCTGGATCAGCGCGGCGCTCTCTTTGCCGGTGCTCATTCTGTCGATGTTCGGCGAATACCTGGGCTTGCACCTTGCTCCGGCGCTACGCGATTGGATTGAATTCATCCTCGCCACGCCGGTCGTGCTGTGGGGCGGCTGGCCTTTCTTCCAGCGCTTCTGGGCCTCGCTCGTTCATCGCAGCCCGAATATGTTTACGCTGATCGGCCTCGGCACGGGCGCCGCGTACCTCGACAGTGTGGCAGCCACGATGTTTCCGCAGATTTTTCCGATGTCCTTCCGCGGAATGGATGGTGGCGCGCCGGTTTATTTCGAAGCGGCCGCCGTAATCACAACACTCGTGCTGCTGGGCCAGGCGTTGGAATTGCGCGCCCGCCGGCAAACCTCCGGCGCGATTCGCGCGCTGCTGAATCTTGCCCCGCAACAGGCGCATCTCGTTGAGGCAGATGGCGGCGAACGGGACGTCGCACTCGACCAGGTCCAGCATGGCGATCATCTACGCGTGCGTCCGGGCGAGCGTGTTCCCGTGGACGGCGTGATCCGCGAAGGCGCCAGCGCCATCGACGAATCGATGGTCACTGGCGAGTCGATGCCCGCCGAGAAATCGACTGGCGACACAGTTACCGGCGGAACGCTCAACACCAGCGGCAGCTTCGTGATGGAAGCCGAGCGCGTCGGCAACGAAACCATGCTCGCCCAAATCGTCAAGCTGGTCAGCGCAGCGCAGCGTAGCCGCGCTCCCATGCAGCGTCTCGCCGATAAGGCCGCCGCCTACTTCGTTCCAGCAGTGGTTGCCACCGCCGCGATCACCTTTTTGATTTGGGCCTTTCTCGGCCCACAAACTCGCTTCGCGCATGCGCTCGTCGCAGCCGTCGCCGTGCTGATCATTGCGTGTCCCTGCGCGCTTGGACTGGCCACACCCATGTCCATCATGGTCGCCGTTGGGCGAGGTGCACACGCAGGAGTTCTCGTTCGCAACGCGGAAGCACTCGAGACTTTGGCCAAGGTCGATACGCTGGTGATCGACAAAACTGGCACGCTCACGGAAGGCAAGCCGCGGGTCGACCGCGTTACCGTTTTCGAGCGAGCCAGCCTGTCCGAAAACGACCTAGTTCAGATTGCCGCCAGCGTCGAAAGCGCCAGCGAGCATCCGTTGGCGCGCGCTATCGTGCGCGCTGCCGAAGAGCGCCACGTCTCGTTGTCGCCTGTCACGGATTTTCGCGCCACGCCCGGAGGGGGCGCGGAGGGCCGCATCCAGAACGATACCGTTTGCCTCGGCGCTCTCAAGTTTCTCGAAGCCCGTGGCGTGGACGTGTCCGCAGCCAACACGGAATTGTCCAGTGGTCGAGGCGAAGCCGCTACGCAGGTATTCCTTGCGGTGAATCAAAGGCTCGTCGGAGTCCTGGCTCTGGCCGATACTGTAAAGCCCGGCGCAGCGGCCGCGATTCGCGAACTCCGCGCCGACGGCATCACCGTGGTGGTCGCAACCGGGGACCGCCGCGCCGTGGCGGAGAAAATAGCGCGCGAATTGGGAATCGATCAGGTCGAAGCCGAAGTCCAGCCACAACAAAAAGCGGAAATCGTCGCTCGCTTGCGCCAGCAAGGCCACATCGTAGCGATGGCCGGCGACGGCATCAACGACTCGCCCGCGCTGGCGGCTGCGGATGTCGGCATCGCCATGGGCACCGGCACCGACGTGGCCATCGAAAACGCCGGCATCACTCTACTGAAAGGTGACCTCCGCGGCATCCTGCGCGCCCGCCGTCTAAGCCGTGCCACCATCGCCAACATAAAACAAAACCTGGCCTTCGCCTTCCTCTACAACTCCTTGGGCATTCCTATCGCTGCCGGCATTCTCTATCCCTTCTTCGGCTGGCTGCTGAGTCCCATGCTAGCCAGCGCTGCGATGAGCCTCAGCTCCGTCTCGGTGATCGCCAATGCTCTTCGCTTGCGAAAGGCGAATTTGTAGTTTTTTGCGGCAAGATTCAGGAAGGAGCGTGGGACCGTGAAGGTTATTTTGTTTGGGGCGACGGGGATGGTTGGGCAAGGTGTCCTGCGGGAGTGTTTGCTGGACCCTGAGATCGCAGAGGTGCTGGCCATTGGAGCGGGACGGGGCAGCGGCACGCGAAGCTGCGCGAGATTGTGCTCCCGGACCTATTCGATCTGTCGGCGATTGCGGAACAACTGACGGGTTATGACGCTTGTTTTTTCTGTTTGGGGGTGTCATCGGCCGGGATGAAAGAAGCGGAGTACACGCGAGCGACGTATGACCTGACGCTGGCGGTGGCGCGGGTTTTGGCGCGGCAAAATCCCCGCATGACCTTTCTTTATGTGTCGGGGACCGGGACCGACAGCTCCGAGCGCGGACGGAGCATGTGGGCGCGGGTCAAGGGCAAGACGGAAAACGATTTGTTGAAACTGCCGTTTGCGGCGGCGTACATGCTGCGTCCGGGATACATACAGCCGATGCATGGGATTCGGTCCAAAACGGCGATTTACCGGGCGCTTTATGCGGTGATTGCACCGACGTATCCGCTGTGGAAGGCGATCCTGGGGAAATATGTGACGACGACCGAGGATTTGGGGCGCGCGATGATCAAGATCGCGAAGCAGGGCGCGCCAAAGCATGTGCTGGAGAATCAGGACATCAACCTTGCTTGACCGTCCTATTTCTGCTCACTCGGTGTGAACCACTTTTCGCTGGCTTACAGCGTCGCCGTCTCCTTTTTTCAATTCGCGGAAAACGATCGTGGAGAGCACGGTCATGGCGCCCAGCACGAAGAAGGCGCGGTGAATGCCGTGGATAAATTGCAGAGGATTGGCGCGAAAACGGTCGGGCAGGAAGAAGGCGGTCACCAGGGAAGCTGACGCCACGCCGAAGCTGATGGACATCTGCTGTGTGGTGCTGGCGATCGAGCTGGCGCTGCTGGATTGCTCCTCGGTGACGTCCGCGTACACCAGCGTGTTCATGCTCGTGTATTGCAGCGACGTGAAGAAGCCGTAGCAGAAGACTTCCAGCACGACCAGCCAGATCGGTGTGTTCTTGCCAATGGTAGCGAAAAGCAAGATCTGCAGGCCGATGAGCAGCGTGTTGGAGACCAGCACCGCGCGATAGCCGAACGTCGCGAGGATACGGGGCATGGTCAGCTTCAGGCTCATGGCGGCGATGGCCTGCGGCATCATCAACAGGCCCGATTGAATGGGCGTGAAGCCCAGGCCGACCTGATACAAGAGTGGAAAGAGAAAAGGAATCCCGCCAATGCCCAGGCGGGTGATAAAGCTGCCGACGACGGCGGCGCGAAAGGTGCGGATACGGAATAGCGTGAGGCGCAACATCGGGTGTGGAGTTCTGGTCGCGTGAAATCCGTAGCCCGCTAACAAGAGGATGGAAAGCGCCAGCAGCCCGAGAATTTCGGGCGTGTTCAGCGTATGTTCGCCAAAGACCTCGAGCACGTAGGAGAGCAGCGCGACGCCCGATCCGAAAAGAAACAAGCCGGCTACATCGAGAGGATCGGTGTGCTCGCGGTAGTCCGGCAGGTGCCTGTAGACCAAATACAGGCCGATGAGGCCGATCGGTATATTCACGAAAAAAATGAATCGCCAGTGAAGGTAGCCGACGATCAGGCCGCCGGCGATGGGGCCGAGCATAGGGCCGACGAGTCCGGGGATGGCGACGAAACTCATCGCGCGGATAAGTTCGGACTTGGCGAAGGTGCGCACCATGGTGAGCCTGCCGACCGGCACCATCATGGCTCCGCCGCAGCCTTGCAGAATGCGGAATGCAACCAGCACGTGAATGTTGGTGGAAATGCCGCAAAGGAACGAACCCAGCGTGAAGAGGCCGATCGCGGAGGCGAACACGCGGCGTGTGCCGAAGTGGTCGGCCATCCAGCCGCTGATGGGGATGAAGACGGCGAGGCTCAGCGTATAACTTGCCAGCACTGCCTTCATGCTGAGCGGGGCAACGTGCAGCGCTGCCGCGATTTTGGGCACGGCAGTGTTGAGAATGGTGGTGTCGAGCGACTCCATGAAAAACGCGACGGCGATCAGCCAGGGAAGCAGGCTCTTGCTGGCAGGTGCCAGCGCGGCTGGCGACGGCGGAGCGTTGGTCGGAGTTGGCGGGAGTACGTTCGCTGGGTTCGGCTGCATCGGCCTCGCTGGTTGCGCGCGTCACACGGTTGGCGAGAATAAAGTATCGCCGATCCGGGGTCTGAGTACACCGAAGCTTCCATGCACGCGCGCTGTTCGTGGACTCGCGCTCTGCGATACGGATTTGAGGCGTGGTAACATCGGCCCGCGTGCGGGTCATAACGGGAGGGAATGAATGGCGGGGCAAAGTGTGGAACGTCGAGAAATGCTGCGCATACTGGCGATGGCGTCGGTTGCTGCGCAGTTCCCGGGATTTAGCCGCTGGACGTTCGCCTGCGAGCATGTGAGCGCGGATTCCACGCAGATCAAGAACGCCACGTACGCGCCGCAGTTTTTTACTCCGGCGGAATACGCCACGGTGGAGCGCTTGACGGAAATGATCATCCCGAGCGATGGCGGCGCGGGAGCTCGCGAAGCCGGCGTGAGCGAGTTCGTCGATTTCATGGTGTGGAGCGATCCGAGCGTGCAGTACAGCTTCCGGTTGGGGCTGGGTTGGCTGGACGCGCACTCGGAACGGTTGCACTCGAAAGCTTTTGTGGCGCTGGAACCCGGCCAGCAGAACGAGATTTTGCGGCATCTGGCGTACAAGAAAGAGTTTCGCGAGGGTGAGGAGGATGGGCGCGTTTTCTTCGATCTGATGCGGGAGTACACCTTGATGGGCTTTTATACTTCCCGCGTCGGCTTGGAAGAGTTGGATTATCCCGGGTTGAAATTTTATTCGGAGTCGCCCAGCTGCCCTCATGTGAACGACCGCGAACATTTGCATTTGCCTCCGCCGAAGTATTGAGAGGAGGCCTGTAGTGGCCGATCTTCAGATCGGTCCTACGTTCTCCAGACTCGACGCGCGCAGAAAAACGATTGGAGCTTCGCAGATGGCGAAACAGATTTACGACGTGGTCGTGATCGGAACCGGGGCCGGCGGCGGCATGGCCATCAAGACGCTTTGCGAGGCGGGGTTGAAGGTTTGCGCCTTGAACGCAGGGCGGGCGCTGAATCCTGCGAAGGATTTTCGGAACCATCGCATGCCTTACGACATGAAGTATCGCGCGTTTGGCGATCCCAAAAAGCGCGCGCAGTCGTACGGGTACATGGACAACGAGTACACCGAAGGGATTTGGGAGCACGAGATCAGCTATACGACGGCGCCGGGAACCGAATGGATGTGGCCGCGCTGTTTTGCGGTGGGAGGGAAGACGAATTTCTGGGGACGCAGCGCGGCGCGCATGGGCGATATCGATTTCCAGGCCGCGAGCCTGGACGGCTTTGGCGTGAATTGGCCCGTCAAGTACGAGGAGATCGCGCCGTACTACACGCGAGTGGAGAAGTTGATCGGGGTTGCGGGGACGGTGCAGAACCGGCCGAGCAATCCGGACGGCGAGTACTTGCCGCAGATGAATTTTCGGTGCTTCGATTGGATCCTGCAAAAGGGCGCGGAGAAAGTAGGCGTGCCCTATCTTCCCGACCGAATTGCGCAGGTCACCGTGAATCACGAGGGCCACCCGGCTTGTCATTTCTGCGGGAATTGCACCGAGGGATGCGATACCGGATCGTTTTTCTCGACGCCGCGCTATTTGCTGCCTGCGGCGGAGGCTACCAAGAATCTGGAGCTGCGCACCAACGCGCTGGCCAAAAACATTTTGGTCGATGAGAACGGGCGAGCTGCCGGTGTTGCTTACGTGGACCGGCACACCCGGCAGGAGGTTGAGGTTTACGGCCGCGCGGTGGTGGTGGCGGCTTCGTGCGTCGAGAGCGCGCGGATCATGTTGAACTCCAAGTCGCGACAATGGCCCACGGGCATCGCGAACTCCAGCGGACAATTGGGGCGCAACCTTTGCGATCACATGTACGGGACAACGGCGTACGGATATTTGCCGCAACTTCTGGGCCAGCCGAGTTTTCCCGACAATGTGTCCACTTGCGAGATCGCCTGGCTGCCGCGCTGGCAGAATCTGAAGAATCCGCATGAAGAGTCGTTCATTCGCGGGTATTCGATGTATCCGGGCGGAGGCTGCCAGGAGTTTCCGGAGACGCGAGGCATCGAAGGATTTGGGTCGGAGTTCAAGCGGGAAATCAAGCGGCGGTATCCCACTCCCGTAAATTTGGGAATTCAGGGACCCTCGCTGCCGTCCGAAACCAATTATGTGGACATCGATCCCGAGGTGAAGGATGCGTTCGGCATTCCCGCGGCGCGGCTGCACTTTCAGTGGGGCGCGAACGAATTGAAAATGTGGGAGCACGCCAAGCAGGTCAGCCGCGAAATCTTGCGCGCCGCCGGCGGAGAATACGAGGGCTGCAGCGATCATCCGGAGATCCCCGGGTACAGCCTGCACGAGACGGGAACCTGTAGGATGGGGGATGACCCCAAGCATTTTGTAACCAATCGATTCGGGCAGACCCATGACGTGCCGAACCTGTTCGTTACCGACGCCAGCGTGTTCCTGAATTGCACCGACAAGACGACTACGCTGTCGATCCTGGCGTTTTCGATGCGCACCAGCGAATACATCGCGGAGAGGTTTCGCCGCGGAGAACATTGAAGTTCGCGTTTGCGCTTCGCGAATGGCAGAAAAGAAAGAGCCACCCTCGCAAAAGCCGCAAGAACAGGCCACCCGCGCGTCCTAGTCCCGCCACGCCACGGATGATGCCATTACTACGGAAGATGGCGTAGTTTATCCAAGAGGAGGCTCGATGGAGCGCGCACCCGCACGACGTGCAACCACAACGTCCTCTGCTCGGGATGCGACGCGGGCGCTTTAGACAAAAATCGTGAAGCCAACCGGAGTCCGTACGAAACTGAATTGAGCGGGCTTCATAGCTCCTGCGCCCCTTCCTCAGGCCAAACGGGGCCTAGACTGTGCTATCATCTCCTTAGTCAGCGGAAGCTGATGGTAGGAACTCTCGGCGGAAGCCGGGAGAGATTCAGAAAATTTGACTGCGCCTGTACCGCGCAGGAGGACATATGACTTCGACTGACCCGAAGTTCGCGAAGTTACAAACGCATCTTCAAGCCCTCGCCACTGTATCAGCCTCTCTTAATGCCTCGTCTGATGAACTGACCAAAAACGTATCGGTGATTGATGAGGTGCTCAAAAGGTTTAATGTCGGCGTTCCCGCTTGGGTCACGTTTCGCAGTAGGTCCGTGGAAGATGATCAGTACGACGACGATCAAATCGGCTACTGTAAAGTTGAAGGTAGATGGGGTCTAGCTTTGCGGCGCATCTGGGGAGACTACAGCCTAGAAAACTTCAATCAATCAGGCCCGTGGCTTTTCAATGATGCTCCGAGAGAGTTGCGACTCTTATCTGCAGACAAAATTTCGGAAGTCATCGAAGAACTGGGTAAAGCTGCATCGGATACTGCAAAGAAAGTCCAACAGAAAGCACGGGAGGTCGGTGAGCTGGCGGCTGCAATCTCCAAAGCAGTGACCCAGGAGCAGCCAACGCGAGGTCCGCTGGAGCCCGTCAATGTCCGAGCGCTGATTGACCGAGCCAATGCCTCCAAGAACGTGGCGGAGGGAAAGTGACATGCTCGACCCTGAAGCTTTCGTCGTGAAGGGCGGAATAATCGCCCTTGCTGCACTTTCCGTCATTCGGCTTGTCATGCTCGACTTCAGTAGCTTGATGAGTGATATTCGCAAAAGGCGGGGTCGTCACTGACAACACGACGCAGTGTACCGCCGTTCGCCTGGGCGATGAGGCTCTGGTGTTCAACAATCCGGCAGACCGAACGAGTTCATCCTCTCGCACTCACGAATGAGGAATAGCTAGGAGGGTGCCCAGGATCGATGTTTGAACTTGGTCCTCCGGTCGCAGTTTCCTTCCGTTTGCAATCATTTTTTTGACAAATTCCTCGCGCGTCCATTTCCTTTCGATGTTTCCCATCCGCCATTCAACCCCCAATTTTCGCCGTTCCCTGCATAGTACTTAGCCAATTGATACTCACGTGCTATTCTCTTGCGTGTATGCCGAATTAAATCGCCGTCTGCTTACCCTGAGCCGGGAACGGCGTCCCTCCAGCGGCATACCTCAATCGCCGAAGGCCTCTCTTTACCACTCCCTTGCCCCGACCGGGGCGGAACCGTACGAAAACACCGGGAGTTGCATGGGTCCCGGAGCAAATTTCCTTCTGCCAGACCGCTCACTGTTCACTGATTTTTCACTAAGTCCTTTACAATCCGCACTTCCGCAAAATAGCCGCGTAACTCGTTTAGAATCCGCACTTACAAAAACGTTAGACTTAAAGTCCTTTAGAATCCGCACTTACGAAAAAGGGTGGGGGGAGGGGGCAAACTGTTAACTAGATTCGGGGCCCGGGACGTGGAGCGGGACGATCAATCATGCTTGGCGGGGACTCGTTGGTGCGGGCAGCGGGGACACATGCAGGAGTGCCTGTGCTACTTGAGAGGGCGCCTAGGATTGGCCGAGCAGGGCGTCGAAGTAGGCTAGCATTTCGGGGGAGTCCCATTGCTGGGGGCCGATGACTTTGCGGGCGATTTTGCCGTGGCGGTCGATGATGTAGGTTTCCGGGATCATGGTGGTGCCGTAGTCGTTTTCGATTTTCTTCATGGCGGGGTTGGAGTAGGTGAGGAAGCCGACCTTTTGGTCTTGCAGGAATTTTTGGTAGGCCGAGAAATCGTCGTCGATGCTCACGCCCAGGACCATGGCGTTGCGCGAGGCGATGTACTTTTCGAGATGGTTGAGGGCGGGGGTCTCTTCGACGCAGGGTGGGCACCAGCTGGCCCAGAAATTGAGGACGACCACTTTGCCGCGAAGGTCCGAGAGGCGGGTCGGCTTGCCGGCCAGCTCGACGGAGAAGTCTTCGGCGGTTTTGCCGGCGATGGAGGCTTCGCCCTGGCGGTAGCTGGGCAAGGCGAAGATCAGGATAACCGTCGCCGCGACGGCCAGGGCCGCCCAGTTGGCTAGTTTTCGGGCGATTGTCATCGAGTGTTATACTAACCTATCCCCGTCGGATCGAAAACGGTCCCCTGTCACCTCACAAATGCCTACGGAACAGCCAGTTACCGAGCCTATAACGGACCGTGCCAGGCGAGACGTCGCCCAAGGTCGGGTTACCGCGATTGTTCCGGCGCGGAACGAAGAGGCAGCGATCGCGACGTGCGTGAGGGGCTTGGCGGAGCAACCGGAGATCGCGGAGATTTTGGTGGTGGACGACCAGTCGGAAGACGGCACTGCGGGCGTGGTTCGAGGATTGATGGCGGAGATTCCGCAGCTGCGATTGCTGGAATCGCGCGGATTGGCTGCCGGGTGGCTGGGGAAAAACAATGCGGCTTGGCGGGGGGCTTGCGAGGCCGCGAATGGGTGGTTGCTGTTTACGGATGCGGACGCCGAGCTTTTGCCGAATGCGGTTGCGCGGGCGCTTGAAATCGCGACGGAAAACGGCGCGGCGCTGGTTTCGTTCTCGCCGGAGCAGGTGACCGAAGCCTGGTATGAGAAGGCGTTGATTCCCTTTGTTTTTGGCCGGCTGGCGAAGAGATTTGCATTTAAGGACGTGAACGATCCGGCTTCGCATGCGGCCGCGGCGAATGGGCAGTTTCTGATGATCCGGCGGGATGTTTACGACGCGATCGGAGGGCACGGGGCCGTGGCGGGGGAGGTTCTCGAAGACGTGGCCCTGGCTCGGAATGCGAAGGTGGCCGGTTACCCGATTTGGTTTGGACCTGGCATCGGCATGGTTCGCGCCAGGATGTACCGGTCGTTTGGGGCGATGTGGGAAGGTTGGAAGAAAAATTTGTATCTGCTGGTGGGAGGGAGCCGCGCGGCTGTTTTTCGCGAATTGTTTTCGGCGGTGCCGTGGATTCCATTTTTGTTGATTGTGATTGGGTTGCGGATGCCGTTCGCGCTGATGGCTGGAGTGGTTTTGCTGCTGATGCGGCAGGCGGGATATGGGCTGGAGCTGCGGAGTAACCAATATCGGGGCTCGCTCATCCTCTACTATGTGCCGGCGGTGGTGCTGTATGCGGGCGTGCTGTGGGCGTCGTACCGGGCGCATGTGAAGGGCAAAGTGGCTTGGAAGGGCCGGGAAATTTCGGTGGGAGTTCCTGGGGCGCTGCGCTAGACGGAGAGAAATGGTTTTCTTGACGCGGAAGATCGAGTTTTCGGCTTCGCACCGGTACAACAATCCGGAGCTTTCGCCGGAGGAGAATCAGCGGGTGTTTGGGAAGTGCAACAATCCGCATGGGCATGGCCACAATTACTCGCTGGAAGTGACGGTGGCGGGGGAGCCCGATCCGGTGACTGGGATGGTGCTGGATTTGAGTGAGTTGAAGAAGATTCTGGAACGCGAAGTGATGCAGCGGATGGATCATCGACACTTAAATTACGAGGTCCCGGAATTGGCAGGGAAGATTCCGACCTGCGAGAACGTGGCGCGGGTGATTTGGGATTTGCTGGAGCCGAAGATTACGCAGGGAACGTTGCATCGGGTGAGGTTGTATGAATCGGCGGATTTGTTCGCCGAAATTCGGAAGTAAAGAAGTAAGGAAGTAAAGACGATGGGATGGACATTTTGAGCGCTGAGAATGGCGGGTTGAAGATTGCACTGGGGCGGCGATACCGGTTTGCGGCTTCGCACCGGTTGCATAGTGCGCGGCTCAGCGAGGAAGAGAATTCGCGTTTGTATGGGAAGTGCAACAATCCGCTAGGGCACGGGCACAACTACATCGTGGAGATCAGCGTGTCGGGGAAAGTCGATACGGCGACCGGGATGATTGCGAATTTGGCGGATTTGGATGGGTTTGTGCAGCGCGAGGTTCTGGATGACTTCGACCATCGCTCGTTGAATGACGAGGTGTCTGCGTTTAAGAGCGAGGTTCCTACCACGGAGAATTTGTGTATCGAGATTTTTCGGCGGGTGCGCGCGTTTCCGAAGGCCAAGCTGGAACGCGTGCGCGTCGAAGAGACCGCGAACAATAGTTTCGAGTACGCTGGCGAGAATGGGACCGGCGATTCAGACGAAGTTGCGGTGCGCTCAGAAGGGAACAGGGCATGACCAAGCCGACGGAAGAAATCCTGCTCGACGAAAGTAGGCCGCGTGATGCGAAGACGATTGCGTGTCACGTGCGTGAGATCATCAAGCTGATCGGGGAAGACCCGGAGCGCGAGGGCTTGCGTAAGACCCCGGAACGATACGAGAAGGCGCTGAAATTTCTTACCAGCGGCTATCATCAGAACGTCGATCACCTCTTGAACGGCGCTACGTTCAGCGTCTGCTACGACGAAATGGTGCTGGTGAAGGACATCGAGTTTTTCAGCTTGTGCGAGCATCATCTGCTGCCGTTTTTCGGCAAGGCGCACGTGGCTTACCTGCCGACCAAGAAGGTGATCGGGTTGAGCAAGGTGGCTCGCCTGGTGAACATGTTCGCGCGGCGATTGCAGATTCAGGAGCGGATGACCAGCCAGATCGCCAGCGCCATCGAGGAGAAGATAGCGCCGCAGGGCGTAGGCGTGATCATCGAAGCGCGGCACCTGTGCATGCAGATGCGCGGCGTGGAGAAGCAGCATGGGCAAGCGGTAACCAGCGCGATGCTGGGCGAATTCCGCAACAACAAGCAGACCCGCGACGAATTCCTGGCGCTGGTGCGCAATCGAGAAGGCTGAAGTGGAGACTTTGCGGGCGGATTTCTTGACGGCTCGCAGGTGCAGCTCCTGCGACAAAGACGGGCACGGCGTGCCGTGCCCCTACAGATCGCGCGAATTGTGAATACTACGCAGTAGAAATTCAGCTTCGGACACCCTTGCCTGTTGACGGCGGGTGTGGTCAACTCTGACCGCGGTCTGATCTCATGATTGGCCGGTCGATCTCCCACTACTCCATAACTGAAAAACTAGGCGAAGGAGGCATGGGCGTGGTGTATCGCGCGCATGACCTGACCCTGCACCGGGACGTAGCGCTGAAGTTTCTGAGCTTGCAGGCGCTGGAAGACGATCCCTCCGTGCGAGAGCGTGTGCTGCGGGAAGCGCGCACAATTTCGGCGTTGAACCATCCGAACATTTGCACGATCTACGAAGTTGGCGAGGACGAGGGACGTCCTTACCTGGCAATGGAGTTTGTGGAGGGGCACTCCCTCACCCAGGAAATTCTTGCCGGGGGCATGGCCACCGAGGTAGTGGTGCGAAACGGCATTCAATTGGCGGACGCGCTTGCGCATGCGCATGAGCGTGGAATCGTGCACCGCGACCTGAAGTCGGGAAACGTGTGGGTGACGCCTTCCGGGCGATTGAAATTGCTGGACTTTGGATTGTCCAGGCGTGTGGAACAAAAAATCAGCGAAGAAACGACGAAATTCGACCGGGGGTGGGACGAGCAGCACTCGATTACGGGAACGTTGCCTTACATGGCGCCGGAGTTGCTGCGCGGCCAGGAAGCGGATGTGCGCAGCGACGTGTGGGCGCTGGGAGTGGTGCTGTACGAGATGGCAGCGGGGCGGCGGCCGTTTCGCGGGGGCACGGCATACGAATTGAGCGCGTCGATATTGCGGGAGGCGCCGCCGGCGATTTCCCCGCCGCTGCCTCCGGTGCTGCAGTCGGTAATCGACAAATGTCTGGACAAGGACCCGACGCAGAGATATCGATCGGGAGGAGAAGTACGCGCGGCGTTGGAAGCAGCGGGAACCGCTTCGCGGTCGCAACGAATTCCTGTGGCGGCGCTTGCGGTACATGAGGAGGAGCAGCGTTCCAGGCGCGCACGGCGACGGCTGTGGTACGGAGCGGGAGTTTTTGCCGTCGTGGTGCTGGTGATTGCGGGATTGTTGTGGAAGGCGAGCAAGCCGCGTGCGGGGACTGCGGCCATGCCGGGAGCAATTCAATCGCTTGCGGTTTTGCCGCTGGCAAACTTGTCGGGTGATCCTTCTCAGGATTATTTCTCGGATGGGATGACGGATGCGTTGATCACGGAGTTGTCGCACATCCGGAAGCTGCGAGTGATTTCGCGTACCTCGGTGATGCAATACAAACGAACGCAAAAACCATTGGAGGACATTGCGCGGGATCTGAACGTGGACGCGGTGGTGGAAGGCTCGGTGGTACGGGCAAACGGGAGGGTGCGTATTTCGGCGAAGCTGATTCAGACGTCGATCGAACGGACCTTGTGGGGCGATAGCTACGAGCGGGATTTCACCGACGTGCTGGCGCTGCAAAGTGACGTGGCGACCGCGATTGCGCGGGGAATCCGAGTGGAACTGTCCGAGCCCGAAGCGTCGCAACTCGCGAATCGACGAACGGTAGTGCCGCAAGCATATGAAGCGTACCTGAAAGGACGCTTCGAAGTGGAGAAACGGACGCCAGAAGGGATTACGGAAGGCGTGCGTCATTACCGAGAGGCGATCTCGCTGGACCCGACGTATGCGGCGGCATACGCGGGACTGGCGGATGGCCTGCTCAACACGAGCACTTACCAACTTCGCCCGCCGGCGGAAGTGATTCCCGAAGCCAAGCAGGCGGCACAAAAGGCGCTGCAGCTGGACGATCGTCTAGCGGAGGCGCATGCGTCGCTGGCGGCGATTCGCTTCTACCATTTGGAATGGGAGGGCGTGGAAAGCGAATTCCAGCGCGCGATCGCGCTGAATCCAGGCTACGCGACGGCGATGCACTGGTATGCCCTGTCGCTGGCAGCGCAGGGACGGAAGGAAGAGTCCATCACGGAGATCAAACTGGCCCGAGAGATCGATCCTCGGTCGCTGATCATCAACGCGAACGTGGGATGGTGCTACTACCTGGCGGGTGACGCGGATCGGGCTATCGAGGAGGAAAAGAACACGTTGCAGATCGATCCGGGCTTCGTGGTGGCCCATGGTTATCTCGGGCAGGCGTACCTGGAAAAAAAATTGTACGCGCAGGCCATCGAGGAATTTCGCAACACCGTTTCGCTGTCGCCGGGCGAACTGTCGCGCAAAGCCGACTTGGGCGCGGCCTATGCACAAGCAGGCAAAGACGAGCAAGCGCAGGAAATCCTTCAGGAGTTTTTGCGCACGCCAAAAGGAAAATACATTTCTCCCTACGCGTGGGCGATGCTCTATGCGGGAATGGAGCGAAAAGCCGAGACGCTCGGGTGGCTGGAGAAGGCGTTCGTGGAACAGAATGCTCGGATGGTCAACCTCGCGGTGCATCCGCAATTTGCGTTCCTGCGGGGAGATGCCGGGTTTGAGGATCTGCTGGCGCGCATGAATATGCCGGCGAATTTAAGGCATCCGGTGGTGCCTCGAGGACCTGCGAAAACAAATGGCCACCGCCAAGAACGATGACCCTTGACGTGGAGTAGCTCGCTCGTTACACTCGCCGCGCCTAGTCTAAAATCCGCTGCTTCGCAGAAATCTATCAACCATCTCTCATTCGTCAGTTTCTTCTGGATTGGAGGCTCGCATGGCGAAACCAAAATTGAAGGCATCCCTGTCGCCGATTGCCGCGCAAATCGACAAAACAGCGATGCAACTGAAATCGTTGAGGCCGAAGGCTTCTTCCGCGGGTCAGAGGAAGATCGACCTGGACATCAGAAAGCTAAAGAAAATTAGAAAAGGACTAGCCGCGATTTGCCACAACATGACGGTCTTTTTCGACGCTCCGAGCAAGGAGTAAGACAGTTGGGCGCGCGAAGATGGTGAGTCGCGGACCTCGATCGCGTCTACAGGCTCCGCCGCGCGCAAAAAGGCTCAGCTCAAAGGCGGATCAGGTCTGCTATCGACGGGCGCCTTTTGTGATTTCGTACTGGCGCGAGGGCCAGCTCATTTTTGAAAATTTCTTGACGCAACGGCGGGTCGCTGCCAGTCCACTAACATCGACAATCCTTCACTTTTTCGATCGGCAGCGGTCTCTTCGTGCCTTGTGTTTCGCTTTGACCGAGTACACGCCCGCGTCTCTAGAGAAAGCTGTGCGGATGCTGGCGCGGCACTCACTGCTGCAGCGGCAGGGAGAAAAGCCACCGACGGGCGAAAAGGAACTGGGGGCCTGGAGCCAATGGAATCCGGCGGCGGGGTTTTTCCACCTGTCGACGAAAGACTTGCCGTTCGAACGGGATGCCGCGAAGGAGTTTCGGGGGCTGGTTCAGTTGGCAAAGGCGAAGCCAATCCCGAGACCCGTTAAACGCTATCCGAAGGAGCAGTGGGTTCGATTGCCGGCGCCCGCCGCCGATACTGAATTTCCGCGCGCGTTGGTCGAGCGCCGCACTTGGCGGAAATTCTCGAAACGTCCTGTGGGATTGCCCCTGCTCGGTCAGTTACTGGGCTTGACGTGGGGAGTGAGGCGATGGGTCGAGATTCCGAAGATTGGCTCCGTTGCGGTGAAGACATCGCCTTCGGGAGGCGCACTACACCCGATCGAGGCGTACGTTTTGGCGCGCAACGTTGACGGTCTGCGGCCGGGGCTCTACCACTACAACGGCGCCGATCATCAGCTGGAACTTTTGCGCGCTGGCGCCAACTCGGGGCAGGTCACGGACTACCTGGCGAATCAATGGTGGTACGGCGGGGCGGCGTTCGTGGTTTTCATGGCCGCGGTATTTGCGCGCACGCGATGGAAATATGACTACGCTCGAGCTTATCGAGCGGTTTTGATTGAAGCAGGCCACTTGTGCCAAACGTTTTGCCTGACGGCCACGTGGCTTGGCGTGGCGCCCTTTTGCACGATGGCGTTCGCGGATTCGAAGATTGAAAAGGCGCTCGGGCTTGACGGGATTTCGGAATCCGTCGTGTACGTGGCGGGGGCCGGACTGCGGCCGGAGAACGACAAGCGAGCGCACCTGCTCAGCGGAAGCGCAATTTCCAGGCTGAATCTGTGAGCGATTACGGCTGTTCGAAGATACGCGGCGTTAGTCTTCAGGCGCACCGTCGAAGAAGGCATTCATTTTTGGGGCGGTCTTGCAGGCGTTCGAAAGAATTTGGCGGCTCTCTTCGAGTGCCTGGAGTCTCAGGTCCAGCCGCTTTCGATCATTTGCGCCGACCGAGGAGCGAATGGCTTTGAGCTTCTTCTCTCTTTTTTCGATCGCGGTGATGACCGGCCCCAGCGATTCCACTTCGTAGCGTTGTTGCCGCATGTAGCCTCCTAAGTGAGGAAGTCTGTCCGAGTCGATCGGCAAGATCCCGAGCGCTCCGGCGAAGCATGAAACCGAGAGCGGCACGCTATCAGCGGCACTGGTAGTTGTCAATTACTGGCTGTTTGATGCGGACGGTGCTGCGGCGATGGAGCGCACGGCTATTTCGCGGCGATATCAACGGACGCTTGCGTGGTTTCCCAATCCATGTGGAGCGCGCAACCGGAGCCGCTCTGGTCGAAAGAGATCGTAAAGTTCGCCAGCGACACGGAGCGCGGGGAAACCTTCATATCGATGCGGGCGAAGTCGGAGCCTTTGCCGGGATACGGCACGCCCCACTCACCTGTTTTCTTGCTGATGATCAGCGTCCACTTGTCAGCATTCGGAACGGTGAAAATCGTATAGCTTCCAGCGGGGACCGAGGTGCCGCCGACAACCAGGTCGGTGTCGGTCACGAAGGTAGTAGCTTCGTTGGCGCCGGCGCGCCAGACCTCACCGTAGGGAACCAGTCCACCGTAAATCTTGCGGCCGTTCGCTCGCGGGCTCGAATAATCGATGGTGAGCGTTTTTCCGCCGGGTAGTTTGCACTCCGCCTTAGCCGGTGGGCTGGGGCGTTTGCTTTTATCTTGTTGCGCTACGATTGTCGCCGCACAAAGCGCGAGAGCCACGAACAGGGTGGTACACGATAGAATAAAGTTTCGCATGGCGATCTATCTCCCTCAGAAAGTGCTTGCGGATTGCCGCATCGCAGCAGGCATACTGCCACGCCGAAACGCGACTTCCAAGCAATACCTGAGACGCACAAGCGGCCTCTGGCGTTAGCGGACGTTAATCTGACTGCGGAGTGTAGTGTCTTTGGTTGGTTGGCTAGCGGCTTGTTTTGAATTGTTTAGGTACGACGTTCGTCCGCTTAACTTGCCCGATTGCGCTTTTTAGTTCTTATCCGCTTAGTCTCTATGTGGTTCTTATCGCGAATGCCGCTACGTACGGGCTGGTTGGTCTGCTTGTGGAGATCGTGCGGCAACGACAGCATCCGGCAAGGTGAGTCAAAATAGCCCTCCACAGTTGATTGTGATTTCTTTACAGTCTTGTGAGTATTGTGTTAGCCTGAATTAGTCGAAGAGAAAAGGAAAATTCAGGGGACGACGGAGAGGGCACTTGAGCGCAGCCAAATCAGCGTTGATCGAACAGTTCCGGGCCCACATTAAAGATACAGGTTCACCCGAAGTGCAGATTGCACTTTTGAGTGAACGGATCAGCTACCTGACGTCGCATCTCAAGTCCCACGTAAAGGACCACGCATCCCGGCGCGGATTGATCATGATGGTCAACAAGCGCCGCCGCCTGCTGGACTATCTTAACCGGCGTGACCCGGATCGGTATCGCGAGATTGTTGAACGCCTTAGTCTGCGCAAGTAGCCGCTCTGGTTTAGAGCGAATCTACCGAGCTTCCGCGAAGCTACAATTCAAAATCTGTCTGTCGGCAGTGGTGTGGCTGCCCGTGGAATCGTTGCGCGTTCGTCCGTAAACTCGGACGGAAGTTGTTGTGGTGTGATTGGGCGTATTTCGTCAGCCTCGCAAAATACTCACCTCATCTCTCTTCCAGCTAAAGCGGAGACAAAAGTCTCTGCAAGAACGTTCCGCGCGAACGCGGAGCCAAAGGAAATCATCTATGTCTGAAAATAAAACCACGCCAGCGCCGCACTCGGTAACTGTCGAAGTTGGCGGGCGGCCCTTGGTCCTGGAGACCGGCAAGATCGCCAAACAAGCCAACGGAGCCATTACCGCGCGTTATGGCGACACGGTCGTGCTGACGACGGCGTGCATGGCGCCTACCGCGAACGATCGCGACTTTCTGCCGTTGACCGTCGATTACCGGGAAAATACCTATTCCGCGGGCAAGATACCTGGCGGGTTTTTCAAACGCGAAGGGCGGCCTTCGGAGAAAGAGGTTCTCACCTCGCGGCTGATCGATCGTCCGATGCGGCCGCTGTTTCCGGAGTCCTGGCGCAACGAAACGCAGATCGTGAGCATGGTGCTGTCGGCTGACAGCGCGAATGACCCCGACGTGATTGCGGTTACCTCGGCGTCGGCTGCGGCGTACTGCTCCGATCTTCCGTTCGAGACGCCGATTGCGGCAGTGCGCGTGGGATTGCTGAATGGCCAGTTGGTGGTGAACCCGACGGTGGCCGAACAGAAGACCAGCTTGCTGAACATCGTGATCGCGGGCTCCGAAGAGGGCATCGTGATGGTGGAATCGGGAGCGCTGGAGGTTTCGGAAGAAGCCGTTGTTGACGCGCTGGAGTTTGGCCATGCCGAAATTAAGAAGATCGTGGCCGCGATTCGTGAATTGCACGCGCAACTGAAGCCGAAGAAGGTGGTGGTCGCGCCGCTTCCGTTCGACCAGGCGCTCTACACGGAGATCGAGAAGAAGCACGGCGCCAAGCTAAAGGATGCGTTGAACACGGAAAAGCATCCAAAGAAAGAAAGCTATCACCTTGTGGATGAGCTGAAAGCCGAGATCGTGAATGCCATTCCCGAGGATGATGAAGAGAAGCGCACGCTGGCCAAGCGGGCGTTTGAGAAGCTTCGCGAGAATATTTTCCGCGATGAGATTTTGAATGCGCGGCGCCGGCCCGACGGGCGCGAGTTCGACAAGATCCGTAAAATCACCTGCGAAGTTGGCTTGCTGCCCCGCGTGCACGGTTCGGCGTTGTTTACGCGCGGCGAAACGCAGGCGCTCGCAACCCTGACACTGGGCACCAAAGAAGACATGCAGCGGCTCGATCTGCTGTTCGAGCAGGACCAGTTCAAGCGCTTTTTGCTGCACTACAATTTTCCGCCGTTCAGCGTTGGTGAGGTGAAATTCCTGCGAGGTCCTGGCCGGCGTGAAATCGGCCACGGTGCGCTTGCCGAACGCGCGTTGGTGAACTTGCTTCCGCCGGAAGCAGACTTCCCGTACGCGATGCGCCTGGTATCGGACATTCTCGAATCCAACGGATCGTCGTCGATGGCAACCGTTTGCGGCGGTTCCTTGGCACTGATGGACGCCGGTGTGCCGATCAAGTCGCCCTGCGCGGGTATCGCGATGGGGCTCGTCGTCGGCGACAACAACAAATACTCGATCTTGACGGACATCGCCGGAGCGGAAGATCACTACGGTGACATGGATTTCAAGGTCGCGGGTACGCGAGCGGGCATCACCGCGCTGCAGATGGACATCAAGGTTCTGAACATCAGCATCGGCATGATGCGCGAAGCTCTTGCCCAGGCGAAAAAAGCGCGGCTCGAAATCCTGGACACTATGGACGCGACGTTGAGCTCGCACCACGAGGAGATTTCAGCGTACGCACCGCGTTTGTACAAGTTGAAGATCCCGCAGGACAAGATCCGCGATTTGATTGGACCCGGCGGCAAGAAGATCAAGTCGATCATCGAAGTCACGGGCGTGAAGATTGACGTGCTGGAAGACGGCACGGTGCACATCTTCTCGACCAGCGGGGCCGGCGGAGATCAGGCGCTGCAGATGGTGCGCGACGTGACCGCCTCGGCGGAGATCGGCAAGACCTATCTCGGCAAGGTCGTGCGGCTTGCGGAGTTTGGTGCTTTCGTGGAACTTTTCCCGGGCACCGATGGCTTGCTGCGGGATGTTCGCGACGAGTTGAAACTGGGTGACCAGGTGCTGGTGAAGGTGCTTTCGATCGAGGGCAACAAGGTCCGGCTGTCGCGCAAGGCGCTGATCCGCGAAGCTCGCGAAAAACAGGCTAAAAAAGAAGCGGCGGGTGGCGGGGGCAGCACGGCCACTGCGACCGGCGAATAGATTCCGTTCGCGTGATCTATAACAGGAAAGGCCCGGCTCCGCGCCGGGCCTTTTTTGTTTTCTCAAGGTCTGTTCGTACGCTTCAGTTTACGAGCGCGCGCTTCTTGCAATGAACGGCGTCGAGGGCGCCCCATAGCGCGTTTAGCGCTTCCTGAGCGGTCGCAACGATCTCTTCTTCATTTCCATCCGCATGTTCTTCGAGCCAACCGCGCCATGCGGCGCGGTGTGCCTTGTCCGCTTCTTCGTGGATGGTGAAGTAGGCGAGCGCCTCAGGCTGCTCGACTCCATAAAATTTCTTCAGGCCGTCGATTTTGGTTGATGCAATTTCCGGTACTTGACCCTCGTATGCGTACAATGCCGCAACAGCCTCGGCGACCGGACGATCGCCGCAAATCTCGCGGAAGGTTGCGACCACGGCCTGGGTCCCGGGAAGCGCCGGGCAGCATGCGATGTCCTCTTCGGCGACACCAACAGCGGAGGCGAAGTCGCGCCAAAGTTTGGGATGCGGGCCGGCTGGATCCTCTTCTTCGGCAAGATTCTCCATCACAATGCTGCGCAGCGGACCTTCAGTGCGGGCCGCGAGAACGCGCAGATGTTTGGGGAAAGCTTCGACGTGACGGTAATACTGGGTCGCGTAAAGTTGTAGCGCCTCGCGGCTAAGCTTACCCGCTTGCCAATCCTGGTAAAAGGGATGCTTGAGCAGATTCTTTTCGGCAATTGCCGCATCCAAGCGTGCCAGCAGATTTTCGTTGGCCATTTTGCTTGCCTCCACTGCGGCGCGTACATCCGCATTCGCCGCGTGATCTTCCAATGAGGGCGCATTGTAGCAAGATTTTTCGCGATTTGCTGGTACTAGCGTACTGCCGCAGATCGCTGCCAGTCGAAATGCATTGCTGGGAGATGGAAAAAATCGGCACGTTCTGCCGAATTATTGGCGATCTTGCGAGGACGTGGGAGCCGCAAGTGCAGAAAGGACAGCGGCTTACGAGTCTTTCTCGCTGACGCGTTCGATATCCGCTCCGACGCCACTCAGCTTTTCGACGATGCGCTCATAACCGCGGTCGATATGATAGACGCGGTCGATGATCGTCTCGCCGCTGGCGACAAGTGCCGCCAGAACCAGCCCTGCGCTGGCGCGCAAATCGGAGGCTTGCACCGTGGTACCTGACAGTTGCGCCGGGCCGCGTACCACGGCGCGCCGTCCGTCGACCGAAATATTTGCGCCCATGCGCACCATTTCGCTGGCGTGCAGATAGCGGTTCTCGAAGATCGTTTCGGTGATCACGGATGCGCCCTCCGCTTGAGTTGCCAGCGCCATATATTGCGCCTGCATGTCGGTTGCGAAACCCGGATACTCCTCGGTCGTCATATCGGCGCCGATCAACTTCTCCGCCGGGCGTACGCGCAGCGTCGTTTTATCGATGGTGTCGATGCGCACTCCGGCCTGCTGCATCTTGGCGATGATGGCGCCCAGGTGTTCCGGCGCGCAGTTGGTTATGGTCAGATCGCCGCCGGTAATCGCTCCTGCCACGAGGAATGTTCCCGCCTCGATGCGATCGGGGATGACGGAATGCTCTGTGCCGTGAAGCTTCTCGACGCCACGGATTCGAAGTGTCGAGGTCTCATCACCCTCGATCTGGGCGCCCATTTTCCGCAACATCACGACGAGGTCGGTCACTTCCGGCTCGCGCGCGGAATTTTCGAGTATGGTCTCCCCGTCTGCGAGCACCGCGGCCATCAGGATATTCTCCGTTCCGGTCACGGTGATTTTCTCGAAGACGATGTGCGCGCCCTTGAGCCGGCCGTAATTTGGAACTTTGGCTTCGATGTAACCGTGAGACATCGTGATCTCAGCGCCCATTTTCTCGAGCGCTGAAAGGTGGAGGTCCACCGGCCGTGCGCCAATCGCGCAGCCCCCGGGCAGGGAAACGTGAGCGACGCCGGCGCGGGCGATGGCCGGGCCCAGCGTCAGAATCGACGCCCGCATGGTCTTCACCAGTTCGTACGGAGCCACCGCGTCATTCAGCGTCACCGCTTCGATCACGTAGTCGCTCGCGGGAATGTCCGTAACAGAAACTCTCGCGGACATGAACGCCAGCAGTTTGCTCATGGTGATCAGATCGCGCACTTTCGGAATGTTGTGCAGGGTGACCTTTTCCGGCGTCAACAAGCAGGCCGTCATGCACGGCAACGCGGAATTCTTGGCGCCGCTGACGGCCACCGTGCCGTGAAGCGGTTTCCCACCCCGGATCAGAAACTTGTCCATGCGCTCTCACTCTCCTAAAGCTTGTCGCAAATTTCCTTTTGCCAATGCCAATCGCGCCTGCGCGCCCTTCGCGTCAACGCCGTTTTTCAGCATGGTCAACGCCACGCGCAGATCGTGGCCAGATTGACGCAAAGCGTGTTCCGCCATCGACGGGTCCGCGCCGCTAGCCTCCGTCAGGATTCGCAAGCCGCGCTGCCGAAGCTTGTGATTGGTCAACGCCAGATCAATCATCAAGTTTTCATAGATGTGTCCCAGACGCACCATCGCTGCGGTAGAGAGCATGTTCAGGACCAATTTTTGCGAGGTTCCCGCTTTCAGCCTGGTCGAGCCGGTAACCACCTCGGGCCCTACGTCGGTCGCGATGACGATTTGCGCGTCGCGAGCGATGGGAGCTTTACGGTTTGACGTTACGGCCACGGTCGTCGCGCCGCGTTTGCGCGCAAATGCGAGTGCGCTGAGCACGTACGGCGTCGTGCCGCTGGCCGCGATACCTACGACCACGTCGTCGCGCGTAACTTTCTTGGCTCGTAAGTCCCGAACCGCATTGGCAGCGGAGTCTTCCGCGCCTTCGACCGCTCCGGCCACCGCTTTTCTGCCCCCTGCGATCAACGCTTGCACGACATTGGGCGAGACCCCAAACGTTGGCGGACACTCGGCCGCATCCAACACGGCCAGCCGCCCGCTGCTCCCGGCGCCAACATAAAGCAGGCGTCCACCTTTGCGAATGCTCGCAACGATCGCATCCACAGCTCGCGTAATGGAAGGAATTTCGCGCCCGACGGCGACCGGTACCTTGCGATCTTCCCGGTTCATTAGCCGCAGAATTGCCTGAGTTGGCATGCGATCCAGTCGGCGCGATGCTGGGTTGCGATGCTCCGTACGTCGGCGCTCCTGGGGCAGACTAGGCATCCTGTCATTATATCTGTCGCCAAGAATTCAAAATCGACGCGGCGCGTAAAGAGCACAGGTCGTGGCGCGAGAACGTTAACGGGTAGGAACTGCCGGCGTGGCGAAGCCCAGGGCTTGCATTACGGCATCGTGCAGTGCCGGACGGACTTGCGCGATTTTCTGGTTTTCCCGGGTCGGATTCACGCGGTTGGTCAGCAACACGACAAAAAGCTGGCGGTCCGGGTCGATCCAGATGGATGTGCCCGTAAACCCGGTGTGGCCGAAGCTATGTGCGGAGAAATAATGTCCGCTGGAGGATCCTTCGGTGGGCACCACCCAGCCCAACGTGCGTGTTCCGTTCGAAAGAGGCTGTGGCGCTGTGAACTCTGCGACCGTGGCCCGCTTCAGGATGCGGTTATGCGCGTAAATGCCGCCATTTAGCAGCATCTGGCAGAACGCAGCCAGATCCGGCGCCGTGCTAAAAACCCCCGCGTGCCCCGAAACGCCGCCCATCGTGAACGCGTTTTCGTCGTGAACTTCCCCTTGCACCAGCCGATGGCGCAAGTTGCGGTCGAACTCGGTGGGCGCGATCCAAGGCCAAAGATTTTTCGCGGGGCGGAACATGGTGTCCTTCATGCCCAGCGGCGAAAAAATGTAAGCCTTGGCGAGATCGTCCAGGGTGCGCCCGGTCAGCCTCTCAATGATTTCCGCCGTCAGGATGATGCCAAGATCTGAGTAAACCTCTCTTGTTCCCGGTTCGTAATCGAGCGGCTCGACGAAAATCCGGCCGAGGGTTTCCTGCTTGCTCTTGGAAGTGCGCCAATATTCCTTAAACGGTGGGAGCCCCGACGTGTGGGTTAAAAGATGGCGAACCGTGACCTTATGCCGCCACTCAAGATCCTGGCCGTTCGCACTGGCCGCCCACTCTGGTAAGTAGCGCTCGACCTTGGCGTCCAAGTCCAGCGGAACAGGGAAGTCACCTTCGACCAGTTTCGCCGAAAGCGTTGTGGTCACCACTACCTTCGTCAGCGAAGCGATGTCGTACAT
>JBEKWY010000038.1:0-38056 GCA_049512575.1 Candidatus Acidiferrum sp.
GCGGTTGGCGGCTATCCTGGCCGGCAAGGTTCTCGAGAGTGCGTTGAAGCTTTTGAAGCCCGGAGTGCGCGAGTTGGAGATCGCGGCGGAGATCGAATACCAGATGCGGCAACTGGGGGCGTCGGGTCCGGCGTTCGAGACGATTGTGGCTTTCGGCGAGCGTTCGGCGTTTCCCCATGCGCGGGCCGGCGCCAAACGATTGAGGAAAAATGAATTGGTCGTCCTGGACCTGGGTGCTATACTCGCGCACTATTGCAGCGACATAACGCGCACCGTGGTGGTGGGGCGAGCATCCGCAAAGATTAGACAGTGGCACAAGGCAGTCCAGGAAGCCGAAGCGGCGGCCATCGGAGCAGTAAGGGCTGGGGTTAGCTGCGGGGACGTGGACGCTGCGGCCAGGACAGTTTTAGCCGGTTACCGCCTCGATCGGTACTTCGTGCACAGCACCGGGCATGGGCTTGGGCTGGAAGTGCACGAGGATCCCCGGGTGGCCAAGGGACAGAAGCAAACCCTGCAGCCGGGGAACGTAATCACGATCGAGCCGGGTGTTTACGTGCCGGGCGTTGGGGGAATCCGGATCGAAGATGACGTAGCGGTGCACGCAGGGAAGACCGAAGTACTCACCCGCATTCCGCGGGATCTCATTGAGATTTAACAAAGGCATGAAACGTAAACAGCCCTCGAAACCGACTGCCAGCCCCGCGATAGGGACCCCCGAACTCCAGCATATCGAGCAATTGCTTCGCTACATGAGCGAGCACAACCTCGAGGAGTTCGAATACGCGCATGGCGATCTGAAGATCCGGCTGAAGAAGCCGTCTGCCGGGACGGTGATTGGCGTTCCGCGGCAGCTGGCCGCGCCGGAAATCATTGTTGCAAGCGGAAGCTCGAATGCCCAACCTGCTTCGCCTCCACCGGCGACCCCCGCGCCTTCTTCGTCCGCCCCTGAGGCGCGGGCGAGCGACGACCTGCACCTGGTGAAGTCGCCGATCGTGGGCACGTTCTACGGCTCGCCTAGCCCGGGCGCCGAGGCCTTCGTGAAAATTGGCGGATACGTCGAAACCGGGCAGACCCTGTGTATCGTGGAAGCCATGAAGCTTATGAACGAGATCGAATCCGATATCAGCGGCGAAGTGTTGCGCATCTTCGTCGAAAACGGACAGCCCGTCGAATACGGGCAGCCGCTGTTCGGCATCCGTCCGAGCCGGAAGAAGTAGCCGGCGCCGCCTGCCTATGTTCCAGAAAATCCTAGTCGCCAACCGCGGGGAAATCGCCCTGCGAGTCATCTGTGCGTGCAAAGAGCTGGGCATTTCGACGGTGGCCGTGTATTCCGAGGCAGACCGGAATTCGCTGCACGTGCGGTTTGCCGACGAGGCGGTTTGCATCGGTCCGCCGCGGAGCAGCGAAAGCTACCTGAATATTCCGCAAGTAATCAGCGCCGCGGAAATTACGAACGTGGATGCGATTCATCCTGGATATGGATTTCTTTCCGAAAATGCCAATTTCGCCAAGGTCTGCGAAGCGTCGGAAATAACCTTCATCGGCCCGACGGCTGAAGTGATTGAAATCATGGGGGAGAAGGACCGGGCGCGCCGTGAGGTTAAGGCTGCGGGGCTGCCAACCGTTCCCGGCAGCGACGGGGTTGTCGAGGGCGAGGATCAGCTCGCGAAGGAAGCGGCGAAAATTGGATTTCCACTGATTTTGAAGGCGGTTGCCGGCGGCGGCGGGCGGGGGATGCGCATCGTTCGCAAGCAGGAAGAGCTGCTGGCGATGTACCAGACGGCGCGGAGCGAGGCGCAGCAGGCTTTTGGGACGCCCGACGTTTATGCGGAGAAGTTCATCGAGCATCCCCGGCACATCGAGTTTCAGGTGCTGGGCGACCAGCATGGCAAAGTCATTCACCTGGGCGAACGGGAATGCACCATTCAGCGGCGGCACCAGAAGCTGCTGGAGGAATCGCCGTCTCCGGCGATGGACCCCAAACGCCGGAAAGAGCTGGGCGCCAAAGTGGTGCGGGCGCTGGAGAAGATCGGCTACACCAACGCCGGCACCGTCGAATTCCTGATGGATGAAGACGGCTCGATCTATTTTATCGAGATGAATACGCGCATTCAGGTGGAGCACCCGGTGACGGAGCTGGTTACCGGCGTGGACCTGATCAAAGCGCAGATTCGCATCGCGGCAGGGGAGCGGCTTGAAGACGCCGTGGGGGAGATGACTTTTTCCGGGCACGCCATCGAATGCCGCATCAATGCCGAGGACCCCGAGACGTTCGTGCCATCGGCGGGACGGATCACAACGTTCCAATCGCCCGGAGGAACCGGCGTGCGTGTGGATTCGGCGGCTTATGCGGATGCGGTGATCCCACCTTACTACGATTCCATGATCGCCAAATTGATCGTGAAAGGCCGGGACCGGGCTGAAGCCATTGGGCGCATGAAGCGGGCGCTGGAAATGTTTGTGATCGAGGGAATCAAGACCTCGATTCCGCTACACCGCAAAATTCTGGCCGATCCCGACTTTGCAGCTGGGAAATTCGACACACATTTCATCGAGAAATTGCTGGGAACCAACGGAAAATAGGTGTCGATGCGGCTTGTTCTGCCAAGGCTGTATGTGATACTAGACTCAGCATTGCTGAACATCTCTGTTCAAGATTGCGCGCAAGAACTGGCGGATGCCGGAGTCCGGTTGCTGCAGTATCGGGACAAAATTGCGCCAGCCCGCCAGTTGTTGGGTTCCTCTCGAAGCCTTGCCTCGCTGTTGATTCCCCTGGGAGTTTCGTTCGTTGTGAATGACCGGCCGGATGTTGCGGTCATGGCGGGCGCTAGCGGCGTTCACGTGGGCCAGGATGACCTGGACGTGGAAGCTGCGCGGGGGATAGTGGGGCGCGAGAAGCTAATCGGAGTATCCACTCACAATATCGAGCAATTTCGGGCGGCTGCAGCGACTTCGGCGGACTACATTGCGGTCGGGCCGGTGTTTGCTACTTCGTCGAAGGCGAATCCCGACCCGGTGATCGGCACAGAGTTTATCCGGTGGGTGCGGGATTTGAGCGATAAGCCGATTGTGGCGATTGGCGGAATCGCGCTGGAAAACGCGGCGTCGGTGATTCAAGCGGGAGCGGACTGCGTGGCAGTGATCAGCGATGTTTTACGCGCGGCGGATCGTGGGCGGCGCGCGAAGCAATATCTGGACACGCTAGGCGCCGCGAACCATACGGCAACGGCTTGAGAATGTTTGCGCATGGTGGATAGAAACACAGAAGCGTATCGACAGCGCGGCACGACCGCGGCGCAGCAGCCGGGATTTGTGCGCGCGATTGGTTTGTTCGACGGGACGATGATCGTGGTCGGGTCGATGATCGGCTCGGGAATTTTCATTGTGGCGGCGGACATTTCGCGGCAGACGGGGTCGGCGGGCGGTTTGCTGCTGACGTGGATCATCACCGGACTTCTGACGGTTTCGGCGGCGCTTTCGTATGGGGAGTTGGCGGCGCTGTTTCCGCACGCCGGCGGGCAATACATTTATTTGCGCGAAGCGTATTCGCCGCTGTGGGGATTTCTGTATGGCTGGACGCTATTTCTGGTGATTCAGACCGGCACGATTGCAGCTGTCGCTGTGGGATTTGCGCGGTATCTGGGGGTGATTTTTCCCGCTATTTCGGGGAATTCGTGGATCGTTCGGCCAATTGCGCTGGGGTCCAAATATGCGATCAGCCTGTCGGTGCAGCAATTGGTTGGCGTGAT
Source organism: Candidatus Acidiferrum sp. (assembly GCA_049512575.1). Classification (GTDB taxonomy): domain Bacteria; phylum Acidobacteriota; class Terriglobia; order Acidiferrales; family UBA7541; genus Acidiferrum. The sequence continues at coordinate 3,750 of JBEKWY010000038.1, forward strand.
CATGATCGTGTTTCTGACGTTTCTAAACATGCAGGGAGTGCGGCTGGGCAAGCTGATTCAGAATGTGTTTACGAGCGCCAAGACGCTGTCGCTGTTGGGGCTGATTTTTCTTTGTGTGTTCGTGGCGCGGAATGCCGCGGCGATTTCGGATAATTTCACGCACTTGTGGGCCATACGCGGCGCGCAGCCTATCGAGCCCGGCGCGAATTTCTTGCGGTCGATCGTTCCGACGGTTACGGCGGCGAGCGGGGCGTTCGGCTTGTTCGTGGCGTTTGGTGTAGCGCAGGTCGGTTCACTGTTTTCGGCGGATGCCTGGAACAACATCGGATTTACCGCCGCCGAGGTGAAGAATCCGAAGCGCGACGTGGCGTTGTCGATGGCTTTCGGCACGCTGATTGTTATCACGCTGTATTGCCTGGCAAACCTCGCGTATTTGTGCGCGCTGCCCCTGGAGCAGATTCAGAACGCGCCTGACGATCGCGTGGCGACCGCAGCGCTCCAGGCGATTTTTGGTCCGGCCGGCGCGCTGATCATGGCGGCGGCGATCATCGTTTCCACGTTCGGGTGCAATAACGGGTTGATTCTGGCCGGCGCGCGCGTTTCTTATGCGATGGCGAAGGATGGATTGTTCTTTCGCTCAACGGGAACGCTGAACAAAAAAGGCGTACCTGGAAGCGCGCTGCTGTACCAGTGCGTGTGGATCATCGTGCTGATTCTGTTGCGCACGCAGAAGGTGAGCCCAATCGGCATGGTCACCTACGGCAACCTCTACAGTGACCTGCTGGACTATGTGGTGTTTTCAGTTTTGATTTTTTACGCGCTGACCATCGCGGGTATTTTCGTTTTGCGCGTGAAGCGGCCGAACGTGGAGCGGCCGTACCGCGCGTTTGGCTACCCTTTCGTGCCGCTGATGTATATAGTGGCGGCCTTAGCGATTATGTTTGTGCTGCTGCTGTACCGGACGCAAACGGCCTGGCCGGGTTTGGTGATCGTGTTGTGCGGGGTGCCCGTGTATTTGGTGTGGTCGCGGGTGGGGAAACGAGCGCGGGTGTAAAGCACTGCGAATCAGTGTCATTGTGGTGAGCGTGGGAAGGTACCTCAGCGGCTAAAGCCTTTATTCGCTGAGCCGTTCGGCGCGGCTGAAGCCGCGTCCTCCCGTTGCCACGGATGGGACACAGGCTGATGCCTGTGCCACCTTGGCGAGTTCGGGAGGTCACAGGCTGAAACCTGTGCCACGCAGGTGCTTGCCACTTGAGTGGTGAACGAAGCGGAGAAGTCCGGTCATACCAGGAGGCTACGCATGGGCGGGTTGTTTGCCAAGAAGACGATCAGTGCGTTGCTGGCGGAAGCGAAAGAGACCGGCGAGCATAGCTTGCGGCGAACGCTTGGGCCGTTCCAGCTGACGGCTTTGGGCGTCGGCGCCGTAATCGGCGCGGGAATCTTCGTGTTGTCTGGACTTGGCGCGCACTATGCGGGGCCGGGGCTGATGCTGTCGTTCGTGTTGTCCGGCCTGGGATGCGCGTTTGCGGCGCTGTGCTATGCGGAGTTTGCGGCGATGATTCCGCTGGCGGGAAGCGCGTACACCTACGCGTATGCCACGCTTGGCGAAATCTTTGCCTGGATTATCGGCTGGGATTTGACGCTGGAGTACGCGATGGGGGCCAGCACGGTGTCTTCGGGCTGGTCGAACCACTTCATCGAGCTGCTGAACATTTTTCACCTCAAGATGCCGTTGTGGCTGGCGTACGACCACTGGACAGCGCTGCGCACGGCGGAAAATCTGGTGGCGCGGCAGATGGCGCAGACCGGCGACGCCAGCCTGGTACCGGGAACGCAGGCGTTTCTGGATCGCGTCAGCTCGATTATGTCGGCGCACTCGCCGGAGCTGATCGCCAGGGCTCACGATTTGATGGCGGCGCCGAAGCTTTTTGGAGCGGAGATCGGGTTTAACCTGCCGGCGTTCATCATCGCGCTGGTGATCACGTTCATTTTGTGCATCGGGATCAAGGAAAGCGCCAGCTTCAACGCTACGATCGTGGTGATCAAGGTTTCGGTGGTGCTGTTCGTGATAGCGCTGGGCTCGCGATACATTTCGACGGCGAACTGGGGGACGGACTGGCACAGTTTCGCGCCCTATGGATTTTCGGGAGTCGGGGCTGGGGCAGCGTACATCTTCTTTGCTTACATCGGGTTCGATGCGGTGTCCACGACGGCGCAGGAAGCGAAGAATCCGCAACGCGATTTGCCAATCGGGATCATCGTTTCGCTGGTGGTCTGCACGATCTTGTACATCATGGTGGCGGGCGTGTTGACGGGCATGGTGCACTGGCAGGACGTGAATATTGAGGCACCGGTGGCGCGGGCGTTCCTGGATCGCGGACTGACCACGGCTTCGCACATCATTACCTTGGGGGCGCTGGCCGGGCTGACCAGCGTGATGCTAGTGATGTTGCTGGGGCAAACGCGCGTGCTGTATTCAATGGCCAATGATGGCTTGTTGCCGAAGAAATTCTTTGCGGCCATTCATCCCAAGTGGCGCACTCCTTATAAGAACACCATGGCAGTTGGCCTACTTGCGGCGATCGTGGGAAGCATCACGCCGATCGACGACATCGGGCGGATGGTGAATATCGGGACGCTGCTGGCCTTCGTCATTGTGTGCATTGCGGTGATGGTCTTGCGGAGTACGAACCCGGAGCAGGCGCGGCCGTTCCGGACCCCTTGGGTCCCGGTCGTTCCCGTTCTGGGAATCCTGTTCAACGGCTACATGATGTACAAGCTTGGATGGATCAACTGGGCGCGGTTGATCATCTGGCTGGTGATCGGGATGGTGGTGTACTTCACGTATAGCCAGCACCATAGCAGAGTCCGGAATGCGGAAACGAAGTAATCACGTAACGAAGTAAAGAGGTAATGAAGCCGCGATACGGCTCGCCTACCCGCGACTCTTGGTCGGGAGAACCCGCTCGTTTCTGTTGGAAAATCGAAGCTGGATCGTCATCAAGTGTTGCTATCGGAGTTACCCCACCCCCCTATGGGTTTTTCATAAGTGTTCATTCTAAAGGGAGTTAAAGTTCTTTGTTTTGATACACTTTTGCAAGTGTTCATTCTAAACGAGTTAGCCGCCTAGGTTTTGCTCCGAATTCTTATCGCTACGGCGGCATGTTGGCGAATGCCTTGCGTGCGGTGGTTTGGGTTGAGTCATTAGAGCTTGAGGTCCTTCGCCTACCCTCGTCGGGTCGGTTCACGATGACAACTGGTGGCGTGTCGATCGCTTGAAGCCGTAGCCGACCGGTGTGTCGATTGGCTTTGAGGGTAGCTCTGGCGTTAGCGTGTGAGGATGGCGGTCGATCAGAGCGCACTTCTTAGTGGGATAACTTATACCATTCTGCAAGCTAATTGTCAAGGTAAATTTTAAGAAGCTTGGCTCGTGTCTTGCGTTCGAACCGCAGGATCAGGCGCTACTCTGATTTTTCGAGCATTTGGCGAGGAAATACGCCGCGCATAACAAAGCACGGTCACCCGCTATTGGTGGCATGGCTTCCTTCGGTGTGATGAGGGTTCTTCAGGTAAAGTAGTGCTTCTGTTCAAGTTGTCCGGATTGCCTGGGAGCCGATGAGCGCGGTTCGTGACCAATTTAGAGAAGCTTGGCGTCGCCTTTCGCGGCTGGATGTGGCTGCGCTTATCGTGGCGCTGGCGGGCGGGACTGTGTCCGCCGTGGGCTTGCAGGGCGGAGTTTTAAATTTCGTCAAGTATCTGGCGATTCTTGCGGGGATTTATCTTCTGGTCCGGGTGATTGGGTGGGGGCGGAGCCGCCTGCTTTGGAGTCTGCGGAACCGATTGATTGTCGCGTATCTGTTTATGGCGGCGGTGCCGGTGATGCTGATCATTACGTTCATGGTGCTGGCGGGGCAGTTTTTGTATTCGCAGCTTGGGGCCTACCTGCTTTACGAAGACCTGCACCGACGTATCGAGATGATTACCGACATCGCGCAACATATCGCGGCGGCGCGTGAGGCGGTGCCGCGTGGGGTGACGCAGGAAGAGATGGAGCGAGTCCTGGCGGCACAATCGCACGCGGTTCACGATCGGGAGTTGCTGGGATTGAGCATCGAGTTTTCGAATGACGCGAGTTTGCTGAGGAAGGTGGCTGGGCCCGGCGGGAAGTCTTTCGCGGGATTGGTGCAAGAAGATGGGAGCCTGTCGTTAGTGAGCTTGCGGGAACTCAGCGTGCCGAATGGCGCGCGAATCGTACGGTTGCGGGTGCCGGTCAACGCAGACCTGTTGGCGACGATCGCGCCCGATCTGGGGGCAATCCAACTGAATCTGACGCAGCCGTATAACGGGGGCGCGCCGAGCGGGGTGATTTATTCGACCCAAGACGCGAAGTATGAGACGGCGGGGCGCATCGTGGCGCGTAACCGAACGCTACAGCCGCCGGCGTTTTTCATCGACCCGTCGGTCAATGTGGTTTCCCGGCTGGAGGATTCGGTATTTGTGGGGCGCGACGGCACGGTGGGGAAGCCGCGGCCGGTTTTTGCGGTGTTCAGCGCGCGGCCTACCCGGCTGAACGGCAGGATGTTCAGCACGCTAGGGGAGCTACGGGATTTTTATCTTTTGCTTTTCGGAGGGTTTGCCACTGTTTTTATTCTAATTTGGATCGCAGCGTTCATTACCGGAGTGGTGCTCACGCGGCAGATCACGAAAGCTATCGCGGACCTTTACCACGCCACGCAGTACGTGCAGAGCGGGGATTTGACGCACCGGGTACGGATCGAGCGGCGGGATCAGCTGGGTGTTCTGGCGGAGTCGTTTAATTTGATGACGGGGTCGATCAGCGGGTTGATCGAGGAACAGAAGAAGCGGCAGCGGCTGGAGAACGAGATTTCGATCGCCCGAGAGGTGCAGAACCAGTTGTTTCCGCAGAAGTTGCCGGTGGTGCCCGGAGTGGAGATGGAGGCGATCTGCAAGGCGGCACGGTCGGTTAGCGGGGACTACTACGATTTTATCCAATTGAGCCCGACGCATTTGGCGATTGCGGTGGCGGATATTTCCGGGAAGGGAATTTCGGCGGCGCTGTTGATGGCTAGTTTGCAGGCGGCGTTGCGTAGCCAGATGCTGGCGGCGGGCAGCGAGAGCATGAGCACGGCGGAACTGGTGTCGCGGCTGAACAAGCATCTGGTGCGGAATACCGGGGACGACCGGTTTGCGACGTTTTTTATTGCGGTGTATGACAGCGCTACGCGGACTTTGCGGTATACGAATGCCGGGCATTTGCCTTCGTTTCTGATTTCGAAGGATGCGGCGTTGCATTTGGATAAGGGCGGGATGGTGCTGGGGGTCGATGAGGATTGTTGTTACGAGGAGGGCGCGGTTTCGGTGCCGAGTGATTCGCTTTTGGTGGGATACAGCGACGGGTTGGTGGAACCCGAAAATGTGTATGGCGAAGAGTTCGGGGTCAAGAGGTTGCAGCAGGCGGCGGTGTACGTGCAAGCGTCGTCACCGAGGGTGGTCGCGGAGGCTTTGATGAATGCCGCGGAAGAGTGGGCGGGGACACCGGAGCAGGCGGACGACATGACAGTGGTTGTGGCGCGATTGCGTTAGCGTTGCTGAAATTCTTGATGAGATAGCGTGATGGCCACGACGAGCGACCAAAGAATCGTAATCGTAACAGGCGCGGGAGGGCACATCGGGCGCGCGGTTTGCCGGCTGCTAAAAGCGAACGAATCCAACTTTCTGGCCGTTGATGTGGACGCGGATGCAGCTGACGGGGTGGTGGCGTGTGACTTGCGATCGCAGGCGAACGTGTCGCGGTTGTTCGCGGGCGGCCCGGTTCGGGTGGTGATTCACCTGGCGGCGATCTTGCCGAGCGCGTTCCAGCGTGATCCTTTCGCGGGTGTGGACGTCAATCTAACAGCGTGCTTCGAGTTGTTGGGGCAAGCGGTGAAGGCGGGCGTCAAACGCTTTGTCTTTGCAAGCTCGATGAGTGTTTACGGGTCGCTGCACGCGGGGAAGTCCGCGACAGAAGAAGATCCAGCAGCACCCGACAATCCCTACGGCGCGTCGAAGCGGGCGGTTGAGGTGGTCGGAGAAACGCTTGCGCGCGGAGGACAGGTCGAGTTTGTGTCCTTACGGATCGCCAGAGTCATCGGACCCGGAATTAAGAAGACGGCCTCTCCGTGGCGATCGGAGATTTTCGAGCGATCTGGAGGGCGGGACGTGATACAGATTCCGTTCGCGCCAGAGGCCAGGCTCTCACTGGTGCATGCCGAAGACGTCGCACAGATGCTGATCACCCTGGCCGACGCGCCGCGGACGCGAAGCAACATTTACAACACTCCGGCGGAACAATGGGAAGTGAGACATTTAAAGGAAGTGATCGAAGAAGCCGGTGGCCGCCGCGTCGATCTCACAGCAGGTGGAAATCACGGTGGCCCGATTTGCGACGGCAGCCGGTTCGCGCAGGAATTCCGGTTTCAGTTGCGAGGTCTTCGCGAGCGTCTGTCGGCTCGCGAAAGCGGAATTGAGGGACGCTAAAACTCCTGTTGACGATCAACAGGAAAGTGATAGGCTCCTGTTGATGGTCTAAAGGGGCGCCGGCCTTCTTCCTTTAGGGACGCTAAATGCTCTGTTGAGTTCCTGGCGATAAAGGCGCGCGGGGGGAAAAGCAGATCCCTCACCCCGCCAAAACCGCGGGGTTTCGGGATGACACTTGCAGGACGAGGCACCGAAAGCTGGGATTGCACGTCTGTGTTGATCCATCACGTGGTGAGGACGAGTTAGGGATGCGCGAACTTTGTCATGGGCTGGTGCAACGTGTTACCGCGTTGTTCCGGCGGCGGCGCCTGGAGCAGGACCTCGACGCGGAATTGAGCGCGCACCTGGAAATGGCGGTCGAGCGGAACCTGGCGCGCGGGATGAACGCGGAGCAGGCGCGCCGGACCGCACTGCTGGATCTCGGGGGCGTCGAGCAAACCAAGGAAATCTATCGCGATCAGAGAGGTGTGCCGATGATCGAGAACTTTCTGCAGGATTTGCGGTTCGGTTTGCGGATGCTGCGGCGGAGCCCGGGATTTTCGGTATTGGCGATTCTTTGTTTGACCCTGGGGATCGGGGCGAATGCGGCGGTGTTCAGCTGGATCGAGGGGATTCTGTTCCGGCCGTATCCGCTGGTGGCGCACCAGGAGAGGCTGGTGGCTTTGACGGGAACGGCGCGAGGCGAGGCGGGCCTGACCCCTCTGTCGTGGCCCGATTTCGTCGACCTGCAGAAACGCTGCACGCTCGTAGACTCGTTCCTTGTGACCAAGATCATGGGGACCACGCTGAGCCTTGGGGATCGAGCGGAGCGCACCATCGGAAGCATTGTTTCGGCGAATTATTTTGATGCGATCGGCGTACGTCCGGTTCTGGGGCGCGGTTTCCTGCCTGGAGAGGATGTGGGGAGCAATGCGCATCCCGTGACCGTGATCGGCTACCAGCTGTGGCAGAGCCGATTCAAGGGCGATCCGGCGATCATCGGAAAGACGCAGAGGTTGAACGGCATCGAGCACACGATCGTGGGCGTCGCGCCACAGGGATTTCTGGGGACATTCGTGGGCTGGGGCATGCAGTTCTGGGTGCCCGCGTCCATGGAGGAAACGTTTGAGGGCGGCGCGTATAAGCTCGACGATCGCGGTGCGCGGTGGATTGAGTCTTACGTGCGGCTCAAGCCGGGTGTGACGATTGCGCAGGCACAGTCGGAGATGTCGGCGGTCGCGGCGCGGCTGGAATCGGATTTTCCGGCTACGAACCGGGGGCGGGGGATCAAGCTTTGGCCACTGTGGCAAACGCCATTCAACAATGCGGGGACTTTGCTGCCGACGCTGGGGATGATGCTGGCCGTGGTGGCCTTTGTGTTGCTGATTGCGTGCGCGAATGTCGGAAACTTGTTGCTGGCAAGGTCGTTCGCGCGGCGGCACGAAATGACGGTGCGGGTTGCGGTGGGGGCTAATCGTGGCCGCCTGGTGCAGCAACTTGTTACCGAGGGACTGATTCTGTCGGCGGTCGCCGCAGCGAGCGGACTGCTTGTGGCGCACTGGTGCCGGCACGCGCTGGTTCTGCTTTTCCCGGCACGCGCGGGTGTGACCATGACGCTACCCGGGGAGATCGATTGGCGGGTGGTTGCGCTCAGCGCGGGAGTTTGCCTGGCATCGACTTTGCTGCTCGGGCTGGTTCCGGCGATGCAGACTGGAAAAATTGATCTGGCGGGAGCGCTGAAGTCGGAGATGTCGGGCGTGGTTGGTGGAGGGGAAGGGAAGTCGTGGCTGCGGTCGGGCCTGGTGGTTCTGCAAGTGTCGCTCAGTTTTCTTTTGCTGGTGGGAGCGGGTTTGCTCATGCAGAGCTTACAAAGGATTCGAACCCTGAACCCGGGATTTTCAACCCAGGGCGTGCTGTTTACAGCGGTGGACTTGCAAGGTGCGGGGTACGACGCAGCGCGCGCCAAGACTTTTGACGACGAGTTGATCGAGCGCGTCCAGGCGCTGCCGGGGGTGGAGTCGGCTGCGCTGGCGCGGGGTACGCCGTTGAGTTACGGAAGTTTTTCGTCGGCGCCGATTGCCGTCGATGGCTATCAGCCTCCGCCGGAGGAGCAGTTGGCGGTCGAATATAACCAGGTGGGGCCGGGCTATTTCGCGACGATGGGAATTCCGGTGCTTTCTGGGCGCGAATTTACGCGCGCGGACAATGAAACCGGGGCGCTGGTCGCGGTGGTCAACGATGTGATGGTGGCAAAGTATTGGCGCGGTGAGGACCCTGTTGGGAAGCGGCTGCAGGTTAAGGGGCAATGGTTGCAGGTCGTGGGCGTGGCCAAAGTTTCGAAGTATCAAAGCGTGCGCGAGAGTCCGAAGCCGTTTTTCTACGTTCCTTTGCGGCAGGACTATTCGGTGGGAGCGGCGCTGAATATTCGAACGCGCGTGCCGGCGGAAACTATGGCTACGGAGTTAGCGCGCGAAGTGCATGCCCTGGATGCGAATCTGGCGCCATACGAAGTCATCAGCTTGCAGGAACAGATGGAGCGGTCTACGTCGCCGCAGCGCGTTGCGGTGACGCTGCTGGGAATACTTGGCGGGTTGGCGTTAGTGCTGGCGACGGTCGGGTTGTATGCGGTGATGTCGTACACGATGTCGCAAAGCACGCGGGAATTTGGGTTGCGCATGGCGCTGGGTGCAGGGGCGTCGGCGTTGCTGCGGCAGGTGTTGTCGCGTGGATTGGCTTTGACTGGAGTGGGCGTGCTTGTCGGGACTGCGGTGGCGCTCGGAACGACCCGTTTACTGGGGAACCTGCTGTACCGAGTGAGTCCCCGCGACCCGCTGGCGTTTGGTTCGGCGCTGGTGGTGATGACGATCGCTGCCCTGGCGGCGTGCTTCTGGCCAGCCTGGCGAGCTACGCGGACCGATCCGGCGCGCGCTTTGCGGGATTGATGCTGGCACTCTGCGCTGATGCGTGGCGCAGGTCGCTTCTCCTTTCCTAATCAAGACGGTGATCGAGGACCTCCGCTGTGGAGCTCATGGTGATCTCCGAATCAGCAGGCAAGAAAACATCTGCGGAGGCATTCTGCTTCTCGGATGCGGACTACTCTGGTTCTTGGATAGGTGTCATCTCATTCCTCGGTATCAAGGTGCGTAGCGGGTGAAAACATAATCGCGATCTTTCGCGGGCGTGTGGCAGGGGAAGCAGGTCTCGTGCAGCGCCTTGTCGCCCGGCTTTCCGCCCTTAAAGTCAGCGAAGCCCCAGCCGCCCGACGCGGCATACTTCTTTGAGTCCTTAACCATGAACTGGACGTTCACCGGGGATCCGATAAGGAAAGATTGAGTGCCGGGGAATGGACCGTCCAGGACTTTGTTGTTGTCTTCCGACGGGACACGAGTCCAATGAATCGCTGCAATGATGGCGCCGTCCGGAAACGGGAGCGTCCCTGCCTTAAACGCCTTGATCGCTATATCGTTGCCGAGTTGAGCGCGCAACTGGTCAGACTTACCTGCCAGCTGGAGTTGGTCTACGGCAATCAATTCCCAATCGCGGTATCCGGCGGGGATTTTGACCCCGTAGATCGGGGAGGAGCCTCCATCGGACCGTCCCGATGCGTGGGGCATGTAGGCGACCATGCCGGCCAGGGTTGCAACTGCAAGCAGCAAGAAACCGATCCGTTTCATAGTGTTCCTCCCTTCTCTAGCAACAACGGAATGACTTTCGACCAACTGGAACCATCGGCAAAAGCACCGTGAACAAGCACGATGTTCTTTGCGACATCTGACGCAAAGTCCTTCTTCAGAAGCGTTTGGAAATGCGAGACCGCCGGAGTCCGGGGCAAGTTTCCGCGTTCTGCCGATCCGGCGGTTCCCGGGTGCAAGATACCACGCTGTTGGAGCTTTGTTTCTAATCCACGACGTCAAGACGAGGCGGCAGTCGCGGCCCCCTTGAAGAACGCGAGTAGGTCGGCATTGATCTGTTCTGCGTTTGTGGTTGGCATGCCGTGCGGGAAACCCTTGTAGGTTTTCAATATCGCGCCCTTCACCAACTTGGCGGACAGCGGGCCGGAGTCGGCATAAGGGACGATCTGGTCATCGTCGCCATGCATTACGAGTGTCGGCACCGAGAACTTCTTGAGGTCTGCGGTAAAGTCGGTCTGCGAGAAAGCCACGATGCCATCGTAGTGCGCTTTGATGCCGCCCATCATGCCCTGGCGCCACCAATTCTGAATGACACCTTGGGATGGTTTCGCGCCCGGCCGGTTGTAACCGTAAAACGGTCCGGTCGGCAGATCCATATAGAATTGCGCCCTGTTGGAGGCAACCTGGGCCTGAAAGCCGTCGAATACTTCTTTTGGTAGACCGCCGGGATTCGCTGGTGTCTTCACCATGAGTGGCGGCACGGAACTAATGAGGACGGCCTTAGCGACACGACTCTCGCCGTGGCGCGCGATGTAACGTGTGACCTCACCGCCCCCCGTGGAGTGTCCAACGTGAATCGCATTCTTTAAATCGAGATGCGCAGTGAGCGCGGCGAGGTCATCGGCGTAATGATCCATATCGTGTCCATCGCCGGGTTGGCTCGAGCGTCCGTGCCCTCGGCGGTCATGGGCGATGACACGGTAGCCGCGGTTTAGAAAGAACATCATTTGGGTGTCCCAATCGTCGGCCGAAAGAGGCCAACCGTGCGAGAAAACGATAGGCTGACCCTTTCCCCAATCTTTGTAGTAAATCTCTGTGCCGTCTTTTACGGTGATTGTGCTCATGTGGCGTTCTCCTGTTGTTTGCTTAGGGTTTCCCCTGTCGCGCTTTCGAGCGATACCCCGCTGATCACTGGGTTCGATATCGGGCAGATCGTTCCGCATCCACAGTACGTAGATGAACTGAAGACGGTCGTCGATACCGTATATTTTCAAATACTCCGAGCTAACTCCTGATTCGTCTTGCTATAGGAAACTGGGGTTCTGAAAATACAGTCAGAATGCTGGAGTGCTGTCGCCTGGGCTATACTGAATCGCCTTTACGACGTTGGTTCGGGGAGAGGGATGACGCTGCAAAATCGGGTGGCTCTGGTTACGGGCGGGAGCCGCGGGATTGGACGCGGGATCGCGGTGAAGCTTGCGCAGGATGGGGCGCGGGTGGCCATCGCGTATCGTTCGAACAAGACGGCGGCGCAGCAGACTTTGCGGCAATTGCAGGCTAGCGGCGTGGACTGCGTGGCGGTGGAGACGGACATTAATAATGCCGGGCGAGCCGAGGAGCTTTTGCGCACCGTGGTGGATCGCTTTGGGCGGATCGATGTCGTGGTGAACAATGTGGGCGATTTCCGGTGGGGGACTTTGGCGGAGTCTTCGCTGGAAGATTGGCAGAATGTGATTTCGTCGAATTTGATGACGGTGCTGTATGTGAGCCGTGCGGCACTTCCGCATCTGCGTCGGGGACGGTGGGGGCGAATCATCAATTTGGGGGCTGTGGGGGCGGAGAGGGCTTTCGGGCAGGCGAAGATTTCTGCGTATGCGGCAGCGAAGGCGGCGGTGGTGGCGTTGTCTCGCTCGCTGGCGCTGGAAGAAGCGAAGAATGGGATTACCGTGAACGTGGTGAACCCTTCGAGTATCGATGAGAATGAATTGACGTTGAGCGAGGCGCGAAAGATTCGGGACGCGCGGTTTCCGATTGGGCGGCCGCCTACTGTAGAGGACGTGGCGAACACCGTGGCGTTTTTTGCTTCGGAAGAAGCGGAGTACGTTACTGGGCAAGTGGTGAATGTTAGCGGCGGTTGGATGCTTTGAGTTTGCTGTGAACCTGCCATGAAAGTTCTCACCGCAGCGGAAATGCGCGAAGTTGACCGCCTGACGATTGAACGGCTCGGCAAATCCAGTTCGGAATTAATGGAGACGGCTGGCAAGCACGTCGCGGAAGCCGTGCTCGAAGAGTTTGCCCCCGCCTTGCCGCGCCGGATTCTTGTCCTTTGCGGAAAAGGAAACAACGGAGGTGACGGGCTCGTTGCGGCCAGGCATTTCCGCAATGTTGGGCTTGACCCGCGAGTTTGTCTTTTTGGGGATGCGCCGGCCTTAACCGGCGACGCGGGCAAGAATCTCGAGCGTTGGCTCGAAGGTGGCGGCAAGGTTTTAGCCATCGAAAACGACGCTGCGTGGGAAAAGGCTCGGCGGTTTGTCTTGAGCGCGCAGGTGATCGTTGATGGGCTTCTGGGCACGGGCTTGCGGGGGGCAGCTTCTGGTTTGATTGCGCGAGCTATCGAAGACATCAATTTGTATTCGCGAAATGCCACCTCGCCGCGTTTGGCTTTGATCCTTGCGGTGGATACCCCCTCAGGCTTGCCTTCCGACGGCCAACCGGCGGAGGGGCCGGTGCTCGGGGCGCACAAGACGGTTACATTCACGGCTCCGAAGGTTGGGCAGTTGGTTTCGCGCGACTCGGCGGCGGTGGGTTCGCTGCGGGTGGTGGATATCGGTTCGCCGGCGGCGCTGGTGGAGGAGGTCGGAAAGGGAACGCTTCGTTGGTCGGAGCCGCAAGAGTTCGCGGATTTGCCGCTGGTGCGGGCGGCGGATGGGCAGAAGGGGTTATACGGGCACATTTTGATTGTTGCGGGATCGCTGGGGAAGAGCGGGGCGGCGGTGATGTCGGGAAGCGCGGCGTTGTGGGCGGGAGCTGGGCTGGTGACGGTTGCTACGCCCGATGTGGCGCTGCCGATTGTGGCGGCGGCTCACCCGGAATACATGACCGAGCCGTTGGTCTCGACGGACACGGGCACTGTCTCCACGCGAAATATTGTTGAGATGCCGGCTCTTCCGAAGTCGATGACTCCCGAGGCCATCAATAGCTTTACAAAGGGATTTAGGGTTCGATTCTCGGCAATTGTAGCGGGCAAAACGGTTCTCGCCATGGGCCCGGGTCTTGGGACACATCCAGAAACCCAAGAATTCATTCGTTCGATCGTGCAACGGACGGAGCTGCCAGTCATTCTGGATGCTGATGGACTGAACGCATTCGCGGGGCGAGCGGACGATCTTCGCGAACGAAAGAGCAAGTTTGTTGCGATTACGCCGCACCCGGGCGAGATGGCGCGGCTGTTGGGGAGTTCGATCAAGGCAGTGCAGGAAGATCGCGTGAAGACGGCCCAGGAGGCGGCGAAGCGATGGAACGTCCACGTCATTCTCAAAGGCGCGCATACGATTGTGGCTGCGCCGGATGGGCGGGTGTTCGTCAATACCACTGGCAATGCTGGGTTGGCTAAGGGGGGCTCGGGCGATGTGTTGACCGGAGTGCTGGCGGCGATGACTGGGCAGTTCAAGACCGACGATTGGTTGCGGACTTTGGCGTTGGGCGTTTACTTGCACGGGGCAGCGGCGGATGTTGCGGCGACGGGTACCGATTTGTCGGGGTTGGTGGCTGGGGATGTGGCGCGGGCGGTGCCTGCGGCGCGGCTGAAACTTTTGCGGGAGCTGCAGCGGCGTGGGTGAAGAGGTCATCACGCGATCGGCGGAAGAGACGATCCGGTGGGGGCGGGAATTCGCTAAGCGGCTGAAGGCGCCGATGCTGGTGCTGCTGACGGGGGAACTGGGAAGCGGGAAGACGACTCTGACCAAGGGGATCGTGGCGGGTCTTGGGGCTGCGACAGAGGATGAGGTCACGAGCCCGACGTTTACCCTGGTTCACGTTTATGGAGGATCGGTGAAGGTTTATCACGGGGATCTTTACCGCATTGAGAGCTTTCACGATTTCGAGACTTTGGGGCTGGAGGATGTTTTCGCCGCGCCGGCGGTGATGATTCTGGAGTGGTCGGAGAAATTTCCGCTGGAGTCTCCGTGGCCGCAGGTGCGTTTGCGGCTGGAGCACGTTGGAGGGGATTCGCGGCGAATTGTGGTGGTTGGAAGTGGCTTACTGTAGACACTCAGAAAAGCGAGACCTCAGCGGCTGAAGCCGGGTTCGTTCGGCGAGACTTGCGGCACGACTGAAGTCGTGCCCTGACGTGTGGTATCCGCTAACTCTCTGGCCAACGCTGGTACCGTTGGCTATTGCTCGCCTCTGGCGCCGCTGCTAGCTTGGGAAAAGCCCTTCTGGCGACTACGCAATGGCCCACGAGATCCTTACGCTCAGCGCGACGGAAGAGGCCCGGATCGAGCTCAAGAGCTATAAAACCACGATCCCCATGGGGTCGCTGGCCATCGGTGTGGACAACATCCATCACGATGTGTTCCTGAGCCCGAAGTTCGTCCAGGCCTCGCGCGATTATTTGTTCGACCTTATTCGCCAGAGCACGAAGGCGACGTATTTCTCGGGGATCGAGTTGCGCACGGTCAAGGCCCCGGACAATGCGGCGTTTCGAAAGCTGCTCACCGACCTGCTGCAAAGCGCCTTGACACAGGCCAAATATCAGAAAAATGTCGAGATCGACCTGCTGTTTCGCCTAGCGCTGGTGAAATTTCTGATCCTGGAAATCGGCAACCAGTTTGCGAACCTAATCCTGGAAGGCAAGGAGTGGATACGCCAGCGAGGCGAGAGCTTTGAGCGCAGCCAACAAGCGCACGTGATCAAATCGCGGCTGTCGGAGCTGCAGTCCTCGCGGCGTGTGGTCGTGCGCGGGGTGGGCCAGCAGGTGGCACAGATGGTGGCGGACGCGGAAGACAATGTGTTGTCGAAGACGCGGCGTGCGCTGTTCGGGGAAGATTTCGCGCCGCTCTACGAACTGCTGAAGAACCGGCTGGTTTTTCTAGATGGGGGCAAGGACGACGTTTTTTTTCTGGAGCACTACGTCCTGCTCGGGAATTACGTTCGCGACCCAGACCGCTTCGAAGCCATGGACGAATTGTTTCAAGACTTTCTAGGCGAGGCGGGAGTGGCGATTACGCAGGATTCCGCTTACACGGAAGCGACGCAAGCGCATAGAGGCCTGATGGAGACTGCGCAGGCTATGCGCGATGAGATTGCAAACCTGTCGGAGCAGCGCGAGGGATTGCGGAGACGTCTGGACCGGGGCGATAGCTTCTTGAACAAGTTCCTGACTTCCGCCGACCCTTCGGATTTGAAAGCGTCGCTGAGCGACGTCGAGGCCCGGCTGAAGCACCAGGAAGTGAAGCTGGAGGAATTTGGGCCGCAGATCGAGGCGTCGAAACAAAAGCTGGAGTTCTTGACGAAGGATTACAAAGGCCGGCTGGGCGATTATTTGAACGATCCGGAGAATGCCAAACGGCTTTTCGATCACACCGCGATATCGGCGGGCGACGGATCGCTTCGCGGGAAGCTGCTGTCCGATCTGTTGGAGCGACTCGAGCAGCAGGAAGTTATTTACCACGTGCTGGCGAGCTACGAAATTCGTCCGATGGCAGCGGAATACAGCCCGCCCGTGCATTTGCAGCAGCTACGGAAGGCGTTGGTCTCCAAAGAAGAGCTGAAGCGGGTTGAGGGCGTGTTGAAGCAGGTGCCGGCGCGGCAACTGTCACTGAAGCCGATCGAGGATTTGTCGAAGAAGATCCGGCGATTTTCGCGAGAAGAGAAACTGAGCTTCGTGGTGCGGTTTACGGCAGATTTCCTGCGGCTTCGACGGGATGTGCGGAATGCCGAGCACTTGACGACCTGTATGGAGAGAATCAACCTGGTCACGACGGAGCAGGCGCGCGAACTGTCGCGGATGAACAATCAATTGTACGAGTGCGTGCTGCAGGAAGAGGCGAAACCTCAGCAGGACTACGTGGTCTCGCACGTGATCATCAAGGCCGACGTGCGCGGCTCGACCAAGATGACACAAGACTTGTTGTCGCGCGGGCTGAACCCGGCTTCGCACTTCAGCTTAAATCTGCACGAGCCAGTGAAGAAACTGCTGGATCGCTATGCGGCGAAGAAGGTGTTCATCGAGGGCGACGCGATTATTTTGGCAATTTTTGAGACGGAATCAAACCGAGCCTATGCCCGAGCGGTGGCGAAGGCGTGCATATTGTCGAGGCAAATTCTGGCGGTCTGCAATTCGTACAACGACCGTGCGGCGACCACCGATCTGCCCGGGTTGGAACTTGGGATCGGCGTGGCGTTTCAGGGATCGGCACCGACGTATTGGGTCGACGGCGACTCGCGGATTATGATCTCGAAGGCGCTGAATTTGAGCGACCGGCTTTCTGGATGCGCGAAGATCGCCAAGCGGCTGATGACGGCGCAAAAAACGCACTTCTCGGTTTTTCAGTTCCTAACCGCCATGAAAGGCGCGTCGGCGGAAGAGTTGGACGAATTCCTGGTGCGCTTTAACATGAACGGAATCGAGTTGAACGAGGAAGGCTTCCAGAAATTGTCGGAAGAGATTTCTCTCGACTCGATCGAGACCAAACTGGATATGCCGTGGGGCAAGGAAAATGTGACGTTGCATTACGGCGAAGTGCCAATGGGAGATTCCGTGGAATTGCTGGTTCTGCGCAAAGGAATGGCCCGGGAACTTCTGCCTGACGGAAAGATCGGCATCGCGTCGAGCCATCCGTATTATGAGGTTTGCACGAGCGCGGCGCTTTACGATCTGGTTGCGGCGCTGATTCGCACGCAGACGGCCGCCGTCGAAGCGTAGCGCGACCGGATTCGCCTTTCTCACGCGGACAAGCTTCGATCCGCGCCTCCCTTTTGGCTATTGAGGTCAGTCCTTAGATTCTTCGGCGACTCATTGATTTCGATTTCCAGAGTTGGCGGCCTGGCGGGGCGTCACGAAGCAGACATGAGCAGCGCAGAAATGGCAGTGAGTACCCAGAACCATTTCCAAGGCGATGAGCTTCATAGCGAACACTCCTGGCGCAAAGAGTTAGAGATAAATCAAGCAGCAGCCATTCCGAGCAGGCTTGTGGTTGCGTTCTTGGAGTGAACCTCCGGGCGTTACACCACGGAGTTACGTTGGATGACTTCGCGGTACCACTCTGCGCTGCGCTTGGGAGTCCGTTTTTGGGTCTTGAAGTCCACGTAGTGAAGGCCGAATCGTTTGCTATAGCCATCAGCCCATTCAAAGTTGTCGAGCAAACTCCACAGAAAGTAACCCTTTATCGGATAGCCTTCGGAGGCGGCGCGGTGCATTTGGGTGAGGTGATTCCGCAGATACATAACGCGGTCGGTGTCTTCGATGTGGCCGCTGGCGTCGATTACGTCGTCGGAAGAGCAGCCATTTTCGGTGATGTAGAGTTCCTTGGGCTTCCAGAGATCGCTGGGATTGCGAATGGCCCAATACAAGGCTTCGGGGTCGATGTTGATCCAAGGTGAAGCCATGTGCGGGTACGAGGTGGGCCGCTGCTCAATCGCGTATCCGGCGGGGGACGCGTCGGCTCGCACGTAGTCGGCGGTATATACGTTGAGGCCCACGAAATCGAGCGGGCTGCTGATCGCCTTCATGTCCCCGGGTTCGACCTTGGGAGCGTTTGCGCCTTCCTTTGTTAGATACGCGTCGGTGTACTTGCCTTCCATGAGCGCGGTTAGGAAGGGAGCGTTGCCTTCGCGGGTGGCTTTGCGCGTGGCCTCAATGTGGTCGTGGCTCTCGATGATCGGAATATAGACATTGGCATTTTCGGCCAAGCCCACCAGGGTTCCGGCCTTGGCGTTTGCGCGAATGGCTTGTACGCCGAGACCATGCGCGAGGATTCCATGATGGCGAACCTGATTGACCTGGGCGGGCGGCAGCGTCAGGCCCGGCGCGAATTTGCCGATCTGGTAGCTAAGATCGGTAAAGCAGACAAACTCGTTGGTGGTGAAAAAGTGGCTGACGCGGTCGGACAGGTGCTTCGAGACGTAGGCTGCGTAGTCGGCATACGCCTTTGAGGTATCGCGCGATTGCCATCCGTTGGGCAAAGCCTGGGGCAGATCCCAGTGGAACAAGGTGACGTACGGTTGGATATCGTTGGCCAGGAGTTCGTCGATCACGCGCTGGTAGTAGGCGAGGCCTTTTTCGTTGGGCTGGCCGGTGCCGTCGGGAAAAATGCGCGGCCAGGAGATCGAAAACCGGTACACCTTTGCGCCCATGGCCTTGAGGAGCTGGATGTCCTCTTTGTAGCGATGGTAGGAATCGTCGGCGACGTCTCCGGTGTCTCCCTGGAAAGTTTTCCCGGGAGTGTGGGAGAACGTGTCCCATACGGAAGGCTTACGCCCATCTTCATTCACTGCGCCTTCGATTTGATAAGAGGCAGTGGCGCAGCCCCATTTGAATCCGGCCGGAAATTGTAAATCTGCTTTGGATATCTGGGCGAGCGCGAATCGAGGTAGGGAAGCGCCGGCAAACGCGGTGGCAGCAGTGGCGGCGACGGTCTGTGCGAATCGACGGCGGGTCAGCTTGTTCATAGGTTGAATATTCTAAATCACATAGGGCTTATTGACACGGAATATGATCAAGGGCTGCGGCCGCGTCCACCATCGCGAACAGGGTGCGAAGCGCGCTGCTGTTTGCTTCGCGCGGTACCGTATCGTACTTAACTCGCCCGGATCGGCCTGTTTTCTCGGTGAACAGCACGCATTGGCTTAGAAGCGGCTATACAGAAAACACTGTAGCGCTATGCATACGTCGATCATGGTATTGCTTCAGAGACTCTCGGCATAAATGAGGTCGCGAACCGTTTTTTTTTGCGGAGCTGGGCAGCACCGGACTAAGGCGAACTTTGCAAGGGCCAACGACCAGTGGGCGTGCTGCGTTCGCAAAGGATGCCGCGGATTGGCGACAATTTGTTGTGCGCAAAGCAATGCCTAACGCAGTTGGGGGAGCCACATGAAGAGAAATGGTCAGAATACGCCGAAGGTTGAGGACGCTAGCCGGACAAGGGGCGACGTCGGCGGCGGGGGGCTCGCGACGGCTCTGCCGGAGGTTTCGCAGCCCGATCTGAGCGTGATCCTGGCTAGCTTGCAGACCATGAGCGATGGAGACTTTTCCGTGCGCCTGCCGGGTTCTTGGACGGGCTTGGCCGGTAAGCTCGCTGATACTTTCAACGACATCGCGTCTTCTAACCAGCAGATTGCGCAGGAGTTAAAGCGCGTTGGGCAGGTAGTCGGAAAGGAGGGACGGACGCGGGAGCGCACGAGGTTCCATCAGTCCAAGGGCGCTTGGGGCGAGATGGAAGTGTCGGTCAATACGCTAGTGGATGACCTGTTGCGTCCCACTACCGAGGTTACCCGCGCGATCGCGGCGGTTGCTCAGGGCAACCTGACGCAAACGGTTCGTTTGGACGTCGATGGGCGGCCGCTGGAAGGCGAGTTTCTGCGTTCCGCCACCATCGTGAACACCATGATTCAGCAGCTGGGCGTGTTCACGGCCGAAGTTACGCGCGTGGCGCGCGAAGTCGGTACGGACGGCAAACTTGGCGGGCAGGCGCAGGTGCCCGGCGTGGCAGGAACGTGGAAGGACCTGACCGATTCGGTCAATTCCATGGCCAGCAACCTCACCGGCCAAGTTCGAAACATTGCCGAAGTCGCGACTGCCGTCGCTAGCGGCGACCTTTCCCGCAAGATCACGGTCGATGTGCGCGGCGAAATTCTGCAGCTGAAAGAAGCCATCAATACGATGGTCGATCAGCTGCGATCGTTCGCGTCGGAAGTTACGCGCGTGGCGCGCGAGGTTGGCACGGACGGAAAGCTGGGCGGACAGGCGGTCGTCCCCGGTGTCGCCGGGACGTGGAAGGACCTCACCGACTCCGTCAATTCCATGGCTGGGAACTTGACCGCGCAAGTCCGCAACATCGCTGAAGTCACCACGGCCGTGGCGCGCGGCGACCTGTCGCGCAAGATCACGGTCGATGTGAAGGGCGAGATTCTGGAGCTGAAAGACACCATCAACACGATGGTGGACCAGCTGAACGCGTTTGCCGGGGAAGTTACGCGCGTGGCGCGCGAAGTGGGAACCGAAGGGAAGCTGGGAGGCCAGGCGCAGGTGCCTGGAGTGGGCGGCACGTGGAAAGACTTGACGGATAACGTCAACTTCATGGCCAGCAATTTGACCGGCCAGGTTCGCAATATTGCTGAGGTCGCGACGGCTATTGCGAGCGGGGACCTTTCGCGCAAAATCACCGTCGATGTACGGGGCGAAATTCTGCAGCTAAAAGAGACGCTGAACACGATGGTGGACCAACTCAACCGATTCGCGGGGGAGGTTACGCGCGTGGCGCGCGAAGTTGGCAGCGAAGGGCGGCTGGGCGGTCAAGCCAACGTGCCCGGCGTCGCTGGAACGTGGAAAGACCTTACTGACTCGGTGAACGCGATGGCCGGAAACCTTACTGGCCAGGTGCGTAACATCGCGGAAGTCACCACGGCCGTGGCGCGGGGCGACCTGTCGCGCAAGATCACGGTGGACGTGAAGGGCGAAATTTTGGAGCTGAAGAACACCATTAACACCATGGTGGACCAGCTCAACGCGTTTGCCGGTGAAGTCACCCGTGTGGCGCGCGAAGTCGGAACGGAAGGAAAGCTTGGAGGGCAGGCGCAGGTTCCGGGCGCGGGCACTTGGAAGGATCTCACCGACAACGTGAACTTCATGGCCAGCAACCTTACTGGCCAGGTGCGCAACATTGCGGAAGTTGCGACCGCCGTGGCGCGCGGCGACCTTTCGAAGAAGATTACGGTGGACGTAAAGGGCGAAATTCTGGAGTTGAAAGATACGCTGAACACGATGGTGGACCAATTGCGGTCGTTCGCGTCGGAGGTAACGCGCGTGGCGCGCGAGGTTGGCACCGACGGCAAACTCGGCGGTCAGGCGGTTGTTCCTGGCGTCGCGGGCACGTGGAAAGATCTTACGGACTCGGTCAACTCCATGGCCAGCAACCTCACCGGCCAGGTCCGCAATATTGCTGAGGTTTCGACGGCCATCGCCAGCGGCGACCTTTCGAAGAAAATTACCGTTAATGTCAGCGGTGAAATTTTGCTGCTGAAAGAGACGATTAATACGACCGTGGACCAGCTGAACGCGTTCGCCGGCGAAGTGACCCGCGTGGCACGCGAAGTTGGCTCGGAAGGCCGCCTTGGAGGTCAGGCGAACGTGCCGGGTGTGGCGGGCACGTGGAAAGACCTCACCGACTCCGTGAACTCCATGGCGGGTAACCTGACCGCGCAGGTGCGCAACATCGCGGAAGTCACCACGGCCGTGGCGCGCGGCGACCTTTCGCGCAAGATTACGGTCGATGTGAAGGGCGAAATTCTGGAGTTGAAGAACACCATTAACACCATGGTGGACCAGCTCAACGCGTTTGCCGGTGAAGTCACCCGCGTGGCGCGCGAAGTCGGAACGGAAGGGAAGCTCGGAGGCCAGGCGCAGGTACCGGGTGTCGGCGGCACGTGGAAGGACCTGACCGACAACGTGAACTTCATGGCCAGCAACCTTACTGGCCAGGTGCGCAACATCGCTGAAGTCGCCACGGCCATCGCCAGCGGCGACCTTTCGCGCAAGATCACCGTCGATGTGCGCGGCGAGATTCTGCAGTTGAAAGAAACGCTGAACACGATGGTGGAGCAGTTGCGTTCCTTCGCCGCGGAAGTTACCCGCGTTGCTCGCGAAGTCGGCAGCGAAGGGCGGCTTGGCGGTCAGGCGAACGTGCCTGGCGTGGCTGGAACCTGGAAGGACCTCACGGACTCGGTGAACGCGATGGCCGGAAACCTCACCGCGCAAGTTCGCAACATTGCCGAAGTCACGACGGCCGTGGCGCGCGGCGACCTATCGCGCAAAATCACGGTGGACGTGAAGGGGGAAATTCTCGAGCTGAAGAACACGATCAACACGATGGTGGACCAGCTCAACGCGTTCGCCGCCGAAGTGACCCGCGTGGCCCGCGAAGTCGGCACGGACGGCAAACTCGGAGGCCAAGCTAAAGTCCCTGGCGTGGCCGGCACGTGGAAGGATCTCACCGACAACGTCAACGTGATGGCGGCCAACCTGACAGAACAAGTCCGCGGCATCGTGAAAGTGGTTACTGCGGTGGCGAACGGCGAGCTCACGCAGAAACTTACGGTGAACGCGAAGGGTGAGGTCGCTGCCCTCGCCGAAACCATTAACAACATGACAGACACGCTGGCGACGTTCGCCGACCAGGTGACCACGGTCGCGCGCGAAGTCGGAGTGGAAGGCCGGCTCGGCGGTCAAGCCAACGTCCCGGGCGCCGCAGGAACTTGGAAAGACCTTACCGGCAACGTCAACCTGCTTGCGGACAACTTGACCAACCAGGTTCGCGCGATCGCTGAGGTTACCACCGCCGTCACCAAGGGCGACCTCACTCGGTCGATTCAGGTGGAAGCCAGCGGCGAAGTGGCCGAACTCAAAGACTATATCAACACGATGATCGACAACCTGCGGCTCACGACGGACCGCAACAACGAGCAGGACTGGCTTAAGACCAACCTCGCGCGTTTCACCGGGATGCTTCAGGGCCAGCGCGATCTCACGACGGTCGGCCGCATGTTGCTGTCGGAATTGGCACCCCTGGTCAGCGCTCAACAAGGCGTCATTTACCAGATGGCGTCCGAAGATTCTTCGGAGATGGTGCTACTGTCCGCCTTTGCGGATGGTGGGGACAACGGACACCGTCACGAACTTCGCGTCGGAGAGGGCCTGGTAGGCCAGTGCGCCGCGGAGAAGCGCCGCATGCTGATCAGCGATCTACCGGCTAATGCCGTGCCCATCCGCTCGGGTTTGTTCCAGGCGGTGCCGCGCAACATTATCGTTCTCCCGATTTTGTTTGAGGATCGCGTCAAAGCGGTCATCGAGCTTGCCTCATTGAGTTCGTTCACCATGTCCCACCTGGCATTCCTCGAACAGCTGACGGCGAGCATCGGCATTGTGCTGAACAGCATCGAAGCCACTATGCAGACCGAAGGGTTGCTGAAGCAGTCACAGCAACTAGCCGCGGAACTGCAGACCCAGCAGACGGAATTGCAGCAGACCAATGAACAACTAGCGCAAAAAGCGCAGCAGCTTGCCGAACAGAACGTCGAAGTGGAGCGCAAGAATCAGGAGATCGAGCAAGCGCGGCGTGCCGTCGAAGAGAAAGCCAAAGAGCTCGCGCTCACGTCGAAATACAAATCCGAGTTCCTCGCGAACATGTCTCATGAGCTACGCACACCGCTCAACAGTATTCTAGTCTTGGGCCAGCAGCTCACTGACAACCCCGATGGCAACCTGACCGCCAAGCAAGTGGAATTCGCCCGCACAATTCACGGCGCCGGCACCGACTTGCTGAACCTGATCAGCGACATTTTGGATCTTTCGAAGATCGAATCGGGCACGGTGTCGGTGGAAGCCGAAGAAGTATTCTTTGCGAGCCTTCTGGAAATGATCGCTCGCCCCTTCCGTCACGAAGCCGAGCACCGACGCCTGGAATTCGAGATCGAAACCGACCCGGCGTTGATGCGCAGTATCATCACAGACTCGAAACGATTGCAGCAGGTGCTAAAGAATCTTCTCTCTAACGCATTTAAATTCACCGAACATGGCAGCGTGCGGCTGTCGGTCTCGGTTTCGGCCACGGGCTGGAGCGACGGGCATCCAGTCCTGGATCGCGCCGCGTCTGTGATCAGTTTTGAGGTCTCGGATACGGGCATCGGCATTCCCTCGGAGAAGCAACGCATCATCTTCGAGGCCTTCCAGCAGGCCGACGCGGGCACGAGCCGCAAATACGGCGGCACCGGTCTCGGACTCGCCATCAGCCGCGAATTGGCCAGCCTGCTCGGTGGAGAAATTCAGTTGCGCAGCACCCCAGGGGTGGGCAGTACGTTCACGCTGTTCCTGCCGCAGACTTATGTTGGTCCTTCAACCGGCGTCAACATCTCAGATCGCAGGGCATTGCAACCTTCTGCGACTCAGCTGGCTTCCGCAAGTGCGGTCGAACGAACACCGGAACAAGTGCCCGACGATCGGGAAAATCTGCAGCCAGAAGATCCCATCCTGCTGATCGTTGAAGACGATCCGCACTACGCGCGCGTGCTGTGTGATTTGGCGCGCGACAAAGGCTTCAAGGTTCTCGTTGCTGCGCGTGGAAGCGAAGCCCTCAGCCTGGTCCGGGAGTTCCATCCGAGCGCGGTTTCCCTCGACGTTTTCTTGCCGGATATGCTGGGCTGGACCGTTCTCAACCATCTCAAACAGGATCCGGCCACGCGTCATATTCCAGTACAGATCCTGACGATGGACGAAGATCGCCAGCACGGACTGTCGCGCGGCGCTTTCTCCTTCGTGACCAAGCCGACGACGCGTGAAGGCCTCAACACTGCCTTCTCACGCATCAAGGAATATTCCTCGCCGCGGCTCAAGCGCCTGCTGGTTGTCGAAGACAATCCGGCGGAGCAACTCAGCATTCGCGAATTGCTGGGTTATCACGACATCCAGGTTTCCGTTGCGGCTACTGGAGCGGAGGCTCTCGCAGCCATCACCGAAGAGCCCTTTGATTGTATGGTGCTAGATTTGCGCTTACCGGACATGTCGGGATTCGACGTTCTCGAGCGCCTGCGTGACACTCCGTCGCTGAATGATTTGCCAGTGGTCGTTTTCACTGGCAAAGACCTTTCGTCGGAAGAGGACACTCGCTTGCACAGCTTGGCTCGCAGTGTTGTTGTCAAAGGCGTCGAGTCTCCTGAGAGATTGCTCGATGAGACCGCGCTCTTCTTGCATCGCGTGGTCGCGGACCTGCCTGCCGAGAAGCAAAAGATGCTCGATCGCTTGCATCGCTCCGACGACGCTCTGGTCGGGAAGAAAGTTCTGGTCGTCGATGACGATGTCCGGAACATCTTCGCGCTCAGCAGTGTCCTCGAGCGTCGCGGCATGGTCGTGCTCACGGCCGGAACCGGGCGGGAAGCGATAAGCATGCTGGAATCGACCCCTGACATCGCCATCGTTTTGATGGACATCATGATGCCCGAGATGGACGGCTATGAAACCATGCAGGTCATGCGGCAAAATCCAGATTTCCGCCGCCTGCCCATCGTGGCTTTGACTGCCAAGGCCATGAAGGGCGACCGCGAGAAGTGCCTGGAAGCCGGCGCTTCGGAGTATCTCGCCAAGCCCGTCAATACCGAGCAGTTGCTCTCAACTCTGCGTATGTGGCTGCATCGCTAGTCGAGGCGCGATAACGAGAAAGAGACGATGAGCCCACACGAAAAAGTGAACATCCTGATGGTCGATGACCAACCGGCGAAACTGCTGAGTTACGAGGTCATCCTCGGGGAACTAGGCGAAAACCTGATCAAGGCCAATTCTGGTCGAGAGGCCCTCGACTGTCTCCTGAAAAACGATGTCGCGGTCGTTCTGATGGACGTCAGCATGCCCGACCTCGACGGGTTTGAGCTTGCCGGTATGATTCGCCAGCACCCTCGCTTTCAACAAACCGCGATCATTTTTATATCCGCGGTACACCTCACTGATCTGGACCGCGTCCAGGGTTACCAGCGCGGCGCAGTGGACTATATCTCCGTGCCGGTTATTCCCGAGTTGCTGCGAGCGAAGGTGAGTGTTTTTGCGGAATTGCATCGCAAAACGCGACAGTTGGAATCGTTGAATAATGAGCTGCGACGTCTCTCGACGGCCCTGCTCACCTCTCAGGACGAGGAGCGCCGCCGCATCGCCCGCGAACTGCACGATGGCCTGGGCCAGGAACTCAGTGGCGCCAAGATGATGCTGGATGGAATTGTCAGGCCGGATCTATCGATGCAGTGGAAGGAGAAAGCGGCCGCCGAGAGTAGCGCGCTGATCGACCGCGCGATTCAACAGGTTCGCAGCATGTCTCACCTTCTGCATCCCCCGTTGCTCGATGAGGTCGGCCTGAGTTCTGCGCTGGAGCAGTATCTGGAAGGGTTCACAAAGCGCAGTGGCATCGATACCCAGATCGAGGGGCCGCCGCGAGATTTCCCGCGATTCAAGCCGGAGCTGGAAACTGCAATTTTCCGGATTATTCAGGAGGCTCTTACCAACGTGTTCCGTCATTCGGGAGCACAAAAGGCATGGGTCACGATCGGCAAATCGGAAGATCAGATTGCCGTTACCGTCCGCGATGATGGGAAGGGAATTACCGAGAACATCGCTGAGTTTCGACCGGGCAGTCTGGGGATTGGAATCGGAGGCATGAGGCAACGGGTTAAGGAATTTGGCGGGGAGGTGCGCTTGCGCAACGCCAATCCTGGAACGCTGGTCGAAGTTTTTATTCCCACCAATTCTGTTGCCGGGTTAGCCTTGCCCGCGCATTCGGCCGCGCAGTAGTTGGTGTTTTCTTCGCGAATTGGGGAGAGATTACGAAGCGCTGGCTCCGTCGAAAGTCCCCACCGCAGTCTCGATGGTTTTGATCAGATTCCACGCTTGAGCTTTAGAGACGATCGCCCAGATCCCTGCTTCCAGCGCTGCCTTCTCCAGTCCTCGCAAATCCAGCACGGTAAAAAGGATCAGCGGCACACGTGGGTCCAGCGTGGACATGCGTTTTGCCGCTTCGATTCCATTGATGTCGGGCATGGCGAGATCGATCAGCACCAGGTCAGGCTTCAGCTCCTGAAACTTTGTGATGCCAGAGCGGCCCGTGTCTGCTTCCCCACAAACCTTCCAGTCACGCGAGTGCACTATTGCGCGCAAGATACGGCGCGTGGTCTCGGAGTCGTCGACGATTAAGATCCGCAAGTCTGCCATCCGATCGTCATCTTATTTGTATACCTGCGAGTCCGGGCTTGGGAAATACCCAGTTTTCCTTAGTACCATGTATCTGAAACTGTTTGATTTAACGGGCTGTCCAGTTGCTCGTTACGCGCGAGTTGCCTTTCACTCGATTCTGTGGATTTCTCTGGCGGTGTCTCCGCCGGGTGCGCTAGAAACGAGTGTTTGGCGTCACCCGGCGGAGTGACACTGCTCACATACGAACCAGGCCGAAGTTCATAAAGTCGCTTCAGGACACCTCAAGGGAATAGTGGAGGAGGCTTTATGAGACCGTATCGAGATGTGGCAACGATCGCGGGCGCGCAAATCGCCTGCTTTCTGCTGCTAACCCATCTGGAACCCAACTTTTTCCTGATTCACTTGTACCAATCGGTCCTCTATATCGCGATTCTGGTGATGTTGTTCTACATGGAGGATCGTTGGGCGTACATGATTGGCATGCTGGCATCGGTTGTATGGCTGGGGCTCGCGTATGAGTCCGGAATCCTGGGCAGTGCCGTGCGGCAACTGTCCCAACTGAGAACGTCCAGCTTGACCTCTAACTTGGTGAGCTTGGTCGCGTTCACGACGGCGCTGCTCGCGATCCTGATGATCGCCTTCTGTGGCAGGCACTGGATGAAGGAGTATTCAGGACTCGGGAAGTCACGCAGCACGTTCCTGGTGAGCCTGGGAATCGTGATTGTTTACTACGGCACTTTGCTCCGCTTTTTCTGGGAGATGATCCCGAACGCGTAACGCGTTAGGGTCAAAGCAGAGTCAGCACGTTGGGAGACGGATCTCCCGGCGAGAAATCGCCGAGAGATCTGTTTTTCTCGGCGCGGCCCCGCATTCGCGAATGCCTGGTGACAAGCCGTGTGCCCCTAGCAAAAAAACAGGTGAGCCCCCACTTTTAGTTGAGGGTCGAGAACGCGAGGCGATTCGTCGGATGGATCGTTTCGCTCCTGCCGCGTCAGAAGCCTCGCGTATAGGAGCTGAGAACTCGGACGTAATTAGCCCGATCGAAGGCAGAGGGGTTGGGCACTGACCGCCGGCTCATGCTGCCTTGCATTTGCCGGATCGATTCGTATTCGTGTTCCTGCATCCACCGAGTCATGTCGTGCAGAACGACATTAGCGTGCCGGATTCCGTTCTGGAAAAATGCCGAAGTCATCATGGAGACGTGCGCTCCGGCCATCATTGCTTTAAGAACATCGCGGTGGGAATGGATACCACCGGTGATGGCCAGATTTGCGCGAATGTTGCCAGACAGGATGGCCACCCAATGGAGGCGCAGAAGCAATTCCGGCGATTGACTCAATGTGAGGCTGGGGACGATCTCCAGCGAATCGATATCAATATTGGGCTGGTAGAAGCGATTGAAAAGCACCAGTGCGTCGGCGCCCGCGTCGTCCAGCTGCTTGGCCATGTTGGCCATAGCCGTGAAGAACGGTGACAACTTCACGGCCACCGGAATGTGGATGCTGCCCTTTACCTGTCTCACTAGGTCGCAATAATCCGCTTCCACCCGCGACCCTTCGTGGTGAGCGTCCGCAACAACATCGTAGATGTTTAGTTCGAGTGCTGAAGCTCCCGCCTGTTCCATCAACTTTGCATAGTGTGTCCATCCGCCCATGGAGATCCCGTTCAAGCTGGCGATCACAGGAATGGAGACGCTCTGCTTTGCCTTGTGAATCAATTCGAGGTAGGCGTCTGGGCCCAAGTTGTAGTTGTGCAAGTCCGGAAAAAAATTGAGCGACTCCGGGAAACTGTCCGCGC
The DNA here is from genome assembly GCA_049512575.1 of Candidatus Acidiferrum sp. GTDB lineage: Bacteria > Acidobacteriota > Terriglobia > Acidiferrales > UBA7541 > Acidiferrum. Next base: position 32,637 of record JBEKWY010000038.1, read on the forward strand.
CGCGGGAAAAGTCGGCGTGAACCGCGTGACTTTCCACCTCCAGTTGCTCTTCAAATAGTGAAGGCAGCACCACAGCTCCAACGCCGTTGTCCTCGAAACGCCGGATGTTTTCAATCGATTCGCATAGCGGAGACGCAGACGCCACGATTGGGGAACGCAGGGTTAGCCCCAGATACGTCGTTGTGATGTCGGTCATTTCGTTTCTCCCGGTTGTGAGGTGACGCTCGCCGAGACAGGCGTCTCTGGATGGGCGGGGTCAGAGGTCTCCGTCATCCGGGCGTGGTTGGAATAGACTTTCCATTGGCGATCGACGTCAGCCTGCGCCAGTACGAGGAGATCGCGGGCTACTTCCGGATTGCTGCGCGCAAGCGCAGAATAGCGCGCCTCCTGGTAAGCATATTTCTGGAACGGAATTGTGGGGGCTCGGGAATCGAGCTGAAATGGATTTTTCCCTTGAAGGCGCAGGGCGGGATCGTAGCGCATCAAAGGCCAATAACCGGACAGCACAGCGGCCTTCTGCTGTTCCATGCCGTGCGTCATGTCGTATCCGTGCGCGATACAGTGGCTGTACGCGATGATCAGCGACGGGCCGTCGTACGCTTCCGCTTCCAGGAACGCCTTTACGGTCTGGGTATCGTTGCTGCCCATGGCCACGCGGGCTACGTAAACTGATCCATAGCTGATGGCTTCCAGGGCCAAATCTTTCTTGACGGTGCGCTTGCCTCCCGTGGCAAACTTCGCGACCGCGGCGCGTGGCGTTGCTTTGGACATCTGGCCGCCGGTGTTTGAGTACACTTCGGTATCGAGGACCAGCACCTTTACATTAGCGCCGGAACCCAGCACGTGGTCGAGTCCGCCCGCGCCGATGTCGTAGGCCCAACCGTCGCCGCCAACCAGCCACACGCTCTTGCGCACCAGGGAATCTGCCAGGCCCATCAGGTCGCGCGAATCCGGTGAGTCCAGGTTAGCTAGCTTTTGCTTCAACGCAGCGACGCGCTCGCGTTGTTTACTGACACCCGCCTCGCTTGATTGCTCGGCCGTGCGCAGGCCCTCCGCAAGCGTATCTCCAATGACAGACGCCAGCCGCGCGACGAGAATTCTCGCGTAGTCGGCTTGCTTGTCCGCCGCCAGCCGCATACCCAACCCGAATTCCGCGTTGTCTTCAAACAGGGAGTTGGACCATGCCGGCCCGCGCCCTTGCTCATTTACCGTATACGGTGTCGTGGGCAGATTGCCGCCATAGATGGACGAGCAGCCCGTCGCGTTGGCAATCAGCAGCCGGTCTCCAAACAATTGGGTTAATAATTTGATGTACGGCGTTTCCCCGCAACCCGCGCACGCCCCGGAAAATTCGAACAGCGGCCGCAACAACTGCACGTCTTTCACATGACTGTGAGCCAGACCCTCGCGGTCGAAATCAGGCAGCGCGGTGAAGAAATCCCAGTTGGCGCTCTCTGGCTTACGCAATGGCTCCTGAGGCGTCATGTTGATGGCTTTGTGTTTCGCTTCGCTCTTGCTCTTCACGGGGCAAATCTCGACGCAAAGCTGGCACCCAGTGCAGTCCTCGCGTGAGACCTGCAGGGTGTACCGCAAGCTTTCGAATTCACGCCACCGGGGTTTTGCGGATTTGAACGTGGAGGGCGCGTCCGCGAGCCGCGAAGAGTCGTACACCTTTGCGCGAATCACGGCGTGCGGGCACACCAGAACGCATTTTCCGCATTGGATGCACAGGTCTTCGTCCCAAACCGGGATTTCCTGAGCGATATTACGTTTCTCCCACATGGAGGTGCCGGTCGGAAATGTTCCGTCGATGGGCATGGCGCTTACCGGAAGTGAATCGCCTTGGCCGGCAATCATCATCCCTAGCACGTCGCGAACGAATGTCGGCGCCTGGTGCGATACGGCCGGAAGGATCGGCAAAACGCTCGAAACATGATCCGGAATGGATACGTGCTGGAGGTGATCTAACGTTTGATCGACCGCGGCAAGATTCTTCGCCACGGTCGCTTCTCCACGCTTGCCGTAGGTGTCTCGGATCGCGTCCTTAATAGCCGCGATTGCTTCTTTCTGCGGCAGAACTCCGCTGATCGCAAAAAAGCAGGTTTGCATGATCGTATTGATGTGGCTGCCCATGCCCGTCTCGCGAGCAACCTTGTAGGCGTCGATAACGTAGAAATCGAGCTTCTTTCTTAGAATCTCTTCTTGCACCTGCTGCGGAAGGTGATTCCACACGTCCGCTCCGGAAAAGGGGCCGTTCAACAGAAACGTGCTTCCCTGGTCGGCCGATTTCAAAACGTCCATCCGTTCGAGAAATGAAAACTGATGGCACGCCACAAAGTTAGCTTTGCTGATCAAATAGGAGGACCGAATCGCGCGCGGTCCGAAGCGAAGATGCGAAATCGTGATGGATCCCGCCTTTTTCGAATCGTAGACGAAGTAACCCTGGGCAAAGGTGTTTGGGCGCTTACCGATAATCTTGATGGAATTCTTGTTGGCGCCCACGGTTCCGTCCGAACCAAGGCCATAAAATACGGCTCGCACCGTCTCCGGATCCTCAGTGAAAAACTCCGGATCGTACTCCAGGCTTGTATGCGTGACATCGTCGCGGATTCCCACGGTGAAATGATTCTTCGGAGCGGGATTCTTGAGTTCGTCGAAAACGCCTTTAGCCATTCCTGGCGTAAATTCCTTGGAAGAAAGGCCATAGCGGCCGCCAATGATGCGCGGCATCGGCCGTGAAACTGACGGCGTTTCATGAAACGCCGTTACCACGTCAAGATACAGAGGCTCGCCGATGCTGCCAGGCTCCTTGGTGCGATCCAGCACGGCGATGATCGACACGGTTTTCGGAATCGCCGAGAGAAAGGCGTCCACCGCGAACGGCCGGTACAAGCGAACCTTCAGTAGACCCACCTTTTCGCCCCGGCGTTGCAGAACTTCGATGGTTTCTTCTACCGCGCCGGCGCCGGATCCCATCATGACGATCACGCGCTCGGCGTCCGGCGCGCCAACGTAGTCAAATAACTTATAACGTCGGCCGGAGCGGTCCGCGAAGCGGTCCATGACGTCCTGGACGATGGTCGGGCACGCGCGGTAGTAAGGGTTAGTCGCTTCGCGGGATTGAAAGAAGACGTCCGGGTTTTGCGCCGTGCCACGCAGGGCCGGTCGGTCGGGAGACAGCCCTCGCTGGCGGTGTTTGCGGACCAGCGTGTCGTCGATGAGGGAGCGAAGATCGTCGTCACTCAATGGGGTGACCTGATTGAGCTCGTGCGACGTCCGGAAGCCGTCAAAAAAATGAAGGAAAGGAATGCGCGATTCGAGCGCAGCAGCCTGCGCGATCAACGCAAAGTCACTGGCCTCCTGCACCGAATTGGCACAGAGCAGGGCGAAGCCCGTTTGCCGGGTCGCCATCACATCGCTGTGATCCCCAAAGATCGAAAGCGCGTGCGCAGCCACCGTGCGGGCTGCGACATGGATTACCGCGGGGGTCATCTCCCCGGCGATCTTGTACATGTTGGGAATCATGAGGAGGAGGCCCTGGGAAGCCGTAAAGGTTGTCCCCAGCGCGCCGGCCTGCAGGGCCCCGTGAAGTACGCCGGCGGCGCCCCCTTCGGATTGCATTTCAATCACCTTAGGGACGGCGCCCCAGATATTCTTGCGCCTTTCTTGTTGCCACTGGTCCGACCACTCCCCCATGGGGGAGGCTGGTGTGATGGGGTAAATAGCGATGACTTCGTTCAGGCGATAGGCAACGTCCGCAGCCGCTTCGTTTCCGTCGACGATGGTTGAGCTATGCGTCATAAGTTTTTCGCCTCGTCCGCGATCAAGAACGTCAAAGATTCGATCGTTTCTAGTACCGAATGGCTTATTCAAGACACGAAACCATTGTTGGGGCGCGCCGGCCAAAGGGATGTGACGAACGTCACATGTCTCAGTGACCGAATCGCTTGTCGCGGAGTTGAGGCGAAAGCCTAAGGAAATCGCTCTCAAGTGGGGCGAAACTTCGTAATTGGCTCTGTCACGGAGCTTCTTGCAGGCGGTGCTGGAATCGTGGTGGTCCTTCGAATGGTTATTCTGCGGCAGCGATGGCAGCGTCACGATTCGAGGGGCGCCTTGCCTGTTGCTCGATCATCTTGCGCAGCCACGCCGCCAACGCCGCCTCTACTTCTTCGTGGATGCCGAGGCGATAGTATGTATCGATGCTATATCCTTGGGCGTTGAGCGGAATATGGCGGCAAGGAATTTGCTCGTCGCGGCAATCTTGCGGAACAAACTTCATCAAAATACACTCACCGCAAGGGCGTCGATTTTCTTTCTTTCCGTGGTTCAAGCACGTCGGTGAATCTTCGAAGAGGAACTGTGGCCTCCACGGCGCGTCGGGCGAGGGCTGGTATCCACCTTTCTCGAGGAATTCCAGTTCGGCTTTCAGCACCGTCAAGAGGTCGCGATCATCGTTTCCCGTGGGTCTCATGGGCGCACCCCCACCTCAATGATAGAGGTTCATGCGCAGAGGGCTGACAGGCCGGTCCACGACCAAGTCGGCATGCTCGTGCCGGAAAGTCTCGGCAATGTGGCAGCTCCAACAGACTGGGCGGTGCGTGGCCAAGGCGTCCTGCAAGTTTTCCGCGGCGATATCGTTCCATGCCACGGTCTTGTGTTCCTTATTCAGCAGGGCGGGCGGATGGTCGTGCCAGTGGAGTTCTCCGAATGGTTTGTGGCAAAACGCGCAGGTCTGCCCCTGATACCATTGGTTTATGATCGTTGCAACCAGGCATGCCTTTGGCGCTTCCTCGATCTGCGCCAAACACCCCTCAGGGCATCCTTCGCGCTCCGGCCAACGGGAGCACGCGGTCACCCGTAGTTGCGTGTCTCCCGCCATGGCATCCACGGCTGCCTTTGCAGCGTTCAGCTCTACCGCCGCAGGGCGGTGATTCTCCGGGCAAGAAACAATCCTCTTCCCTCGAAATCGAAGGTAGACGCGAACAGCCTGTGCCATTCCGTAAGCTGCGGCCAAGACTCCCACTACGATTAGCGTGTAGATCAAAAGCGCCATGGTGACCTCCTGCAATCAAAAGTGCTTACTATTGTTTGAGTTCAAAAACGACCCTCACGATCAGCCGTACTGCGACTGGCTGATCGTTGAGGTACGTTGGCTCGTACTTCCATTCGCGTACCGCGGCTAGCGCGGCCTCAATCAAGAGCGGTTGGCCGGAGACTACGTTCATCTCGACCACGTTGCCCTGCTGGTCGATAACCGCATCAATCGATACGATGCCTTGGATCTGAGCCTGCTTGGCCAAGGTGGGATAGGTGGGGGGCCGCTGCACGATGGCACGCGGCGGCTTGACACGTCCCCCTACGCGCAAAGGAGCCGTCGGGGCCGCGAGCTTTGTGGGCATCGGAACATAACTGCGAGACGC
>JBEKWY010000039.1:0-41410 GCA_049512575.1 Candidatus Acidiferrum sp.
CGGCTTCTGGGTCCGCGCCTGTTCGTCGTTGGCCGCCTGGTGACCTCGCCTCACGGCCATCCCGTGGGTACCATCTGGAATTCCCAGGTGTCGCGCCAGGGCGCGATTCTGGCGTCCGATTCCGAAAGCCCCATCTCGGGACTTGAGCGCAACTACGCGGCGGGGCCACCCGATGCCGTCAAGTTCATCTACGGGACCATCGGGTTGGCCAAAGAGCGGCTTTCGCCGGCTCTACTCGAACAGGGCATTGCCTGGGCCTCGTCCCATAAACTCATCAGCGTTGTCCACGCCGAAACGACCGAGGAAGTGACCGAAGCGGCTCGCGCCGGTGCCACTGGCGTGGAACACGTTGCCTCCATCGAAGCGCTTCCCGACGATCTGATCGCTGTGTTTCGCAAGAATGAAACATTCGCCGATCCCACTTTCGGAGAACTCCAAACCGCACTGACCCTTCGGCACATGGACGAGGATAAGCGCAAAGCGGTGCTCTTGCAGCGCGGTCAATTCGTTCGCCGTATCCACGACGCCGGCGTTCGCCTCGTCATCGGCACCGACGCTCCCTTGGTTCCCTATGGCAGCGGCCTGCTCGACGAGTTCGATCAATTTGTGGCCGCGGGATTTTCGCCCGCGGAGATTCTCACCTTTGCCTCTCACAACAACGCCGCCTATCTCGGCAAGGCCGATACCCTCGGACAAATCGCCCCCGGATTTTTCGCCGACCTCCTCCTCGTGCAAGACAATCCTCTACAAGACGTCCACACGCTCCGCAAACCCTTATGGGTGATGCTGAACGGCCAAATCGTATTTCCGCGTCCCCCAAAATAAGAGTTTTTGACGGGTCTCATTGATCTTCTTTTTTGGTGGTTATTTGGCGTTGTAGCGGCCGATCTCCAGATCGGTGTCCAGCCCGGCTCAAAAAAAGGAAGCACATCACTGGCTCCCTAGCGGGTTTCCTTCCTAACACGCTCGTCCCCGGTGGTAAACGCCGAGGGAAGCTGGCATCCTGACCTGCAGGGGCCGATCTTCAGATCGGCCTCCGGATCCCAATCGATCATGGGAACACCTGCCTCAATCCGAAGCGGTACGCCGGCCATCGGTGCGGCACTCGACCGCGCGCTTGGGGGTGAGCGGCTGACTCGCGATGCCGCGCTCGATCTCGCGCTGAACGCTCCTTTGGCGGAACTGCTGGCTGCCGCGACGGCTCTGCGCGCCCACGGGAAGGGAACTACCATCACCTTCTCGAAAAAAGTGTTTATTCCGCTTACCACGCTTTGCCGCGATTATTGCGGTTACTGCACGTTTCGCAAGGATCCGGGCGAGCCTGGCGCGCACTTCATGACGCCGGACGAAGTGCTTGCTCTCGCGGAGCAAGGGCGCCGCGCGGGGTGCAAGGAAGCGCTGTTCAGTCTGGGCGACCAGCCCGAACGGATCTTCCCGGAGGCGCGCGAATTCTTGCGCGAGCAAGGCTTCACGCGGACGCTGGATTATCTCGCGTCGATGTGCGAACTCGTGCTCGACCGCACCGGCCTGCTCCCACACGCCAACCCCGGCGTCATGGATCGAGCGGCGCTGGAGCGTCTGAAAAATTCGAACGCCAGCGTCGGGTTGATGCTGGAGACGGTAAGCACCAGGCTGATGCGCGGCGATCTGCCCCACGCTAAGGCGCCCGACAAAGTTCCGGCGCTGCGGCTGCGCACCATGGAAGAAGCCGGCAAGCTCTCCATCGCGTTCACTACGGGAATCCTTATCGGCATTGGCGAGACCGTGGAGGAACGCATTGACTCGTTGTTAGCGATTCGTGCGATGCACGAAAAATACGGCCATATTCAGGAAGTGATCGTGCAGAATTTCCGCGCTAAGGCGGAAATTCCCATGGCGAATCATCCGGAGCCTTCGCTCGACGACATGCTGCGGACCATCGCGGTTGCTCGTCTCATCCTCGGGCAGCACATGAACATTCAGGCGCCGCCGAATCTTAGTTATGGCGATTTTCCGCGGCTCCTGGAGGCCGGGATCAACGATTGGGGCGGCATTTCGCCGGTTACCAAGGACTTCATCAATCCTGAGGCTGCTTGGCCGCAGATCAGCAGACTTGAGGCAGAAACGAACGCGCGGGGCTTTACTCTCCGCGAACGCCTCGCGCTGTATCCGGAATTCACTTCGCGGGAACGATTTCAGTCGGCGCCTGTTCGCGCGCGGCTGGCGGCGTTGGCCTCCGGTGACGGTCTCGTCTTGGCTGACGCTGAGATCCTTCGGCGATCCTCGTCGGATCGCCTCAGGATGACAGGGCTTGCCGTGGGTGAAGAATCGTAAAGCAAACCGTAAGGCGGACCGTAAAGCAGATCGTAAAACGAAGGACAATGACTTCGAGCCGTAGTGATCGCGCCGCAGAAAAGCAACCGAATGGTCACGCAGCGTTGAGGATCACTGCTCTAGCCGGAGGTGTTGGTGCGTCGAAGTTGCTGCTCGGCCTGTACGACGTTATGGATCCATCGCGGCTGACTGCCATCGTCAACACCGGTGACGACATCGTTCTTCATGGGCTGAAAATCTCGCCGGACCTCGACATCGTGACGTACACGCTGGCTGGGGTCATCGATCCCGCAAAGGGTTGGGGTTTTCGCCGCGAGACGTTTCACATGCTCAAGAGGCTCGCGGTGTTCGGCCGCGTCAACTGGTTCAATCTGGGCGATCGCGACCTTGCCACGCACATTCACCGAACGGCGATGCTCGCCGAAGGCAAGTCACTCACGGATGCCGCCGAATCGATCCGCACCGCGCTGGGAGTGAAGTCGCGGATACTGCCGATGTGCGACCAGCCGGTGCCGACGATCATTGATTCCAACGAAGGGGCGCTGCATTTTCAGGAATATCTCGTGAAACGGCGCGCGGAACCCGTCGTGCACGGCATTCGTTTCGATGGAGTGGAAGGAGCCAGCGCCGCGCCGGGTGTTCTCGAAGCGATTCGCGACGCCGACCGAATTGTCATCTGCCCTAGCAATCCGTTGATTAGTATTGGCCCGATTCTTGCGGTGCGTGGGATCCGCGAAGCTCTTCGTGCGCGCCGCAAAGATGTCATTGCTGTATGCCCGATCGTTGGTGGCAAATCATTGAAAGGTCCATCCGACAAAATGCTGGCGCAGCTTGGCTACGAATCTTCGGCTCGAGGCGTTGCGAAACTCTATTCCGATTTTACCGGGACGTTTGTGGTCGACCCTGCGGATCAGTCGCAGACAGAAGCAATCGAGGCGCTAGGGATGAAAGTAGCGGTCATTCCTACAGTAATGAAAACGCGCACCGACAAACGCAAGTTAGCCCGCGCCCTGGTTAAGTTGTAACCGCGACGCAAACCCGATGTGCGAACTGTTGCCCGTTTGCTCAACGAGCGGAATGCGGAGGCCGCGAATGTTTGAATTTGCGGCTTAATTGAAGGCGTGCACATAAAGGAGCCATTTCTACTGATTTTTGGCGTGTGCTGGATATTATTTCTCTTTCTTCCGATACCCATCGTCTCGAAACGCACGCAAGAGCCGTTAAGTTGGGGAGAACGGCTAATTTTCGCCGGCATCGGTATCGCGACGCTGGTGCTCTGGTACTCCCTGCCTGCAAAATGACTCGCGGCATTTAGCATTCTCCGTAGCTCGGTGGCGATCCCCTTTCCGTTCTGATGGTGTCCCATCTACAAGAACAACCCCGTAAACCGCACTCCGGCGCTGTGGACCTTGTAACGGATATTTAAGCCAATCAGCAGCGCGGTGATGGACTCCACGATCCGGGCATTCTCCAATTTGCCGCCATTCAGCGCGCGCACGCCGGGAATTTTTTCGGCCAGCTCGATCGCTCGCTGCAGACCAGGACATCACACTCGACCGCTGCGTCGCCCGCCAGCAGCGCCGCGCCAAGATTGTGAAACGCTGCGGCGAGGCTCAGGCCCTGCGGGAGTAGCTCCTTCGCAGCCTCCGCGGCCGAGCCTTGCCAAACGCCTAGCATGCGCGTTGGCGCGCCACCAACCGAAGCGGCCAGCGGCACGGTGGTATCGATCACGACTGTCCCCGGCTTCCAAGCGGGCTTCAATTGCTTGAGCAGCGCCGCCAAGCCAGAGAAGGGAACTGTCAGCACCGCAACGTCACATTGGGAAACAGCGGAGGCGTTATCCGTGCCGCCGATCTGCGCCGAGCCGCCGATTTGTTCGCGCAACTGCTTCGCTGCTTCCTGCGCCCGTTGCGCATCGCGCGAGCCAATCACGACATGCTCGCCGGCGCGCGCCAAGCGGTTGGCCAAGCCGGTGCCTTCGGGTCCGGTGCCTCCCAAAATCGCAATCGTTCGTGCCATCAACGTTTCTCCGTCTTCGTCCCAGGTGTGTCTCTTCAACGCCGGCCGCCTTCCCGCAAAGCAGGACGGACATTGCCGTAGTCGAGACGGTCATTATACGTATGACATGCGTATGACGCTTCCTGGAATGCGCGCTGCGGCCCGGAATTTCCGGCCCAGGCTGCGAGGGCGTCCTATACGGCAATAACTCTGGCATCACACCGGTCCCCGCGGCCGGTAGCGGGCGTAGTTTTTCGAGGTGACACTGTAAAGGCAACCGGGCCTGAGGAATCTCCCCAAGGAGAATATGCATATGGGCCTTCTTGACTACGTCGCAGATCGATCGTTTCGAGACGACCGAGCAGGCCGGGTGGTCATCTTTGGAGGCGATCTCCGCAAACGCGGGTACCTTGTAAGGTCCAAGGACGACGAACTAAAGATCAGATCGTTTATAAAGATGTTTTTCTTCGCTCAGCTATCCATTCAGTCGCTGGGAATTTTCCTGGTCATCGAGTGGTCGACGGAACTCAATGGTGTCTTAGGCAGGCCAGCGTTACATTTGGTTAGAACCATTTGCGTGTATCTGGGAACTTATTCTCTCGTTTTGCTACTCCCGTTGTTATTACTATGGAGGATCTATAAAAAGGAGCGCCTCAGTTTCGTTTCGGCTGAGGATGAAGTTGTGGTAACGAGCGGGCCGTCCAAGGACCAGCGGTCCTTTCAGGTTGCCGCGCTGGTGGCCATCGGCGTCTTGATTTTGATGGGAGTCCTGCTGCTCCTCGTTCGGGCCAAATGATTTGGCTCTGATGACTGGGACGCCTCGTTGGAAAGGCTTCCGCCATCCGGTATGATACCTTCGAAAATCCCACAGATGCCGACGAAAATCCCTACTCCAGCCGAGTTTCGCCTAGCCTGCGGGCAATTTGTCACCGGGGTCACGGTCGTTACGGCTGAAAGGGCGCCTGGGCGCGTTCATGGCATGACCGCGAACTCGATTACGTCCGTTTCGTTGGAGCCCTTGCTTTTGTTGATTTGCGTGGACCAGCGCGCACACCTGTTGCCCATGGTGAAGAAGCAGGGGCGCTTCGGCGTAAGTGTCCTGAAGGAAAGCCAGGTAGCCATTTCAAGATATTTCGCGCAGGCCGAGGAGAACCTGGAAACTGAGGCAAAGCTGGGGATTCGCTATCGATGGACGCCGGCGGGGATTCCACTACTCGAAGAGGCTCTCGTGCATATGACTTGCAACGTCGCCGCATCCTACGTCGCGGGGGACCACACGATTTTTATCGGTGAAGTGGAAAGCACGGAAGTTTTTGACGGTGAGCCGCTCTTGTTCTTTCGCGGTGCTTACCGGCGCATCGCGCCGTGAGCCGGAATTCGCGAGAGGTCTCTTAGATGGCTAGGATTGGGGCGAGAATTACTTCAGAGGCTAAAGCCCTATCGTGGTCGGCTCTGAACGTCGGAGCTGAAGCTCCGATCTCCTAAAGAGGGAACGGGGCGTGGGTCTTGAGGTTCGCCGCCGACCTGTCCGGATACTCTGGCGTGTCCATTTCGAGTTTAGAATTTCAGTGATGGCCGCCTAGCGGGTCGCGCTTTGTCCCGTACACTGCGCCCCAGCGGTCGGTCATTTCGCCGCGGATCTCCCAGAGTTCCGGGAAAAACTTGTGGCGCATGCCATCTTCGAGGATCTCGACCGGCCTGCCTTTTAGAGATTTCGAACCGAATCCGATGGTGCGGTGGATCAGTTGCATGTGCTCGTAGCGGAATTTCTGGAACAGTTCGTCGAACTCGGCGAGCGCTTCGGCCACTACGTAGGCGTCGCCGTGCGAATATTCGGAGTCGTAGATTTTTTCGAGAGTCAGACCGTGTTTGTCCAGGTAGTGTTCTTTGAAGGATGCCCATAGCGGCTGGTACATTTTCAGTAGCACGCGGAAACCTGGCGATTCCTGGCCGCTGCCGTTTCCCAGGCGCTGGCGAATAGCCTGGTATTCTTTCGGTGACATGATTTCCAGCAGCGCGATTTGCTGGGTCATCAGCCGCTGTGCGGTGTGCACGCGGCGAAACAGAGTGATCACGCGATTGGTATTTTCCTGCTGCAGGTAGTCGTCGATGTCGAGGAGTGTGTAGGCGATCAGCTTCATCCACAGCTCTTCGACCTGGTGAACGATCTGGAATTGCAGTTCGTCGGCATTGCATAGTTCGTCGAAATTAGACTGGCAGGAAAGCAGCGCCTTGGTGTTCAGGTATAGCTCGTAGTCGAGGGTGCCTTCGCCAGTCATCAATGCGTAGAACTGTTCGCGGTTCATGAATCGATTCTCCCACAGGCGTTGTGTTGAATTCATCTTGAGCGCATCGGGGCGGAATGGGCGGAAAATTTTCCGACGAGCGTTGCAAGTAGAACGGTGAGAACCGAGTCGGGTTCGGTCACAAGAGCCAGCAAGATGCCCGTCGCACGCTCAGGGCGAGCCGGCGCTACCAGGGATTGCTAGCGTTCGGAGTTGCCGGAGGGGCGGGTTTGCTCGGTCGAGTCGCCCATTTCCTTGCGGTGGCTTTTTACTTCGCGGAGGGCGTAGATCGGCTTGTTTTGGGATTCGTAGTAGGTTCGCGCGATGATCTCGCCTAGCAGGCCCATGGAGATGAACTGCACGCCGCTCACAAAAAGGGCGACTCCTGCGAGCATGAGGGGGCCGTGCTGGGTCATGATGGTCACCCTGTGCGCGAACTTCTCATATAGGAGGTACGCGGCGTCCAATGAGCCGAGTAAGACTCCGCTAACGCCCAGTAAGCCAAAGAACTGCAGCGGACGCGTGGAGTAATCCTGCAAAAACTTCACAATGATTAAATCCAGGAAAACGCGCAACGTCCTCCCGATTCCGTAATTACTCTTGCCATTCTTGCGTGCCAGATCGGTGATCGGCACTTCCGTGATGCGCGCGCCGGTGGAACCTGCCAACGCGGGAATAAAACGGTGTAGTTCGCCGTACAGCTGAATTTCCTGGATGATTTCGCGGCGATAGGCCTTAAAGGTCGTTCCAAAATCGTGCAGATCGATGCCGGAGAGTTTCGCCATCATCCAATTGGCCACCCGGCTAGGAACCTGGCGCATGAGCCAGTGGTCGCGGCGGGCATAGCGCCAGCCGCTGACCAGGTCGAACCCCTCCTCGATTTTCTCGAGGAAGCGCGGGATTTCTTCAGGGTCGTGCTGCAGATCGCCGTCCATGGAAATGATGATCTCGCCGCGGGCGAAATCGAATCCGGCCTTCAGGCCCGCGGTCTGCCCGAAATTTCGCCGCAGACGGACGATGTTGACGCGGTGATCGTGCTCGTAAATATCGGAAAGGACCTTGAAGGTGTTGTCGCGGCTGCCGTCGTCCACAAAGATCAGCTCGTAAGGCTCGCCGATGGCGTCCATCACCTCGGTGATCTTCATGTACAACGGCGGGATATTTTCCTGCTCGTTGAAGAAGGGAACGACCAAGGAGTAGCGAATTGTGGAGTCATTTCTCATGTTTCGCTGGCTACGAGACCATAGTCTATCAGGCGAATCCCCTGGGAGGCGACAAGATTTCTGATCTCTACGTCGGTCAAAATCTGCAGCTCGGTTTGGCGTGAACCCTGCAAGCGCGTCGGACTATTTTGCAGCGCTTCATCGGCGTAACCAGGGTGGCACATCAATTCCGTGGTGCCATCCGGCAAGCTTCGCACAAGTTGTGCGACGCCTTCCTTGGTCATCTCCCCCGTCTGCGCGATGCCGCAAAAATAGTCCGCGGTGGAGATGCCCGCGCGCTCCGCCTGTTCGCGCGCATCCCGCGCCAGTAATTTGAGCCCGCGCGCCTGCACGCCCTGCTTCAGCACCGCCGCCGTGTGCAGTTCTTCGCCGGTCGAGAGAGCCGCGCGCAAGCTCGACGCCTCGTGGGCCACGCGAATGGCGCCGATGCTGTAGCGCTTCGCGAGCCGGAGCGCAAGCTCGAACAGTCCCGGCAGCATGTGGACGTGCTTGTGTCCGTCGAGATGCGTGGGCTGGATTCCCGCGTCGCGGACTTTTTCGATTTGCGCTTCCCATTCCTGCTCTACTTCCTGCAGCGTCAACCCGCCTCGCGCGATCCGCAGCAGCAAGTTTTCCGGCCCGCCTGCGAACTCGCCGGCGTCGTTGACCAGGCTCGTGACCAGCTCAGGCGCGGCCACGGGGGCGCCGTCACTCAAGTTCAGATGCACGCCTACGCCGAGTCCGGGCGTCGAAAGCGCCACCTCCACGCCGGAGGCAAACGCCGCGCCGTTCGCGAGCAGCGACGCGCTGGTCACAATGCCGTTCCGGTGGGCTTCGGCGATCCCCCGATTTACGCCCTCGGTCCAGCCCAAATCATCCGCATTCACGATCAGACTCTTCACGAATTACCTGGCCACACGGGCCAACCTGTCCTTTCGACCAGATACACAATGGTACGAGACCTCGCGCGCGTACCATTGACCGTCTCTGCTCTCAACTTTAGCATGGCCTAATCGAGGGATAGATGCCCGCAAAGAGCCGTGAACTAAAGCAAGTTGTGCCCCGCCACAGTGAGAATCGCCGCGGGCACCGCATGAACTCGCGGGTGCCGATTCGCCTGGAGTGGGATGATCCAAAAGGGCGGCGGTGCAGTGCGGACGCTCACACGCGCGTCGTCAATCCCTATGGGTGCATGGTGGTGCTGGAGCACGACCTGACGCTGGAGCATCGCGTGGCGTTAACGAATGTCGCGACGCAGACCAGCAACTCCGCCGTGATTGTCTGGAAAGGAACGCAGCGGCCGGAAGGCGGCTGGGAATACGGCGTCGAGCTTGTCGCGCCGGAGATGGACTTTTGGGGTCTGGAACTATGAAGCCTTTGACGAATACGAAACCCTTGCCGGCGCCGTCTGCGCGACCGGCCCTGAACCGACCGCCAACCGCGGAAGAACGCCGCCGTGCCCAGCGGGTGCTGCTGCGCATCGCCGTGGTGATTCACGTCAATGGCAAGCCGCCGATTCAGGGCAATACTCATACGGTGAGCGCGAGCGGTGCGATGATCATCATGTCCGAGCCGCTGGCCGAGGGGACCAAGGTCACCATCGAAAACACCAAGACCCAGAACAAGGTCGAGGCCAAGGTGGTTCGGCCGCCGCAGACTACGGGCGACGGATCGTTGGTGCCGGTCGAATTCTCGACGCCTTCACCGGTGTTCTGGAACGTTTTCTTTCCACCCTCCATCAACTAGCCACGAGTTAACAGGCGTTGCGGGCGCTGGGTTGATCAGCCTTAACATGGGCCCACAGCCTGAAGGCTGTGCCACGACTCTCACCGAATTTCTTGCCACGCCAAAAGAAAGAGCGGCCGCAAACTTCGCGGCCGCCCGGTCATTGTGTTCCTTGCTTGTTATTGAATCGAGATGCTCACGGCCGCGGACGTCGAGCCTGCATACGTGGGGTCGCCGCTGTATACGGCTGTGATCGAGTCGGTGTGTGGTGTGGTGCCGCCGCCTCCACCACTGCTGCCGCCCCCGCCGCACCCCGCGATTCCCACGGCCAAGCATGCGAACAACAGCGCACCCGCGCAAGCGTATCCGAGCCGCCTCGTCAACGGTGCGACCCGCAGCCGCGACAAGAGAAGCAGGAACGCTGCCAGCAGCAATCCCGCGACAATCCACATAGGTCCAAGTGGCGAACGAGGTGCGCGGTTCGACCCGCTTGGGGGCGTCAGGAGGGATAGGGTGGTCATCAGCGTGGCGGTGCAGGTTCCCGGTGTCGTGCTTGTTCCTGCCGTTGGCGTGCAAGTCGCCGGTGTGCCCAGGGCGGTAGTCCCATTCATGAAGGTGACGGTTCCGGTGGGTCCGGCAGCGTTGTTGTTGGTGCCCGTGACCTTCGCGGTCAGCGTTACGCTGCCGCCCGAGCTGATGTTGGTAGCGCTCGACGTAACCACGGTGGTGGTCACCTGGGTTCCGGCGGCTGCGGTGACGGTGATCGCGGGAGAAGTGGAAGGCGCATAGTTACTATCACCCGAGTAGACCGCGGTGACGGTTTGTGCCCCCGCCGTCGAGAAGGTCACGGACGCCGTGGCGGTTCCGCTGGCGTTGGTCCCGGTTCCAGTTAAGACCGCCGCCGTACCGGTTACGGTGCCGGTACCAAGGACGGTCGATCCGGCCATGAACTTTACCGACCCGGTGGGGCCTACACCGCTGCTGGTCGTAGCGATCGTGGCTGTCAACGTGACCGCCTGCCCGACGGGAATCGTAGCCGCGCTGCTGGCCACGGTTGACGTCGTCGCCGCGGTCGTGATCGTAACCGCGTCTGCCGGCGACGTGCTCGCCGTGAAGCTGTTGTCACCCGAGTACGCCGCCACCAAGCTATGACTTCCTGCGGCAAGCTGCACCGGCTGGTCCTCCGCGAATCCAAGGCTGTTCAGCTTGGTTGTGTTGGTGCCGGAGAAGTCGTTCACCGGCGAGGTGCCATCTTTTAGCGTTACGGTTCCCGTCGGGCAGGCCACCACCTGGCTGGCGCACTGATTTCCGCTGCTGTCGGATACGGCGATCTGCAGGATGTAGTTAGACCCGTAGGGCGTCGTGGTCGCGTTCTTGCTGACTACGGTTCCGCTGGAGTTGAACGTCCACATACTCACGGCCGTTTGGCTTGCTTCCGGCGTCACCGTCACGGTCACCGGCCCAGACGTACCCGGCGCGTAGGTGCCATCTCCGGCGTAACTTGCCACGACTGGATAGCTCGCGCCGCCCGGCAGCAAGTTCGTAGCAATCGTTACGGAACCCCCGCTGAGCGCAGTCGGCGTACTTTGCGAGAACGCACCAATTCCCAATTGCGGATTTCCCGAGGGCTCGGCAATGAGGGTGACATTACCCGTAGCGGCTGTCGGCGTCACCTTAACCGTGAAGTCCACACTGGAACCATGCGTGATACTCACGCTGCCAGATGCAGGACTGGTTATCGCCACGGTGTCGGCCGTAAAGGAGGCCGTGGACCAAGCGGTGAGCAGGTTCGCCACGTTGAGTGAGCCAAGGCCCGTCGCCAGGTCGTACCCGGCGGTGGTCACATAAGCCGGAGTGGTAGCGCTAGAGGGTTCGACCAAAATGCCGTATTGGTTCGCGGCGGTGCTGGTGTTGCTGCAGTTGGTTGTGCCGCCCTGGCAGGCCACGGAGTTATTTCCGGTCACGGTGTCGTAGAAAATGCAGCCGGTTGCGGTGACCGAAGCGGCGTTGGAGGTGCAAATGGTCCCGGCCGTGTTTTTCTTATAGAGCTGATACAGCACGAAGTTTGCGTTGCCCTGGCGCTGCCCGGTTTTCTGGTTGACCAGAGCCATCACGCCGGCGAACGCGGGAGCGTCGGCCGATGTGCCTCCCACACCCTGGAAATCGTTGTACGGCGAATTCAGGTCGCACGAACTGGTGCTGCTTCCGGTGCCGGTGTTGGCGTCCATTTGGCAAATGACGTAGAAGCTGCCGTTGAAGCCGTTGCCGGAGAAAAAGGAAATGTCGGGGACATCGCGAACGTTGTCCGTGGGGTTGCCGGTAGTTCCTGACTGCCAGGAGGGTTTTGGATTTAGGGCCGTAAAACTGCTTGCTCCTCCACCGCCGGCGATCAGATCGATGCCGAAGTTATTTGAGCTTGAATTGTTGTTGGCATTGATCGTGGCGGCTGTGCAGGTATTGAGGGCGATGTTCCCGGCGACGGCGGTGTCAGCGCAGGAATTGTTCCAGGTGGATTCCGGAATGTAAGATTTCGCGGAAACCTGTGTGAGAGTGCCGCTCGTGGTGTTGGTGGTGTTCCAGTAGGGCGACGGAGCGGCGCCGTTCTGAAAATCGGTGCCGCCCAAGGCTACGTTGTACGCCGTCGATGCGAGTCCGCTCACCGCGAGACCCTGCGTGGCGACGTCCTGATTGGCGGGGGCCGCAGCCGGATCGCACCCTGCAGACCCACTGTCGCCGGCGGAAAGAATCACAGTGATGCCTTGTGCGGAGGCTTGCTGCCACAGCGCGATATAAAATTGTTCCCCACTCGTCCCCAGCGAAGCTTCGCAGGCTCCAAAACTTTGGCTCATGATGGGAGCGATGTTGTTGTTGATTATGTAAATGGAAGAAAGATCGGTGCCGGCGGTCCCGATGCTATCGGAGCTTTCGGAAACAACCAGATCAATGGTAGCGCCCGGTGCTACGGCGCCGGCCCACTGCACGTCGAGGTCGGCTTCGGCTTCGTCGTTGCTTGCGCTATCCGGGCCCTGAATGCCGGGGTCGGGTCCATTCAAAATAATATTGCTGGAGGTGAAGTTTGCGGGGAGGCCGAAAAGGCTGCGAAATGAGGTGACGTCGGCAACGTTGATGTTGGAGTCTTGCACGATGGCGATGGTCACGCCGGTACCGTCGGTTGTCGCGGGCACGTAGGGGACGTTGTAGATCTTCTCGAAGTCGCCCGGTCCAACCGCGTAGCAGGGCAGCGTTCCGCCGCTTCCGCAACCCGTGAACGTAAACAGCGGCTTCACCTCGCCGGTGACTTTCGTCTTACGGAATGTTCCCAGCCGGTGGATTTGCGATTTCGGCCGGAAGTCGTTCAGCGAAATCACGCCGGCCACCACGGGAGCGAGCGCCGCGGGAATCTGCGGATCGGTCACATTGGCCACGTGCATCTGGCCGTTCACAAGATAGTGATGGATTTCGGTCTGAAAGGCGTTGCGCACCTGTCCGACGTTCCCCGAAAACTCGATGGTCGTGCGGCCCGCGCTCACCTTAATTCCGGTGAAACCCTGGGAGGTCAGCCAATCGGTCACCGCTTGGATATCCGTGTCCGCCGGACCGAATTGCGTCCCGAATTGGGCGGGCGCCAGCCATTTGTGATAGTTGGGCGAACTCTTGTCCTGCTGCTGCTCGAGCAACTGGCGCAGCGCGATCTCTTGATCCTGGCTGCGCTGCAACAGCAGCGACATGCGATTGGCGGGTTCGGAATCCACGACGGGGCCGCGGTCAAATTCGGGGCGGGCCATGGGATGCACGTTTCCGCGCAGCGTCACGAGGTTGCTCGGGTCGACGGTTTGCGTGACGCGTGCGGGGACCAGCGGCGTTTGCGGCGTCTCGGTTGTGGTTGCCGCCTGTGCGTCCGACGTTTGCGCCGTTGCGCTCAAGCAGGTCAGCGTCAATGCCAGCAGGAAAGAACCAAGAATCACGCCTCGACTCACTCGGAACCCATTGATCTTCATGAACCCGCCCACGAGCTTAGATTTGTTGCTTTCGTGCACCATGCGGCTTCCAAGCCTCAAAGCCGCGGAAATAATCCATGACTACAAGATAGATTTTACTTGGGAATGGTTGCCCACCGTTGCATCGATGCCGTACACGTTCCCACTTTGACATCGCGATCGCTGGGGATAAACGCGGGTCAAACCCTCAAAGGGAGTCCGTTGGAGGGGCACTCCACCTCTTCTTATCTTTTCCTTCGCGGCCCTAATCTAGTTCCCGGGCTCGTGAGGGAATTCCGCTTGCAGCGATCGATTTGACGTAATCATGCTAGCCCGGCGATATCGTGCTGTCGCTGGTACTTGAATACACCTGTACAGTGACCCGACCGCAGGGTCTAAGTGGAAACCCGGAGCGGCGGCAAAAGTTTCGCCCTCATTCGGCGAGTTAGTCGCGGTCCAGATCAGGGCGCTTGATCCTGACGGCCCCCGGATTCCATCGAAGGCTGGCAGTTTGAGTATAATGTCGCTCACTGCCCACCAACTGAGGAGGACACATGGCTGAGCCGTCATACGAAGAACTCAAAGCGCGTCTAGCGGAACTGGAGAAGCAATCGCCGGGGCGCCGAACGGGCCAACTGGATTTCCGCGTCGGCGAAAAAGGAGGCGTGAGCGTTTACGGCCTCGGCCGGTTTCCGGTGACGCTGTACTACGAGCAATGGGTTCGCCTGCTGGACACCGCGAAGGAACTGCGCGAATTTCTGGAAGAAAACAAGGCGGAAGGCAAACTCAAGCTCAAAGAAAAATCCGCAGGGGCTTAGGCTATCTTTGCAGGGTTAAGCAGAGCCGCCGGCTCCTCCTGCTGCGTGTCGCGAGAGTCCGTGTACGCGCACGCCGTGTCTGTGCTATCGGGAGGTTCCGCGGAAGTATTCTTTAGCTGGAATTTTCTTCCGCAGAAAGGAAGTACAAATATGAGAGCGACAACCGCAGGACGAGCATCGCTTTACCGAGCTGTTGCGCTTTGTGTTTTCCTGCTGATGAGCAAGTGGGCTTCCGCGCAAACTCCGTCGCCTGCGTTGTTGGTGCTCGAGAAAAGCGACAGGTCTATGGCGATTGTCGACCCGGCAAGCTTGAAGATTGTCGCCCGAGTTCCCGCCGGGGATGATCCGCACGAGATCGTCGCGTCGCCCGACGGAAAAGTGGCGTACATATCGAACTACGGCGGCGCCGACAGCGATCTAAACACGATCTCGGTCGCCGATATCGTCGCTCAAAAAGCTTTGGCGCCGATCCGTCTCGGCGCGCTGCACTCCCCGCACGGCCTGGCGTTCGCCGGGGGCAAACTGTACTTCACCGTGGAGACCAACAAAGCTTTCGGCCGCTACGATCCCGCCACGCAGACGATTGATTGGATTCTCGGCACCGGCCAGGATCGCACGCACATGATCAACGTGTCGGAAAGCCTGGACCGCATCGTGACCTCGAACGTGAATTCCGGCACCATCAGCATCATCGAGCAAGTGATGCCGTCGTTTCCGCCGCAATACCGGCCGCCCGCCGGAGGTCCGCCGCCAGGCGCCGGGCCGGGAGGTCCGCCACCAGGAGGTCCTCGCAAGACATGGGAGGTAACGAGCGTTCCATCGGGCCGAGGATGTGAGGGTTTTGACGTGTCGCCGGACGGGAAAGAAATCTGGGCGGCGAACGCGCAAGATGGAACCGTGACCATCATCGATGTCGCCAGCAAAAAAGCGTTGGAAACCTTTCCAGTGTCCGCGAATCATGCAAATCGCTTGAAGTTCACGCCCGACGGCAAACGCGTTCTGATTTCCGGCCTAGGCGGAGGTCCGCCGGGTTCGGCGCAGGCTGCTGCGTCAAAGGGTTCGAACCTGACGGTTCTCGATGCCGCGACACACAAAGAAATCAAGCAGCTAAATCTTGGAGGCGGCTCCGCGGGGATCCTGGTCCTGGCCGACGGCTCGCGTGCCTTTGTCGCCGTCAGTGAAAAAGACAAAGTCGCCGTCATCGATTTGAAAACTTTGGCAATCACCGGCGATATTCCGACCGGGAAGCAACCGGACGGCCTGGCCTGGGCGCAAGGGAAATAGCACCCGTTAGATATTTTGACTAAGCCAGCAGACCGGCCATTTTTTCTACGAGCGCCCTGACGACAGTGTCGCGATGTTCGCGAAGAATTTGTCCATGTTGGGAGCCGCGCTGATGATCGCGTACTTTGGTTCCGGGCCTCTTAGCGTCGATGGCGGGAAGTAACGCGAGGCCGGCTGTTCACGCTCGGCCCTGTTCCTGAGCTGTAAGGCGGGACGGCTCTACCGCCAAGTTGGGCGCCAATCGGGAGACTGGCGTTCCCGGGCGAATCCGCCTGGAGTAGGGAAATTTAATCGGAAGATGGGGACGTCAGGATGCGTGTGGCTCGGAATCTACTTCGCTTGCCGAAGCGACCGCGCCTTCGCCGGAGCCGTTGCCCGTTCCAGTAATTTCCCGGATGGATTTGCCGGAATCTTTCAAACTGTCCAACGTGGTTTTCGCGTGCTCGTCCACCGCGCCCACCGCCGCTACCAGGCAGGAGTATAGGAACGCTTTCATGCCGGTGCGGAATTGCTCCGTGGATTGCTCGGTCGCCCGAGCCACGTCGCTCTCAATCGAACGGCGGCGCGCTTCGCAGGCCGCGCGATTCTCCGCATCTAGCGCCGCCAGCGAGGACATGACACGTTGCGTTGCTTCGGAGATGATCAAGTCCACCTGAACTTCCGACTGGCGCTTGAACTCTTCCATCGTGGTGTTCGCGGAACTTTGCAGTTGCGCGCGAGCCCCAGCGCTGCAGGCATCCATTTGCGCTGCGGCCTCGCGTGTGACCATCAGCTTGTCTTCCATGAGGCGAACCAGTTGCCGGTCAGAAACGCGCGTTGCCGCCGCTTCAAAATCTTCAGTGGCGCGCCCGATGGAGGTGGCCAGCTGTTCGCGCATCCGCGGTTCGACTTCGCTGCCGGCCTTTTCCAATATTCGCTGAGCCTCGGTGAGATATCGCTGCGTGTCGGCCGCCAAATTCTGAAGTCGCTCGGTGAGTTCTTGCGTGCGCCCTCGGAACTCTTGCTGGTGATCTTCCCAGCGCGTCCGATCTTCCGCGAGCCGCATTTCCATCCGGCTGAGCACTTCTTCGCGGGCCGTGCGCATCATGGTTTCGAGGCGTTGCTCGGAGTGTTCTTCAATTTGATGGACGCTGGCTTTGCACACGTCGTCGATCTTGCTCAGGGCCTGGCGCACTGCACTCATCAGATGATCGTTGATCGCGGTGTGCACGGCCTTTTCCGCCGCCGCCTGCAATTTGCCATGGACGGCAGCCACCAGTTGATCCGAAGTAATGACGACCCGCTCCGGCTTGGTGCCGGCAGCAGGTGGTGCCGCAGGAAATGCGGTCACGCCGGTGCTTCGATATTCCGGGTCAGCCGGCGCGGGTTTCGGCGCGGCAGCGGCCGGTGCGGATTCGGGCTCACGCGCGGGAGCTGTTCCGGTCGCTTCCTGCATCCTCGAACCGTTTACTCCCAGCAACTTCTGCCAGTCTTCCGGAGGTGCAGGCACGCCCCAGACGTTGGCGGGTGATTCCAGTTCCACGCCAATCTGATACAACTCGCGCGGACTCATGGGTGGATGAATGGAGCGCACTTGCGCGCGCATGACCGGAGTACTGGATTCGCCATTCGGCTCCAGAATTTGCAGTCCGATCCAGGACCCAACTGCATAGTCGTGGCGAGACGGGTAGCGGCAGCCGTGCAAGTTCAAACTCACCGCCGAGGTCCGTTCTTGAAATGACAATCCCAGCTTGGTCTGGCCGACCACGACCAGCGGAACAGTGCGGTCAATCCGCGTGCTTCGCCGAGACTCGATGCCCGAGAATCTAGCTGCTGCGCCCACTTCTTACCTCCGACTTACCCAATGGGGAAGCCTACCACCGTCTGCAGGCCCCGCAAGCGAAAATTTCGGCAATGCGCGAAATCGAAAAATGGGTTGCGAGGCTCGCAACAGAAAGTACTGGACCGGGGTGTTGAACCCAAAGTAACGAAGCGCCGCCGATCGAGAAACAGTGGCAAGGCACTCGTGAGCGCCCGTTCTTAAGACCAGTGGCGCACGACTTTGAGTCGCGGTAAACTACGCAGCCAACCCACCCGTGTTCTGGAGAAGGCTGGGTCTTCTGCGCCGCCATAACCTGTGAACCCAAGACTTGCCGCCATTAGCGGTCCCCTACGCGACTCGGTCTTTCCCTTGAAAGATGGACTGCTATCGATCGGGCGCGAACTCTCGAATGACCTGATTATCGACGATAGCCTGGTCTCCCCGCAACATTGCCAGATCGCCCTGGGATCGGAACACTACATGGTGCAGGACCTCGGGAGCCTATCCGGCACTTTCGTGAATGGCCTTCCGGTGCTGGAGCGCCCGCTGGCCCACGGCGACCAGATCGTCATCGGCGGTTCGGTGTTTCTCTTTCTGCGCGAAGAAGCTGCCGCGTCCTATGCAAGTCCCGTCGAGTTGAGCGACAGCTCCACGAATGCAGCGGCCACCACCCGTCTTCGCCGGGAGGACGCGCGCTACCTCCACCCGGAAGCCCTGGCGGCCCTTCCGACCGGCGAACGCACGGCGCGCGATTTGCAGACGCTGCTGAAAATCGCCACCGCGATCGGCTCCATTCGCAATGTCGAATCGCTGCAGTGGCAACTGCTGGGCATGATCTTCGATGTGGTCCCCGCCGAGCGTGGCGCCATTCTCGCCGGCGCTGACCCGGCGGAATTCTCCTCGGTCGTGGCCTGGGACCGGGTGGCGGGCCCGCAGCATCCCGTTCACGTCGATCGCGATCTTGCGCAGCAAGTTTTTCAGGAGCGCATCGCCATTCTCAGCAACGATCCCAGCGAGACGCCGCGAACGCCGCCGGTGCATTCGCTGATCTGCGTTCCGCTGCTCAATCTCGATAAAGTGGTCGGGTTGATTTATCTCGACACCGCGAATCCGGTGGTGCGTTTCACTGAGGACGATCTGCACCTGGTCACCGCAATTGCCGGTGTCGCCGCTATGGCTATTGAGAGCGCGCGTCAGGTGGAGTGGCTCGGCAGCGAGAATCTCCGCCTGCGCGCCGAAGTCAATTTGGATCACGACATGGTCGGCGACAGCGCGCGCATGCGCGAGAT
The DNA here is from genome assembly GCA_049512575.1 of Candidatus Acidiferrum sp. GTDB lineage: Bacteria > Acidobacteriota > Terriglobia > Acidiferrales > UBA7541 > Acidiferrum. Next base: position 18,693 of record JBEKWY010000039.1, read on the forward strand.
CTACCAGCTCATCGAACGCGTCGCGGCGACGGCTTCCACCGTGCTGATTTACGGCGAGAGTGGCACCGGTAAGGAACTCGCCGCCCGCGCGATTCATCGCAACAGTCCGCGGCGCGACCAACCGTTCGTGGCCATCAATTGCGCCGCGCTGACGGAGACTCTGCTGGAGAGCGAACTTTTCGGACACGAACGCGGCGCGTTTACCGGCGCCATCACCCAAAAACGCGGACAGCTCGAGATGGCCAACGCTGGCACGATCTTTCTCGACGAAATGGGGGAGATCAGCCCCGCGCTACAAGCCAAGCTGCTGCGCGTTTTGCAAGAGCGCGATTTCATGCGGGTGGGCGGCACGCGCTCGATGCCCCTGAATATCCGCGTCATTGCCGCGACCAACAAAAATCTTCAGAAAGCCACCAAGGACGGCACGTTTCGCGAGGATTTGTATTACCGACTCAACGTGGTTTCCATGACCATGCCTCCATTGCGCGATCACAAGGAAGACATACCGTTGCTGGCTGGATATTTCGCGGCCAAATATGCGGAAAAATGTAATCGCCGTATCCTGGGGATTTCGCCGGACGCCCGCACGCTCCTTTCGCAATACGATTGGCCGGGCAACATACGCGAACTGGAGAACGCCATCGAGCGCGCCGTCGTCCTCGGCTCGTCGGGAATGATTCTTCCCGAGGACTTGCCGGAAACCTTGCACGAGACTCCCGCGCAGTCGATGCGCTCCTCGACGTACCACGAAGCGGTCCGCCAACTGAAACGCCAGCTCATCCTGACCGCCATGGATCAGTCCGAAGGAAAAATCACCGAAGCCGCCCGCCTGCTCGGCGTGCATTCGAACTACCTCCACCGATTGATCCGCAATCTCGATCTCCGCCTGACATTAAAAAAGCGCAACAAAGCCTGAGCTCGGCGGCGTGTTTTCTTCTCTTCGTTTTTTTTCTCTACCACCTCGGTCTTCGCGTCGCCGCCTTTTTCCTTCTCCTCTATCCCTACGGATAGTCGCAACTATCCGATCGGATAGCACTTCAGGAAATTGCACGGGCCTCATTTTCACAAGTCCTGCACCATCAATCCTTTTCATCCGCGGTCCGGCTCAGGTCTGCGCGGCCCTTCGCATGCTTCCGGTAAAGCGTGCGCCCAAGCACAACGCTTCGAAAAGGAGAACTACCATGAAAAATAATCTGAGCCGCATCCTCGCCATCGTCGCGATCGCACTGGTCGCCATCTGCGCCGCTCCCGCACCCGCGGCCGCGCAAAACGCCTACAATGGTCGCTTCACCCTGCCGGACGATGTCCGCTGGGGCGCGGCGCAACTGCCTGCCGGCGAATACACCTTCTCGCTGAAGTCCAGCGTGCTTCCAGCCCAGATCGTCATTCACGGACCGAACGGCACGTCGATGGTCATGACGTCCATTTCCGAACTGAAGAAAGGCGACGCCCCCAGTAGCCTCACCATTCAGCACCGCTTCGGAATGCGCGTCGTCAGCGACTTGTACCTTGCCGAACTGGGCATCGACCTTCGTTACGCTGCACCCAAACTCCCGCACAACGAGATCGCGCAGGGGCCTACTGAAACCGAGCAGGTTCTAGTTGCGATGGCCACGAAGTAAGCCCGCCTCGAACGTCTCGCCCTGGGGGCAAGCCGCAACCCACCACCCCCGACCAAATGCGGCTTGCCTCTGGTTTTCTTCGGAAATGCAAAACCCCACGCGCAAACCTCAGCGCGTGGGGTTTTGCATTTTGTTTCGCGAAGCTCCAGTTTTTCCGAGTCAAAATATTGCGGATGAAATGTAGAACTAAATGTAGGGGCGAGTTCTAGCGTCCCGCCCGTCTTTTTGGTCTCACGTTTATTTCGGCGCGTAGAAGACGTAGTCCGCGGAATATGGCACGCGGGCTTCTTCGCCCACGTGCGCGGCATCGCAGCCGGCGGCAGGGGCTTTGCCACCTTTGGTGTTGAGCCGCTGGATGGTTGTGGCGCGAGAGAGTAAGCCATCGTTGTCGCTATGGCCGACGATGGTGACCAACAGCCACGGGATCGAATCGGCATCGGGCGAAGGCGCATTGGCGACTGCCTTACCAGTAACGCGGCTGCCGTCGACCGCTTCCCACGAAGGCCCGGCGAAATGCTTGCCGAACGGCTTGCCGTCCTTGTCGAAGAGCTGTGCGTCGGGGGCTTTCAGCGTCCAGGTGAACTGCGCCCCATCACTCTTGCAGGTGTAGACCTGATCGCCCTTCGCATGGACCTGGAGGAGCACCTGCTCGTTGGCAGGAGGCTGGAGCTGTTGCGGCACGCGCTGCGAACCTTGCTGCGCAACAAGGGACAGGGAGAGCATGATCGTCGCGGCGACAACTGGAGATGCTGATGCTAATCCGCGAATATGTCGGTACATGAAAGGATGCCTCCCGCAATGTTGCAGCGCCAGCTCGCCGAGCAATATAACTCAACTCGGCCTCCCCGTGCGTGAACGGAGCTATGGCCGTGCTGCGTGACCCGCGGCCAGGATCGTTCACTCCCCATTCATATACGCGCGCGAGAGTTTAGGTGTCGCTGGCGAAGCTTGCGACGCGGTTGCTTCCGAAATGCGCGACGCGGCTATCCTCGTTGCTCTAGGGACGCCAAACTCATACGATGCATCTTCGACAATCCGCACTTTCGACCATTACCGTGAGCCATCGCAAGAAGGGAACGCACCGATGCAAACGAAAATAGAGAATCGAGCGGTCCGTCGCAGCCTATTCACCCGCCGGGCGGCTCCGACAATTTGTTTGTGCACGATCGCGCTGCTTCTCGTGCGCGTGGATACCTTGCGCGCGCAAGTAAAGGCCCAGTCCTCGGACACGGAAGCGGGCGCGCCAGAGAAGCCCGCAGACCTGGAACGGCGCGTCGAGGCCTTGGAAGCGGAAGTCGCGGAACTCAAGCGCCTCCTAACGGCCAATGCCACGTCGTCGACGCCGACCGCGAATGCAGCAGTTTCATCGGCTTCTGCGAATGGTAGCCCTGCGGGGTCCTTGGGGAATAATTCGGGGGCTGCTCCGGCCGTGACCAATGCGACGGTTACATCCAACGCGAGCTCGTCTCAGGCAAATCCTGATTCTTCCGTCCCAATACCGCTGGACCAAAAGGGACTCAATTTCCTGCGCGACACGACCATCAATCTCGCCCTCGATGGCTACTACGACTACAACTTCAATGCCCCGGTGGGACGCGTGAATTTGCTTCGCGCTTACGATGTCTTGAGCAACAACTTCAGCCTGAACCAGGCGGACGTGATTTTCGATCGTGAGCCTGACGTCAGTGACGGACGCCGCTTTGGCGCTCGCCTCGATTTGCAATATGGGCAAGCCACCGACACGTTGCAAGGCAATCCCGCAAACGAACCGCGACCGGCGATCTATCAAAATATCTTCCAAGCCTACGGCACGTACGTTGCAGCCGTCGGCAACGGCCTCACGATCGACTTCGGAAAATGGAGCAGCTCGCTCGGAATCGAAGGTAATTACACGAAAGATCAGATGAACTACTCCCGCGCGTACTTCTTCGATTTTCTGCCCTTCTACCACATGGGCGTCCGGGTGGCCTATCCTGTGAACGACAGTTTTACTCTTAACTATTGGATCGTGAATGGCACCAACCAGGCGGAGGCCACCAACGGTTTCAAAGACGAGCTGTTTGGATTCACCGCGAAACCCAAGAAATCCGTGACCTGGGTGGTGAACTATTATCTCGGCCAGGAACATCCGGACCGCGTCGTGTCTGCGGCGACAAATCCCATACCCGTCCAACCGGGCTTGACGTTTACGGCGATTACGCCGGCGCCAAACGGCCTCCTCCACATCTTTGACAGTTATGTAAGCTGGCAGGCCACGCCCAAATGGAGCTTCGCGCTCGAGGGCGACTACGTCATTCAGCGGCTGTGGCGCAATCAGGCGCTAGGGGAGTCGTCCGCGCCGTCTCATGTGGATGGGACCGCGGGCTACGCTCGCTATGAATTTTCCAAACACTTTGCCGCCGCCGCGCGTGCCGAATATCTTTCCGACCGCGGCGGCATGTTCAGCGGGCTGACTCAGGCTCTCAAGGAGACCACCGGAACCTTCGACTATAAGTTGAGCGAAGGATTTCTGATGCGCTACGAATGGCGCCGCGATTTTTCCAATCAACCATCGTTCCTCAGCAGCACTCAGGGACTTCTCAGCAAGGAACAATCCACTGCCACCCTTGGACTGATCTGGTGGTGGGGCGGCAAAGAAGGTGCCTGGTAGCGCCGGCGGCGAAGCTCAGGCCAATGCATCAGACGCGTGCTCATAGAGTGGCCAACCGCCGACGCGCAAAGTTTTAGTGAGCTCGTCAAGAATGGTCAGTTGCCGTCCGAGCGGAAATCCGAATCGGATAGTTGGAGTCTATCCATTGATCTGTCACGTCTTGTGGCTCGCAGCCACCGTGATCAGATTGGCCGCTTCCCCGGGGCGAGAGACCCCAGGGGGCGTCAACCGGCTTCGAAGTTATGAGCAGGTCTCGACGGAAATCTGCTCAGCACCGTTTCTTTTCGCTCTGCTCGACCCGCGCCTTCACCAATCTCTTAATCAACGCAGTCGGCAGTGGCTTGTCCGTGGGGAAGTGGATGGTCCCTTTGGATGTGGAGAAGCCGTTGAATTCGGTCTTAAACGCTTCGATCACGGATGCGGTAGGGAACAAACTGCAGTGGTTCGAAAACGCGGCAAACCATACCAACACTTCTCTGTGCTTGAACGCGGGAATCCGATAGCTGATAACCTCGGTTGCCCCCGGTGGCACAATCGACCGAATCGTCGCGCGAAGCTTGTTTAGGGTGCTGCGGGCGGATTCCGGGGCACCAGCAAGGTATTCGTCAAAGTTTTTCGCAGCGCCGGTGTTCTTCGGCTTGGAAGCGCGTCTACTGGGTTTCACTTTTTTCACGCGGGCAATCCTATAAGCACTCGCACTCCGAGTCCATGTCCCTCTCGGGGCATCAGAAATCCGTTGAGTCTAGTTTCAGGGCCTCTTCCGCATGCTTTGACATTAGCGCTGCGCAATCCTAAGATCACTGGCAAACATGATCGGCGAAACCATTTCTCACTACAAAATTGTGGAAAAGCTCGGCGGCGGCGGTATGGGAATCGTTTTCAACGCCAAGGATACCCGGCTGGGCCGCAATGTCGCCCTGAAGTTCCTGCCGCCAGAGACCGCAGGCGACCGCCAGGCGCTGGACCGGTTCCAGCGAGAGGCGCGAGCCGCTTCGGCGCTAAACCATCCGAACATTTGTACCGTTTATGACGTGGGTGAGGTCGACGGCAAGCCCTTCATCGCGATGGAGCTGCTTGAGGGTCAAACGCTGAAGCACCGTATCGCTGGCAAGCCGATGGTTGCTACTCAGGTGATCGACTGGGGTATTCAGATTGCCGACGCGCTGGACGCCGCCCACAAGAAAGGCATCGTTCATCGGGACATCAAACCCGCAAACATTTTTGTCACCGAACGCGGTCAAGCGAAAATCCTCGATTTCGGTCTGGCCAAGGTCGAGACCAGACGAGGAACGGCGGATGAGACGTTCCACGAGTCCGCCATGCACACCGAAGGTCACGGCGTTACCCAGGAGAACTTGACAAGCCCCGGTAGCTCGATCGGCACGGTCGCCTACATGAGTCCCGAACAGGCCCGCGGCGAGGAATTAGACAGCCGCACGGATCTATTTTCATTGGGAATTGTTCTCTTCGAGATGGCCACCGGCGAACTACCCTTCAGCGGCAGCACCGCAGCGATCATTTTCAATGGCATCCTGAATGACGCACCCAGGCCCGTCACCAGTATCAATCCCAAGATGCCTGCCGAGATCGACCGCATTATTGCCAAGGCCCTGGAAAAAGACCGCGACCTTCGCTGCCAGACAGCCACCGAATTGCGCGCTGACCTCAAGCGATTGAAGCGCGATCTGGACTCTTCCTCTAGCCGGAGCGATTCCGACGCCCGTGTTTCCTCGACAGGCGCACCGGCGCCGGCCGCTGCGACACGCCCACCCGTCGCCACCAAGAAAAGCATCGCCGTGCTGTACTTCGAAAATCTGAGCGGCGCAAAGGAAGACGAATATTTCCGTGATGGCATGACCGAGGACATCATCACCGAGCTATCCAAAATTGCGCGCATCGAGATTTTTCCGCGGTCCGAAATGCTGGCGTTCCGCGACAAGCCGGTAACCGCTCCGCAAGTGGGCGAAAAACTGAATGCCATGTACGTCCTCGAAGGGTCCATCCGCCGCGCAGGAAACCGATTGCGCATTACCACGCAACTCGTCGAAAGCGCAACGCGGCATTCGATCTGGGCTGAACGCTACGACCGCCAGATGGAAGACGTCTTCGCGATTCAGGAAGAAATCTCCCTGAGCATTGCGAAGGCCCTGGAGATCAAGCTTTCCCCACAAGAAGAAAAGGTGATTGCCAAGAAGCCCACCGCGAACCCGGTAGCTTACGATTTTTATCTGCGCGGCCGCAGTTATCTCCGGCAGCGTCAGTTCGAGTACGCTCTCGCGATGTATGAAGAGGCGGTAAAGCTGGATCCCAATTTTGCCTTGTCTTACGCGGGAATCGCCCACGTCTGGGGCGGAATGCACGAATTCCGCAGTCCGAACCCGGAGTTTGTCGAGAAGGGCTTGGCCGCTTGCGCAAAAGCGGAGTGGCTGGCGGCCGATCTTCCCGAAGTGCTCTCCGCGAGAGCGCGCATTCAATATGCCCAGCATCACTACGACGAGAGCATTCGCCTGGCGCGACGAGCGATTGAACTACGGCCGGAATGTGAAGGTGCGCACGACGTTCTGGGGCGCTCATACTTCGCCTCCCAACGATACGATGAGGCCGTGGCGCTCGCCGAGAGCGCTCTGGAAATCGTGAGCAGCGACTACAACGCCTTGGTCCCGTTGATCAATTCCTTCGAGACTCTCGGACGCATGGCGGACGCCGAGCGCTTGCGCCAGCGCGAAAAGGAAGTGCTGGAACTCCAGTTGCGGCAGTTTCCCGACGATGTCCGGGCGCGCATCCTGCTGGCCGCGGACCTTGCCTACCTCGGTCAACCCGAAGAAGCCGTGCTGCACGTGCGCATTGCCGTCGCTATGCGTCCCAACGATTCCAACGTGCTCTATAACGCCGCCTGCACCTACGGCTCTCTCGCGATGAAAGCGGACGCTCTGGAGATGTTCCAGCGATGTATTAAATCGGGCTACTCCAATGCTACTTGGGCCATGAATGATCCCGACCTGAAAATCCTCCATGACGACCCTGTATTTAGAAACCTGGTAGCCGCTAAGGGCAGCGCTCCTGCCTGAGGTGCGTGTGGCGGCGGAGCCGATTCGATAAATCGGCGGTAGCCATGGATTTCGCCTGCGATGCCGAAATGGTGTAACCTCACGTTATCGGCTCCGCTCGTTCGAAGCTCATCCGTTCCGCGTTCTAAACAGGAGAAGTTCACATGATTCGTGCATCCTTGTTTTTCATTGCTCTTTTTTCGTGTTCGTCGGCGGCCATATTGTTCGCGGCCATGCCGGCGCGCGCGCGAGCAGCCAAGGCGGACACCGCCAAGTCATACGAGATCGATATCGCTGGGAAAAGTGAATGGGTGGACACGAAGATTGATCTGCACGGTGGAGCAAGACTGCGCTTTACCGCCACGGGGAAAATCACTTACCCGCCTGACGACTCGTACCAGGGAAAATCGCGGACCTTGGGAACCTTTGGTCCGGACGGGCTCCCGCGCGGATTTGCTGACCTGCTTCACCAATACGCGGTGAATGACGCGGGCCACGGCGCGTTGATTGGACGAGTCGGTTCGGACTCCTATGCGCAGGCCTTTCTGGTAGGCGCAAGCAAAGAGTACCAGCTACCGGTGGCGGGGCGGTTATTTCTGGGAATCAATCAGAGTATGACCGAGGCGTCAACCGCCGACGGAAGCTTCCACGTAAAAATTGAAATCCTCGACGAAGGTCTAAAGGATGCCGCGAATGCTGGCGGTCCGGTGGAAACTCGCGTGCCAGGCGTAACTCTTGATCTCCTCAGCAAAATCCCGCGTCGCGTCTCGGATCCCGCAGGAAAACCTGGCGACATGGTGAACGTCCTAATCGTGGGAACGCAGGAACAGGTGGTTCAGGTATTCACCACGGGTGGTTGGGTACAAGTGGACAAGGCCGTCGGAAATACGGCGCTGAATGCCGTAATGGATTCTTTGGAAAAGAAAGATTATCTGACCATGCCCATGAGTACCCTGTTTCTTTTCAACCGTGCGCAGGACTACGGATTCGCGCACGCCGAACCGGTGAAAGTGGCCATGTCCAGGAATCATCTGCGCGTCTGGAAGTCGCCTTTCGAGGTCGAAGGGCGCCCGCTGTGGTGCGTGGCAGCTACGCATGATATTGGATTTGAACGAGATCAGCGCAATAACGGGTTGACGCACAAGATCGATCCCGCGATCGACGGCGAACGTGAATACGTCAATGGCACGCTTTCGGGAACGGGCCTCGTGATTCAACGGGATCATGTTACGCCCGCCGATCCACTGATCACCGCCAAGACGGCCACGGGTGGCGAGTTTCACTCGGACGGACGGATAGTCGTACTCGTTCTAAAGTAACGCGACCAGCAAGAACAACTAGGAACGATTCCGCTTTCCACCCACTCAACTCCTGATGATGTTCGGATTACCGGAGCTTTGAAGCAGCTCACTTTTTCGATTAGTGCCTGTTGTCGGAGGTTCCGGCCGTGAAGAACCTCGGTTTCCAGGCGGATCCCGGCCAACGCGCACCGATTTGGCGCACATTTGCCTTCGTTCTTGAGTGGTGTCCCATTTCGGACAGATTATTAGACCGGTTTTTGGTTGAATTGGAATGTCAGGGCCCATGAAGTTTGACCGAGTCAATGCAAGGCACTTCAGGGGCATTCAGGATGGCCATGAGTGAAAAAAATTCTAGAGTCGTACGGGTGGGCGAACGGACCAACACCAGTGGAAAGCCGGTAAGCAACAAGGTACTGTTGGCAACCCCCGATAATGAATACCGGTTGTTGCGTCCGGACTTGTCCTACGTCGATCTTCCCGATCATCTTAGCCTTCACGAGCCGACTCAGAACATCGAGTTCGTCTATTTCCCGAACCGCGGAATGGTTTCTCAGGTTGTAGTGACCAAAGATGGTCGTACCGTGGAAGTTGGCGTAGTGGGGAACGAGGGCTACGTTGGGGCCGGTTTGGCGGTTGGCTTGAGCCGAAGTTCCGTTCGTGAAATAGTCCAAATTGCCGGCGACGGCTTCCGCATGATGGGAAATGCGCTAGAACGCATTCTGCGTTCGGCTCCGCAGTTGCAGACAATCTTGAGCAGGCATTCAGGGCTTCAAAGCATGCAAGTCGCACAGACCGCGGCGTGCAATCGACTCCACGATATACAGCAGCGTCTCGCGCGGTGGCTGCTCATGACTCAGGATAGGGTGCAGTTAGCGGTACTTCCGATTACCCACGATTTTATTGCGACCATGATGGGTACGGACCGATCCACCGTGAGCTTGGCAGCGGCGGTACTCCAGAAAAAGGGCATCATAGAATACGTGCGAGGCGCGGTGAAGATTGTGAACCGCAGGAAACTCCAGAACGCCGCCTGTGAGTGTTACGGTGTTATTCAACAATTCGAGAATGACCTCGGATTGAGATAGCAATTCTTGCCTGTGTCGGATACCCCACAGACAGCAACCTCTTTCTATCGCTAAGGTCTAGCCGGTGTGCATTCATTTCGGTTTTGATGTGTGTTCAAAAACGCCGCTTTGGGCAAAACCCCGCTCAGTGCCAGGAAAACGGCGGCTTTTGTCGTCGCAGCGCCGTCGGAGACGAATGCTACACCGTCTTTCAGAAGCATAACCCGCCAAATCTCGGAGTGTGCCATAGAGGCGATGCGTCGCGAACTGATATGGGTCGAACGACAGAATTTTCAGGGCTGGGCTTGTTCCGAATGCGCATGGGAGTTCAAACCTTCAGGGCCACCCATTGGCCAATCCATTGACGAGATGAAGATGCATTACCAGCAGCAACGGGACAAGGAGTTCACATCTCATGTTTGTGCCAAGCACCCAAGAGCCACAAAAAAACTTCATTAGGCGAATCACTGGTGGGCGGCAGGCTGTGAGATTCGAGGTTCACCGCAAGGAGGCGCTACGGTGGAATTCCTTTTCGACATTCTGAAGAAAACGGATCGCGCGAATTTTGCATGGATTGAAGCGGTTCAAGACTTGCAAACTGCTGAGTCCAGGATCCGGGAACTGCAAGCGCATTCCCCCGGCGAATACGTGGTCTTTAGCCAGCGCACGCAGCAGATTGTTGGCAGGTTCAACTCTCGGATGGCGGATCCTTCAGGGAGTTGAAATGTTTGGTCGAAATATCAGTGAATTCGAGCAAGCGTCTGCACGGACATTGCCGCTCCCTTCACGCCGGCCAAAATAGAGAAAACAGCGCTCTGCGCACGTGCCACCGAACTCCTTCCTGCAATGAGGGTGCGTCGTTGGGCACGAAGTTACTCCCGCGCGATTGGTGATACAAACAATCGACAATGCCCGCGCTCAAACCCTCATTAGACGAAGGGCTGCCCTAACCGGCGCCGAGTCAACAAGGCCACCCGTTCGCGTATGCCTCGCCGAGTTTCCAGATCGGTCGCCTCAATCAGGCCTTGGAATTAGGCACTAGAATCCTTTCACAATTCTTGCGAGGAATATTGCCGTGAGCACAGCGATAGAAGTCCTACAGGCCGCACAACAAAAGGCACTCGCTGGTCGCCCAAAGGTCGGCGGCTTCCCACATCTCGCGGAGACTCTTCGGCGCGCAGGGGTGCTGCGCAATCACTGGTTTCTGCCCCCCTGCCAGAGCCTGTACTTAACTCAAAAAGGGCCGGTCGTGACCCAAGGCACACCGCTGTTATCCGGCACAGTGGATGTGCCACCATTCGACCGAGAAGCGCTCATCGCGGCGCTGCGCACCGACCAAGCTGGGAACAGCAGCTTTCCTGAGTTCCTGCTGGCCTGCTGGCGTGCCGGCGTCGTACGCTACGGTGTCGATTTCACCGCACGAACCTGCACGTACTACGGCTGTGAAAACGAGAACTACATCGAAAGCTATCCGCCAGCGAAGGTTGAGTAGCTTCGAGCGACTGAAGCCGCGCATTAATCAGAAGTTGAAAGAGCGACAATTAGCGGCCTAGCTGAATCGGAACCGAAGATTCCCGGCTGAGGCAAACGTGCTTTCGTGGATCACGAAGGGAATCGTTTCGAGCGTATCTAACCCGCCACCTCGAAAATGAGCTCCAACTCGACCGGCGTGCCGAGCGGAAGGCTTGCGACGCCATACACCAAGCGGCAAGGGTTCTTGTCTTTTCCGAACACGTCCTGCAGCAACTGCGAAGCGGCGTCAGCGACTTTCGGCTGTTCGCGGACATCTCCCGAAGTGGCCACCGACACGCCGAGCCGGACAACGCGCGTCACTTTGTCGAGCGATCCCAAGTGCTTCCGCGCGACCGCGATGGCGTTGAGCGCCGCGAGGTGCGCCGCCTTGCACCCGGCCTCCACATCGAGCTCCGCTCCCACGCGCCCAATGAATTTCGCACTACGCCCTTCCGTGGGAAGCATCCCGGTCAGAAAAAGCAGATTGCCCGTCTGCACCGCCTCCACATAGGTGCCGAACGGCTCAGGCGGCGCCGGGAGCTGGATGCCTAGCTCTTTCAACCGCTGTTCGGCGCTGGCCGGCCGAGATCCTTCGCGTGTTGCCGTTTGCGCTTTCAAGTTTGTGCCCCTTTTCTCTTTTGCCAATTGCATTCAGAAACGGTCTGGCGGCTACCAACGGCCAGCGTGAGCCCCACCATCTACGTGCAGGATTTCTCCAGTTACCTGGCCTGCCCGCGCCAAGTAGAGAACGGCATCGACAATGTCTCTCATCTCCACGATTTTCCCCATTGGCTGAGACTTTTTGAGAACCTCCGGGGAATCACCCTTGTGCAAGGGTGTGTTCACGACGCCGGGCGCCACAGCGTTGAAGCGGATGCCCTCTTTTGCGTACTCGATGGCGAGACTTCGGGTCAGTGCATTCAGGCCCCCTTTCGTCATCATCGAGACGGAGGCCTTTTCGTCGACAAACGGCTGATCGGCAAGCGACGCAGATATGGTCACAACGTTCCCAGACTTCTGTTTCAGCATCTGTTTCACAGTGGGCTGAGTGATGTACAGAAAACCCAACAGATTGGTCGAGACCAAGGCATTGAAGTCCTCGGTCGTAAAGTCCGTAAACGGCTTGGTGCGGAAGATCCCCGCGTTGTTCACGAGAACATCGATGCTTCCGAAGTGCTCGATCGCGGCCTCGACAGTTTTTTCAGCGGTCTCCTGCTTGCCGATGTCGCCATCGACGAGGACCAGGTGAGGTGAAGCCGTCAACGATTGACTGGCCTTGAGAGAGGTTGCGACGACGTTATAACCTTCGCTCAGGAAGGCTTCCACGAAACCCGCACCAAGACCCTGCTGCGCTCCCGTGACGATTGCCGTTTTCTCGCCTGACATACAAACTCCTTAGCCCGAGATAACTGCATGCACCTTACTTTGCTTTGTTTTCCGCTAGCGCCTTCTGAATTGCCTGCTCCGCCAGGGACGCCATGATCTTGTACCCGGCATCCGTCGGGTGCAGCCCATCGTCAGCCAGCGCGCGCTTCAGCATCCCTCGCTCGTCTACTACGGCGCTGAAGTAGTCGAGATACACGAAGCCGTTCTTGGCGCAATAGCTTTTCAGCCAGTTGTTCAGCCCCAGGATTCTATCGCGAGGACGCAGCGCAAAAGACTCCTCCGCATCGTGCGTGTAGTTGTGCACGGGAAGGACGGACGCGAACACCACGCGGATGCCGTGCACGCGAGCCAGTTCGGCCATGGACGCGTAGTTGGCCTCGATGCCCTCGTTAGACGTGCGCCCGGTGACGCCCGCGATGTCGTTGGTTCCCGCGAGTACGACCAGCACTTTGGGGTGCAGATCAATCACATCCTGGCGGAAACGCACCAGCATCTCGGGCGTGGTTTGCCCATCGACGCCGCGGTTGATATAAGGCTTGCCGGGAAAATAGTCTGGTAACTTCCAGTAGTCGGTGATGGAGTCGCCAAGAAATACGACTCGGTTTTCGCCCGCGGCCGGCGGCGCGAGCGCGGCGTCGTCCTTCCGATAGCGTGCCAGTTGTCCGAAATCGTCCGTGTAGATGGCAATCCGCGACGCCCGGTACTCATCCAGCCCGGGCGAGCCCGTGGAGGGGATAGAAGGGGCGGGCTGTTGGGCCATCACTGGAAGCGAGAGAAGGATTACAAATACCAGTTGCGAGATCGCGCGCATGATCGGCTGCAGGGTCATGTTCTCCTCGGAAAGCAGGATAGCCTAGCGTAGTACATCATGTACATTGACGTTCATCCGCAGCGCCGGCAGCAGATAAGCTGTCCTACGCCGAATCGACGGCATCAGAGAGGAATCATGAATCAGATTGATCTAAAGGGACGTAAAGCAGTCGTTACTGGAGGAGCGCAAGGCATTGGCTTCTCCATCGCATCCCGTTTGATCGCTTCCGGCGCGACATTGTCGCTCTGGGATCGCGACGAAGTTCTCTTGAAAAAAGCTCAAGGCGATCTCAGCAGTAGAGGCGAAGTGTCCAGCGAAGTGGTGGACGTCGCCTCGGCCGAGAGTGTGAAAAAGGCCACGACGTCCGCCTTGCAGAAACACGGCCGAATCGACATCCTTGTCGCAAACGCTGGTATCGCCGGCCCGAACCTCAAGGCCTGGGAGTATCCGCTGGACGCATGGAAACAGGTGATTGACATAAATCTGACCGGCGTTTTTCTGTGTTGCAGCGCCATCGTTCCCCATTTGCTGGAGCAGGGCTACGGCCGCATTGTGAATGTGGCTTCGATTGCAGGCAAAGAAGGGAATGCGAACGCGTCGGCCTACAGCGCCTCAAAGGCCGGAGTGATTGCCTTCACGAAATCACTCGGAAAAGAAACTGCGAACAAAAACATCGCGGTCAACTGCATCACTCCCGCGGCCGCGCGCACTCGCATATTCGAGCAGATGACTCAGGAGCACATTGACTTCATGCTGTCCCGCATTCCACGCGGACGCTTTCTGGAAGTTGACGAAGTGAGCGCCATGGTCGCCTGGCTGGTATCTGAAGAAAATTCTTTCACAACCGGTGCTGTTTTCGATCTCAGCGGTGGACGAGCAACATATTGAAGACAACGAAAAGAGGATGGAACTACTTCGGTAGGGCCGAATCCAAACAGTCCGTCGCTTCTGTTCATGAGGGCCGTCGATCCGAGAATCCCGCGATGGTGGCGGCCCGCGTTCATCGTGGCTAAGGTACCGATGATCACTTAACGGTTCCAGCCCTTTCCCGGCGACCACACCCGCAACTCTTTGCTAGACTCTACGGCCATGAAAGCCTTTCTCGTTCGAACTTTTTGCGTACTGTTGTTCCTCGCGACCTGCGCTGCCGCTCAAGATGTCTTGCCCCTCTACCCTGGCACGCCGCCGGGCTCGACACCAGAGAATTATCCCGAGAAAGAATACTTCTCGAAGCTTTGGAACACCGAAGTCGTCGCTAACGTGACCAAGCCAACGCTCACCGTTTTCAAGCCCTCTCCGGAGTCGAGAAACGGGACGGCCGTGGTGATCTGTCCCGGCGGTGGTTTCATGGCCCTCTCCATCACCAGTGAAGGCACCGACCTAGCCAAGTACCTGGCCGACCGAGGCGTGACCGCCTTTGTCTTGAAGTACCGCATCGCGCACACCGGAGACGACGCCACCCAGGAATTTACCGCGCTGTTTGCAGAGAGGCAGAAATTTCAAGAGATCCTAGACAAGATCGTTCCATTGTCCATAGCCGATGGGTTGGCCGGGGTCACCTACGTTCGGCAGCACGCGTCGGAATGGGGCGTGTCGCCCGATCGCGTCGGCATCATCGGTTTCTCCGCGGGTGGAACCGTCGCCGCCGGAGTCGCTCTCCGTTACGCGCCCGAAGGCCGGCCTGTCTTCGTAGCCCCGATCTATGGAGCCGCGGGGACGTTCAAAGATGCTCCCGTTCCTGCCGATGCGCCGCCGATGTTTCTTGCCGCGGCTACCAACGATCAGCTCGGACTGGCGCCCGACAGCGTCGCTCTATACGAGAAATGGACGGCGGCGCACAAATCCGCCGAGCTGCATATGTACGCGAAGGGTGGCCATGGTTTCGGAATGCGAAAACAGAATCTCCCTACGGATCATTGGATCGATAGGTTTGCCGACTGGCTGCAGTTACAAGGCTGGTTGAAACAGTGACCGCCAGCACCTCGTGCATCTCGGATCGCTAGCTTCCGCTAGGTCCGATCCACTCGTCCGATAGCCACGCTAACCTGGACTTATCCAAGATCGCCTATGCGAAATGACGAGGAAAAGCTAAATCTACAGGCCGAACATGGAGTTGACTCCGGCGCGCGTGCCCTCGGCAGAGGGCTCGCGGCGTTCAAGCGCCGGAAGAGGTGCTTGCTGAGCAGCCGGCGGCGGAGTCACGGGATGTTGCACGGTGGGCCGATCGGAGGGCGGCGGAGCCGCGGCACCAGCACTGGGTGTTGCAACGCTCGCGGTGGCAACCGTTTGCTGGGCAGCAAGCCCCTGTAGATAGGCGAGATCGCGCGGCTCTTCCGTGCCCGGCTGAACGGCCGGGAATGACAAATTCATTTGATGCTCCATTGCGCTGGCGATGCGGTGCAACTGCCAGATGAGCTTTTCAAGCTCTTTCGAACGGCCAAGGTTCAGGTTGCGGTCCCATAGAAAGCGGGCTGACAACACCACCACGATAGGAAGGCCGATGGCCAGTGTGGCAAGGACGATGTCGAAGAGCAGCGACTCTAGGGGCGTAAGGGATGGAGTCATTGGCCGCCTCCAAATACAGGTCTCCGCAGGCAGCATACCGCAGCGCGGCAGTGTTGACAAACGAATGGATCTCAGGGCAAGCGACGCCGGAGCGTTTCATTCGTCCCGCAAAGCGACGAGAGGATCCACGCGGGTTGCACGCCGCGCCGGAACGTAGCAAGCAAGAAACGCGACGGCCGCTAGGATGGCCGAGATCGTAGCGAAGGTCGCCGGGTCGAAGGGGCTGACATCGAACAGCATGGCGCGCACAAATCGCGTCAAGGTTCCAGCTCCGATCAGACCCAGAACCAAACCGATGGCCACGAGCTGCATACCTTCTCCAATAGCCATATTGAGGATGTTCATGCGTTGTGCGCCTAGGGCGACGCGAATGCCGATCTCGTGTGTCCGCTGGCTGAACGAATACGACATCACCCCGTAGATGCCGACGGCGGCGAGCAGCAGCGCCACTGCGGCAAAAACTCCCAGAAGCTCAAGAGCAAAGCGCCGGTCAGCCACTGATCTGGCGATGATTTGGTCCATGGAGCTGATGCTGTGCACCGGGACATTGGGATTGACAGTTTCTACCTCCTGCCGCACGGCCTCGCCGAGATGTTCCGCGTCGCCCCTGCTCCGGAGAAAAACCACCGCGTTGACCGGCGCGAACTGCCCCAAGGGAACATATATATGAGGCACACTGGGAGCCTCGAAACCGTCCGACTTGACATCGCCGGCCACGCCGATAATCGTGAGCCCCTGCAAACCTCGTCCGAACGAAAACTTCAGCTCTTGTCCGAGAGGATTCTCGTTCGGCCAGTACCGTTGGGCGAGGGTCTGGTCGATCACCGCAACGGGTTTTGTCTTGTACGTATCCAAGTCCGAGAAATTTCTTCCCGTAATCAAGGGAACTTCCATGGTCCGAAAATATTGCGTGTCGACCACGGCAATGTCAGCCACCGGGTTGCGCTCCGAGTCGGTCGCGCGCCCTTGAATGGAAAAGGGAGAGTAATTTCTCCCGGAGTTCATGGGCAAAGTGTCGTTCCCGGAAATCGACGACTGTTCCACGCCGGGCAGCGCAGATACGCGTCGAGCGACCTCCAGAAGAAAATCGGCGCGCTTCTCTTCGACGCTGTAAGGGTCATTGGCCGGATTGTTGGATATCGGAATCCAGATTTGCACCGTCGCGAGATGGGCGGGATTGAATCCGGGACGCACTTCGAGCACGCGCCAGAAACTGCGAAGGAGCAAGCCCGCGCCCACTAGCAAAACAAGCGAGAGCGCTACTTCCGAAACCACCAGAACCCGAGAAACGCGAGTATGGCGTCTGCCGGTCCCTGACCCGCGGCCGCCTTCCCTCAGATTCTCAATCTGGTCCGCATTCGCAGCTTGCAGCGCCGGAGCCAGTCCGAAGAGCGCGCCCGTCACCGTCGAGATCAGGAAAGCGAAGAAAAGCACCCCCGCGCTGACCTCAACCTCGTTGAGCCGTGGAATATCCGCAGGAGCGAGGCTGATGATGGCCTTCTTCAAAAGGAGCACTGTAACCAGGGCGAAGAGACCGGAAATCAGCGACAAAAGCGTGCTTTCCGTCAGCAGCTGGCTCATCAGGCGAGAGCGGCTAGCACCCACAGCCAACCGAATCGCAATCTCGCGCCGCCGTCCGGACGAACGGGCCAGCAGAAGGTTGGCGATATTCACGCACGCGACCAGCAGCACAAATCCCACCGCTCCCAGAAGGAGGAACAACTCCGCGCGCTGCGGGCCCACCAGATCTTCTTTCACGGGAACAAGCCGCACGGCCCATCCCGCGGCGGCGGGGTACTCGGTGGGATACTCCCGGCTGAGTTGCGCTATATAGGTATCGAGCCGCGCTTGCGCCTGCGCAACGGTCATGCCCGGATTCAGGCGCCCCATTGCGGCGGGAATCATTCTCTGTGACCTGACGGCTGGCACTGGAAACGGAAGGCCGTTGAAGCCGGTCGCGATCCAGACTTCCACGTCGGTATCGAGCGTGGGGCCCGGATGCCGGAAGCCCGCTGGCATCACTCCCACGATGGTATACATGTCGTTATCGAGCCGCATTTTCCGCCCAATGATTTTTGGGTCCGAACCGTAATAACGGCGCCAAAACCCGTTGCTGATGACGACAGGTTCCATGAATCCCGGAGTGGCATCCTGCTGGGTGTAGACGCGGCCAAGCTCCGGCTTTGCTCCCAACAGGGTGAAGTAATCGGGACTGGTGACCAGACTTTCGGCACGGACGGTCCGATCGCCCCCTCCGATTGCCGAATTACTCGACGCCACCGCCGAGATATCCTGAAAAATGCCCGCGCGATCTTGCAAATCCCAAAGCTCTGGCGCTGACATGCCTACATCCTGCTCGCTCGAGCCGCGAAGGTCGTCGAACACGCGCACGAGTTGCTCGGGATGCGGGAAGGGCAACGGCCGCAGCAGAACTGCGTAAACCACGCTGAAAGTGGCGATATTGGCGCCAATTCCCACGGCGAGCGTCAGCACGGCAACCATCGTGAACCCGGGGCTTTTGAGTAGCATTCGGAGCGCGTAACGCAGGTCTTGGAAGAATGAGGCCACGGTCCCTCCCTGGCGCGCCGCATCGTGCGGCACACGCGACTGTCCCTTTTGCTATATGGACGAGGGAGGTACGTCATTGTTAGCAGGAAGACTGCACTAGCTCCCGCAGGATGCCATCGCATCGTTCCGCGGTGCGACCCTGTCTAACTCCGGATAGGCCGCACCATCGAAAAATTGAAATTCACGTGGACGGTAATCCATTAGCGGACCAACTGTATTACCATGCACTCGGGCTTGCTGCTCTCGGTAGTTTTTTGTGGCAAGAGCACAAAGATAAGGAGAAGGATTATGAAGTGCAAAATGACGGGAGCGGCGGGATTGGCTGCGGCGTTTGTTGCGGGCATGGTGGTGGCGACGGCGTTGGGTGCCTGGATCGCTGCCGCGGGGGCGAAGACGCTGGGGGCGGCGCAGGACCAGCAAGTTACCGTGCAGAGGGTCATCAGCCCGACGGTGACGGACGAGGACATTGCTTTGCTGCGGCAGGATCTACGGGCAATGAAAATGCAGGTGATTGGGCAGAATATGTCGCTGTCGGATCCGGAGGCACAGAAGTTCTGGCCGATCTACAACCATTACGTGAAGGACTTGCAAGAAGTGAACAATCAGAAGTACGCGCTGTTAAAGCAGTACGCGGAGATGTGGGCAACGATGTCAGACGAGGACGCGCTGATTTATGTGCGGCACTGGCTGGAGGCGGACGGGGAGGCGCAAGCGCTGCGCTTGAAGTATGTGCCGGTGGTGAGCCAGGTGTTGCCGGGGAAAAAAGCGGCGACGTTTTTTCAGTTGGACCGGCGGCTCAACATGATCATCGATCTGCAATTGTTTTCGCAGATTCCGCTGGCGCACCCGAAAGAGTAGGCGGGAGAGATATCAGACATCTGTAAGCAGATACCCGGAAGCGAAGAGCGAAGCTCACCGCCGTTTCCGTGTGCCGTGCCACAGACAAATAATCCAACTGCCCGCAGCGTTTATCAGGCCGTGGACCCTGAGCTGGTGATTTCGGCGTCGTTGTTCGGCGATGTCGTCGGGTGATAGCATGTGGCCCCCGGCCCCGGCCTGTCACGCGAAGTTGGCAGGCTCCTTCAAAAGGAGACCCCTATGAGATGGATCGCTTTCTTACTTATTGCAGTTGCGACGGGGGCTGGCGCTATCGTCTTAACAGCTCCTGCATCAGGGCAAGGCAGTGGAGAGGCCGTCCCGATCTTCGGAATCAAAATTCCGCCTGGATACCGAGACTGGAGGTTCATCTCCGTGGCCCACGAAGAAGGCAACCTGCACAGTTTCGCCGCCATTTTGGGTAATGATGTGGCCATCAAGGCTTACCGCGACGCGAAGCTTCCGTTTCCGGACGGCACAATCATCGCCGCGTTGCACTACAGTCACATCGCGTCCGAGGCCAATGATAAAGTCTTCGGCGATCCCCAATCGTTCGTTCCCGGACCACCCACCAACGTTCAGTTTATGGTCAAGGATTCAAAAAAATACGCCACGACGGGTGGCTGGGGATACGCACACTTTGACAAAGACGGTAAACCGGGCACCAAGGCGGCACTCGAGACCTGCGCTCCCTGCCACGCGAAAGCTTCTCGCGACTCCGTCTTCACCCAATATGCACCCTGATACCGAGGACCAAGCTTAAGCACTCTCGCCTGAGCGCCGCAAGACGCTTCCGTCCGTCAGGCAGTTATCTGTTCGACGGCCGATAACACGAGAAGGGCGCTTGCCCGACTCTGTCACGTCCAGGTAAGTCGGGTAATCGGAAAAGTAGTTTTGGCCGGAATTCCACTTGTACGGTCTTCGCGTTAATCAAGGCTTGAGGACTCACACGTCTATTCCCGTTCAAACACAAGGACGCTCTTAGGCTTGCTTTCTCCCACCGGGAGAATGGACATCGTCAAGGTCTTGAGGTCTGGAGAAAGTTCGATCCGCAGAGTCTGGGTAATCTTGCCTTTGGATTTGTTCGTGATTTCCAGGCTGCGCTTGCTCACTCGGCGGCCCGAAGATGCGGAGCCTGGAGCTGCATTCGGACCTTCGTCCGGACGGTCGTGCCCATCGAACTTCATGTTCTTAGCGTAAATGGACGAATTAAAGGAAAGGCCGTCACCCTGGTAGGGCTGGATCTCGAGCTTGATCACTGAGTTCAGCTCCTCGCTCGCGCTATCCCATGTGCCGATGAATCCTGAGCTTCCTGCAGTCCGCTCGTACACATAATGCAGTTTTATTGTCGAACCGTCGGGCTGGTAAGCAGTAAATTCGTCGTTGAGTGACTTGCCGTCTCCAGAAAGCGTCCAAAGCCCCATGACGATGGTGCGGCCCTCCTTCTTCCGTACGACCTTCCAGTTGTTGGGCCCCTCCACCGTCACGGAAAGCGTGGTCCCCTGCAGGGCCGGTTGGTCACTCCCGTCGGCCACGACTGTGTCCACTGCGCCGGGGCCAAAGGTGATGGCGTATCTGTTTGCTCCTGCGACCTCAACCTTCATTTCGTCGTTGAGCTTGCTTTTGGACGGGTTCACCGTCCATTTGCCTACGAAAGGATCTTTCGCTGCCCATAGCGTGCCCGTAACCAGACCAACAACCAGCAGCAACTGAAAAATGCGGCTTAGCATTTAGCCTCCCCGGAAACGTATTTCAGTTCTAGCTCTCCCGCCCCTTGCGCCGAATGGTCTCGCAGCGGTAAACATGGCATTCCGAGGCCTTCAACGTTGTGTTCGCATGGCGCAATCCTGGTTGCAGCTACCGCCGCTGTCCTCCGAAATGTTGTGGAACGGACAAGCGTGTTGCGAAGCGGCCTTTTTGTTCGTCGGTTCGGCAATGGAAAGCTGTATCGAGTGCTGCTCTGGCTATGCCCAGTTGGTCAACAGTGCCAGCGATCGGCCCGGCTAGCATCTCGTCATACCGTCGGACCCAGGCATCGATCAACTGTGCCTTCTGCGGATGAACTAGCTTTAGTGAGGCGCAGGCTTCGGCAAACGGGCGACCAGCGTCCTGTTGTTCGTTCCACGATTGCGTACACACCGTAGCGAGAAACTCCTCCATCGCTTCCGTGTCGCCATCAAAAAGCTTGCGATACAAATACCGTGGGTTCCAATCAATCAGAACGCCGCCGAGATCGAACACGGCGATGGAGCATTCAGCCATGAGGAGAAAAATTCTAACTGAGAGAACGACTCCGGTCGAGGTGTTCAGTAATCAGCGAGCCTGCCATTCAGCTCACGCGTAAAGCCCAAGAGGAAGACTTAGCTCAACTCCTGGTAAGTTGCATAATCGCATACGTCCTTTTGACCCCGATTTCCACTTGTCCGGTGACCGCGTTAATCAGGATTTCGTTCAGGTATCATCGACAGTGCATCCGCAAACCGAGCCGAAGGTGGCTGCTTGCTTTAGCATCGTTCCCCGTGAGCCTGGTTGTCGGGTTGTCGTTCACTAGAGGTGAAACTCCAGGTGTTCGCCCATACGTAATGGTGTGTACCCTCCTCACATGTTTGTTCGTCTCGCTGACCGGCGGACCCAAGCGCAGCGACAAAGTTCAATGGAGCAATCTAGCGGACTTCTAGGTGCCACTTTACCGATTAGCACGTTTTATCAGGAGTTGAATATCCAAGCTGGCATGGAGACGCATGAGTTTGCGCCTCACTTTGTTTTTATTTTAGCGAGCAGGCGGCGTTTGGGCAGCTCTTGGTGGCGGTGCAGGCTCGACCCTCCGCTCCAGCTTCAAACCGGGGCCGGGGTCTCTAGGTGCGTCTTGAGTGTCCCACATCCATAAACGTGCCTCATTTGGCTCCTTAAGCTCTACGCGGAACTTTTGGTTGGGGCCGAGTTCCGCGCAGGTGTGACACTTGTGATGCTGGAGTTCAAATGTAAGAACGTTCCCTTCCACGTGTGGAAGCAGCAGCGGTGTAGGGTTTCCGCCCGTTACGTGCCAGGGCTGACTGGGGTCACTGCGTTCTTGAAAATAGAAAAGCATCGTGCCGCTGACCTTACCGCTGGACTTGTCAATCCTTAGTTCGATTGTTGGGAGGTCATTCATTTTTCCTTCCCAGGTTCCGTCGAGCGAGGCAGTCGGCGGCACTGTCGGCTCGGCCTGGGCGACAAGAGGCGACGGCCCGGCGAGAATCGTTGCAACAGCTGCCAACCCTACGATGAGCGATACCCGAAAAGCTTTCATGGGGCACCCAGTTGTTCATCCATTTCC
>JBEKWY010000040.1:0-36502 GCA_049512575.1 Candidatus Acidiferrum sp.
TTTTTTGGGAAAGACTTATGAAGATACGTTCGAAAGAAACGGGAAGCGCCCTGACGGCGTCTGGTCGAAATCGGAAACAAGAAAACTCCTGTGCAAGAAAATCCATTCCGATCGTTCCAATTTCGTGCTAGCTAGATTGTCCTCTCCAGCTTGCCGCTCTGCTGTGTGGCGGAAAGGAATCGAATTTGTGGGATTCCATCTAAAAAACTTGGCACCACCCTTTCTTTTTGCTCTTGTCGTCCTTGGCGCTTCCGCAAGCTGTGGGCAAAAGTATGGGCCTTTTGCCTACGTTCAGCCGGACTGCGGGCCGGCGGACGGCCCTGCCCTGACGTTCCACTTCACGTCAAAACAAGTCCACTCTGGGAAGTACGAAGAGCCGTTTGTGGCGATTTCAATCTACGAGAACTTGCCTCGTTCCGCCCCAACGGACTATGCGGTTGGGGCACGCGAAGACAACGCATGGGCCTCACGCTGCACTCCGCATGGGAAATGTGCGTACGCGATTGCGGGGTCCCTTCACATAAATACGGTCAGCGCCAAGGGTGTCAGCGGCGTGTATGAACTCCATTTTCAAGACGGGACGGTTGAAAAGAGCGCTTTCGACGCAGTCTGGGTCACCCCTGAGCCGCAACTTTTCTGCGGGTAGAGTCTCCCATGTGCGCACGTCTCCGCACTCAACGGCATTTGCCGGGGACAAGCCCTTCTCGTGGGAAAGATTTGGGAAAGAAGTAAGATTGGCTGATTGCCAGCTAAATCGCGCAGAATCAGCGGGCCATGCGTATTTTGTACTAGCTCATAACCCGAAGGTCGTCAGTTCAAATCTGACCCCCGCAACCATTTGAGATGTTGATTGGAGAGGCCGGATGCTCCATCCAGCCTTTTTGTTTTTCTTGAAGAAAAATTGGAGCGAGGAAAATCGAGAAACGGGAAAGGTCAAAACCCGCACCCTTCAAGAGCGCGACGGTACGGCACCCAGAAACAGATCTGCTGAGATTGGGGAGGGCACCCGCCAAATTCCCTTTTTACACTTATGTACGTAGGGCAATTCCCTTCTTACCATTCCACGTCTAACATTTCACTTGACCTTGGAACAGTTCCAAGGCGGAGGATAGGCTCGTGAATGAAACCCTTCATCCTACGGAACTGGCGAAGCTCAGTGGAGTCAGCCCCGACACGGTGCGGTACTACGAGCGCAATGGGTTATTGCCTCTTGCCCCACGCACCGCAGCCGGGTATCGGCTCTTTCCTCGGAACGCATTGCGAAGGGTGAAGATCATTCAACACTCACTCTCGTTGGGATTCACTGTCAAAGAGCTGTCGGCGATTTTTCGAGAGCGTGAGCGCGGCGGTCGACCATGTGAGCGGGTCCGACAGTTGGGCGATGAAAAGCTGGCAGCCGTCGAAAAAGCGATTCGAGATTTAAAAGCGAAGCGCGTAGAACTAAAACGGACTCTACTCTCGTGGGATAAATTGCTCAGAACTAAAGGAAAGAATGTGCAAGCGCACCTTCTTGAAGCCTTCTCAGGGGAGTGAAAATGATTCTCATAATACTGGCAATGTTGCTGCAAAACCCCGAACCGAAAAAGATGGACTGTCCGATGCATGAGCAACACGTGAAAGACCAGTCTTTGGAGAGCCGTGGGGAGCACGCTATGGGTTTCTCTCAGACCGAAACAACCCATCACTTTCTGCTTCGTCCAGATGGCGGAGTAATTCAGGTCGAGGCGAATAGATCCGATGATTCGGCGAACAAAGATATGATTCGCGTGCATCTGCGCCACATCGCCACTGCTTTTCAAGCAGGGGACTTCGACATCCCGATGTTCGTTCACGACACCGTGCCGCCCGGTGTCCCCGACATGAAAAAACTCCAATCGAAGATTAGCTATTCTTACGAGGAAACTGCCCAAGGCGGACGTGTTGTGATTGTCACGAAGGATGCAGACGCTAAGGAAGCGGTGCATAAATTTCTACGGTTCCAGATCGAGGAACATAAGACGGGTGACCGCACTGAGACCAGGTAGGGTCCGGTACAACTTCGGGACAATTCACAGGAGAAATTGGAGGTGCGAGTCTTGCGCTAAGCGACGCCACAGCAGGCATTTAGTGGATTTTTGCCCTGCTTTTCTGTGAAGCTCATAGTCCCGCAGTCGCGGGATCGTCAGTTCAAATCTACCCCCGCAACCAATTGTGAAGTTGATTGGAAAGGCCGCATGCTCCATCCGGCCTTTTTGTTTTTCTCGAAGAACAATTGCGGCGAGGGAAATCGAGAAACGGGAAAAGTCAAAACCCGCACCCTTGAAAAGCGCAAGGGTGCGGCACCCCAGAAACATATCTGCCGAAATTGGGCCGGCCATCCGCCCTTTTTGTTTTTGAGGCGTCGAGGTCAAAGCTAGAGCCGAGCACCCAAGACCCAGGTTCAAAATGCGAACCTGGGGCACCCGGCGTTTTCTTTTGTTGCCGCGCGCTGGAGGCATATCGTTCCGTCTATCCCCGCCCTTCCAAACAACGTCAGAGCAGGCGATTCGGGCGTACAATGCTTGGCGTTTTCCAAGTCAAAAACGAAATGTCGGTTGAGTGCGCGTCTGCGCGGTTCGATTGTCACTCTTCTTCAAATGGGAGGCACCCATGTTCGACAGCGTACTCCCCGCCGAGAGCGAGGCGATCAGTGTGGTTAGTTCTCGGTGGCTATGGACGGCCCGGTGCTTTGCCTTGATTTACACGATTTCTTTGGTCGGAGAATATGTGGCTGCGGCTCATTTTGACCCACTGAACCCCCTAGTCGGGTTTCTATTCACCTTTGGTCTTCGGAGCTTGCTCGGTCTTGTACTGCTCTATTTTTTGTTCCGTAGTGGGAAGAAAGCACTGGCATTTGCGCTTGGTCTGGGCGCGGCAACAGCTTTCATTGCGCTGTTCGGGGTCGCGTCGAATGCGCTGTTCTGGCCACTCGGCCGGTCATTCAACCTATCTTTAGCATTGATAATCTTCGGTCCCATTGTGCCGCCATTTGCCGAGATGATGCATCAACCCGACCCACAGCTTGCCACGGAGGGGTTGTTGCTCTTTTGGTCCTTTGGTATCTGTTCGGCGGTGCTCGGGTTAAGCAGCGTCGTCACATTCAGGAAAATGGCGCACGAAGTAACGGGGATGGGTGGACTGCGATTCGCCTTTCGCGCCGGAATATGTTGCCCACTGGTCGTTTGGCTGATATTCATGCTGCTTATCTTTATCTGGCTTGCCGCCGGCGGGGGCATCCACATCTGAGCATTCCTCTTAATATCTTTCCGCGATAAGAGACGCCTGACAACGCGGATTACGCTCCGCGTCCGCAAGTGCGTACTGAGATGGGCACCGGATCAAGCTAGATCGGAGCACCCAAGACCCAGGTTCAAAATGCAAACCTGGGGCACCCGCCATTGGTCCTCCCGGTAGACTGCGTATGCGGCCGAACATCTCGTGGAGTAGACGGAGCCATCCTGGTTCGCAATCATACGGGTGTGATGACGTAACACAAAACCCGCACCCTTAAACCCGAAGGGTGCGGCACCCGGCATTCCGAGCGCTCGGACGCGGGGAAGGATGGCGAGCTAAACTCGCCTCTACAAAGACGAGCAAAGGGAAAGCAGATTCATCGCGCAAAAGTGGCGCGATGGGGCGGCGGTTCTCTCTGCGCAGGCCGACCGTTCGCGCCGAGCGAACCGTGGGCCTGCTTTGCTCGGTCCCGCAAAAGCATCCGGGATGAAACGGATCAAAATGACACGCGGGTGCGGCGGGGCAGATTCGAGATTTATGGGCGGATCATTACTTCGTGGGGACCGGAGGGGAGAGTGAAGTTTGCGCCTCGTTCGCGATTGAGTTTCAGGGTTGCGGGGACGTCGAGGGCGGCGATTTGGACCTTGCGGGTCCAGGAGCCGGTGCTCCAATAGTCGGCGGCGGTGTAGATAGCGGCGTCCTTGATGACGTATTTCCCAATTTCTTCCTGGTGGCCGTCGCGGAAGACGAGCACGGCGGTGGGAAGCTCGCGCGGAGGCTCGGAGGGCTGAACCTGGCGAGAGGTGGCGGACGTGAGATTGGACGGCCGGCCGGAGTCCGGCTGGATGGATTGGCCCGTCTGCGATTGACCGAAATTTGTGAGGCGCACCCAATGATCGCCTCGTAGTTCGAGTACCACCGACTCGGCCGGGGCTGGCGCCGAGGCTGGGTAGGATGAGGGGGCGGCCTGTAGGTTCGGGGCCGGAGGCTCTTCCGTTATCCCGGAGTCGAAATCGTAATCCGAATAGAAGGGCGATCCAAAGGCCGAACCGGAGTTAAACCGGCGGGGACGGCGCGCGCGGACGAAGTTCGCCCTGGTGGTCCCGCGCGCCATGAGCATTCGCGACGGACTTGCGTGAGCGAAGGTAAACCCGTGTCTTTGGGCTTGAGCCGAGGGCGCGAGAACGATGGCTGCGAAGACGGCAAGGGGCAGGACGATGAGGCGTTTGTTCATGGGCTGAACGGCGCCGGCTGCGGGGTTGCGGCGATGGTTGTTCAGAACTACGTATAGTCTGGGTGGGGCTAAGAGTCAAGGGTTCGCGGTTGCTGCGGAGCAAGCGGAGGAGGAATGCGAGCAAACCAAGCGGAGGAGTACGGAAAGAGCCCACCCTTGTAAGAACCACAAGGATGGGCCACCCGTCCGTCCGCGAGCCTTGCTTGGGAGTCGGGTCTAGTGAGCGGCGGGCGGTGCGGGTGTGGGCGCGGCGTCCAGTTCGCTGGTGCCCAGGATGGCGGAATCTTTCGGGTAGGGCTCGTTCCAGAGGTAGTGGGCGAACCAGTCGAGGTTGGCTTGCATTACGGCGCGGTTGGATTTGGGTTTGGTGATGGGATGTCCGAAGCCGGTGTAGAGGATCAGGCGGGAGGGGACGTGCTGGTCCTGGAGGCCGCGGTAGAGTTCGAAACCGTTGGGTGGGGGGACACGTTTGTCGGCGCTGCCGTGCTGGATCAGCGTGGGAGTCTTGGCTTGCTTGATGGTGGTGATCGGGGAAGTTTTGGCGTAGATGGCGGGGTCGTCCCACGGGTTGGCGTGGAGATATTGAATGGTGAAGGGCGTGATGTCAGTGTTGACGTAGTAGGTCATCCAATCGGAGATGCCGGCGCCTACGGAGATGGCTTTGAAGCGGTCGGTGTGGGTGGTGAGGAAGGCGGAGATATAGCCGCCTTCGGACCAGCCCATGGAGCCGAGTTTGTTGGGATCGACGATGCCGCGGGCGATGAGGGAGTCGACGCCGCTCATGACGTCCCACATGTCGCCTACGCCTAGATTTCGAACGTTGAGGGCGCGGAAGGCGGCGCCGTAGCCGGCGCTACCGCGATAGTTTGGTTGCAGGACGAGGGCGCCTTTGGCGAGGAAGATCTGGATCGGGTAATAGGTGTCTCCGGGGGAAAGAGTGGGTTGCGAGACGCCTGTGGGGCCGCCGTGGATCATTACTAGCAGCGGGTATTTTTTCGAGGGATCGTAGTCGGCGGGCTTGCGAAGGATGCCCTCGATCGGAGCGCCGTCGGTGCTTTTCCAGGTGACTACTTCTTCCGTGCCGAGGGTCCAGTCTTTGACTTGAGCGGTCATGTCGGTGAGTTTGCGCGGGGAGAATTTGTCGGAAGGCGAGACGTAGATTTCGGACATGTGGGTGGCGTCTTCGGCGGAAAAGGCGATGGCGGTGAAGTCTTTGGTGAAGTTGCCGTCGTTGATGTTATAGGTGTCGGGGTTGCTGATGCGGGTGATTTCGCGAGTTTTGGGGTCCAGGCGGAAAAGGTGAGAATAGGTTTTTTGCAGCGCTGCGAAATAAATGCCTGAAGGACCCCAGTCGAGGAGATTGGGGTCTTCGTCGAATTTGGCCGTTAGATCCTGGACGTCGGCGGGTTGTGTGGCGGGCTTGGCCAGGACTTTGTCGAGATCAACTACGGCGATGTGCCCGTTGGCGTAGTAGTAGTAAGGGGCGGCGAGAGAGGTCGAGAAAGCGAGTTGCTTGCCGTCGGGGGAGAAGATGGGATCGCCGTCGGGACCTTGCAGGGCTACGATTTTGTGGATGGCGTTGTCGTGCGACAAGTCGGCGAGATAGATGTCTTCCTGGCCTCTGGATGGGAGCAAGGGATTCGGAGTGGCGCCGAAGGCGATGCGGGTGGAGTCGGGCGACCAGGAGAAGTCGGCGACGTTGAGAGCGCGGTCGCGGGTGATCTGGCGGGCTTTAGCAGGTAAGAAATTGGATTGAGCGGCGGCGACATCAACTGCCCAGAGTTGGTTTTGCTGAAAATCCTGCTCGTAGACTTCGTAGTCGCTGTATTTTTCTTTGCGATCTTTGTCAGGCTTGGGTTCGGGGATCGCCGCGGTGAAGGCGATTTGTTTGGAGTCCTTGGACCAGTGGAATGAGTTGATGTCGGTTTCGTGCTCGGTGAGCTGCCAGGCTTCGCCACCGTCCGGTGAGATGAGCCAGAGCTGGTGAGCTGCGGGTTTGCCGGGCTTGGCGGCGTCTTTCTTTTCGTCCTTTTTCTCTTCTTTCTTTTCGTCTTTGGCTTCTTCCTTTTTTTCTTCTTTATCGGGCGGGGTGATGGCGGTCGATTCACGCTCAGTCAGGAAGGCAAGCCAGCGGCCGTCGGGGGACCATTCGAGGGAGTCTACGGATTTTTTGCCGCGGGTTAGCTGGAAATTTTCTCCGGTGGCTACGTTGATCAGCCAAATCTGACGGACGTAGGCATTTTCTTTCCAGTCGGTTTCGCGGAGGCGATAGGCGATGAAGCGCCCGTCCGGAGAGATGCGGGGTCCTGCGATGGTTTTGAGTTGAAGGGATTCGTCGAGCGAGGGAGTGTGCTTTGTTTGCGCGGGAAGTGCGACGGCGAAGAGCAGGGCTAGGGCGAAGCTGGGAAGTTTTCTCACGAGATTTCCTCTGGGCGATCGGGATAGCGGGAAATGGTACACGATGTTGCGGACGATTGTGGGGGGAATAGCTACGTCGAAGCTGCCTCTTCTTTTGAAGAGGAAAAAACTTACAGAGGCGCCCGCCGGCTGCGTTCGGATCTTGTTGACTCTAAACCCGCACCCTTTGAAACCCGAAGGGTGTAATACCCCGGCAAACCAGGCTCAGTGGCTAAAGCCGGAATCGTTCGATGGCATTTATGGCACGGCTGAAGCCGTGCCCTCCCTTCGGAACGGAGAGCCCGGAAACGACGGTGCTCCCGCGGTTATTGCTGGGTGACGGGGATCATGTTGTCGTCGGCTATGCGGTCGACGAGCTTGTTGTAGGGGTCGATGCCGGCGCGGGTGGGTTTTTCATCTACCGTGATTTCGAAGGTGTTTTTTTCCTTGGTGATTTTTTCTTTTTTCAGGTAGAGGGGCTGCTCTTCGCCTTTGGGGCCTTTGAAGACGCCGATCTCGATGTAGTCGTTTAGCGGCATGGGGGTTTCGTTGCCGCTGCCGTCGGACTTTACTTTGCGGGCCTGGGCGGTCAGGGTGACTTTGTATTTGTTTCCGGCGATTTGGGTGACGGTGGCGGTTTCGGCTTTGTTGTCGTAGAGGACGATGTTGTCGAAGCCGTCGGTGATCAGATATTGGAGGTCGGGCGGAGTTTGCGCGCGGAGGGCGTCGACCAGTTCGCGCGTGTCGGGGTATGGAACCGCCTGCGAATCGGTGGCGTTGGCGTAGCGGTATTGCATCAGGAATTGGCGCAGGGCGGCGTTTACCTTGTCCTCGCCGATGTAGTCGGCGAGCGTGTACATGATCTGGCCGCCCTTCTGGTACCAGACGTAGGCTTCGCGCTGAACCAGGGCTAGCGGCTGCTCGTGGCGAACTTCGCCGGCGCGGCCGCGGAGATAGCGGTCGAGTTCGTGGCGCAGGAATTTGCGCATGTAGTCGCGGCCGTATTTTTTCTCCATGACCATGAGGGCGGAATATTCGGCGAGGGTCTCGGACATCATGTTGGAGCCCTGGACGTCGGCGCCGATGAGCTGGTGGGCCCACCATTGATGGGCTAGCTCGTGAGCGGTGACGAAATAAGTGAAATCGATGTCATCTTTCTTGCGGATGCGGGTGATGAAGCCGATGCCCTCGGAATACGGAATGGTGTTGGCGAAAGACTGGGCGAAGGTGCGATAGCGGGGAAACTCCATGATGCGAAATTGCGTGAACTGGAATGGACTGAAGTTGGACTGGTAGTAGTCGAGGCCGGCCTTCGAGGAGGCGAGCATGTCGTCGAGATTATATTCGTGGCCAGGGATGTAGTAGACCTCGAGATTGACACCCTTGTATTGCTCGCGTTTGACGGAGTAACCCCCGGACAGATAGGCGAAGAAGTCGAGGATGTGCGTGCCGCCCATGTCGTATTCGAAGTAGCGGCGATTCCCTTCCAGCCAGGTGCGTTTGAGATAGCCGGGGGCAATGGCGGTTTGATCGGCGGAGGTGCTGACGACGGTGTGGTAGGTGGTCCAGTCCGATTCCCTGGGAAAAATATTGTTCAGAGATTGGATGGGGTCGCCGCGAGGAACCATTTCGACGAGCGGGCCGAGACGCTCTTCCTTGCGGCGGCGAGGATCGTCGAGCTCGAGATCGCGGTTGTAGCCGATGTACGGGAAATAGCTGGAATCGAAGAAGGTGCCGTTGTAGGCGAACTCGGGCGGCTCGTTGCCGTCGCGAAAACCGCGGGTGACGTGGCCGACGTTGAAGGACATGTGGACGGTGTCGCCCGGGGCAAGCGGCTGGTCGAGCGAATAGATCAGGTAGACACGATGCGCGCTGGAACTGACGAGACGAAACGGGCGGTCGAAGGTGAGTGAGGAAAGCGATTCGAACTGGTCGGAGATGTGAATGTCGGAAATGGGTTGCGAGGTTTTGTTTTGCAGGGTGTACGTGCCCGAGCCGGAGAAGGAACGGCGCGCTGGATCGATGTCGACTTTGGCATCGACGGTGGTGACTTTTGGTTGAGCGAGTTTTTCGTATTTCTTGAAATCGCGCTCGTAGTCGGCTTGCATACCACGACGCATTTTGGCGTTGCGGTATTCGTTGAGGATGTGCGCGTTGTAGTAGTAATACCCGCCGCTGCCGACGGCGAGCACCGCAAAGAAGGCTGCGGCAGCAGTCAGGCCAGGCAGGCGGTAGCGAGCGAGACGCGCGCGCGCGGCCAAGGAGTCGTCGGCGCCGCGGCGAGCCAACAACATCGACACGACACCAAGAAATGCGGAAATCGCGAACCAGTAGACAATCGACCAAAACAGCGACGGAGCGAAGTGGCCGTAGCCATTCATATCGCTGTAGGTGTACGGCGGCGTGGCGCCATACAGGTACAGAGTGTTTTCCCAGCCGAAGGCCGAGAGGATCGGGACGAGCACGACCAGGCCGATGACGATGCCGTGGCCCAGAAACTTGTTGGGGACGAGGGTCTGAATAAACATGGCAAACATCGCCAAGGCGATGACCTGCGGGAAGACGATGAGGTACAGCTCCTTGAAATATTGAAAAAACTCGTAGTGGTAATAACCCAGGATCGTTTGCATGAGGACGCCGCAGAGCATCGTGACGGTGAGGAGGATGAACTCCACGGCGCCAATGGCGACGAGCTTGGAGAGCCAGTCGATGCCTTCGCCCATAGGAAGCGCGTCGTGGATGCCCTCGAAATGGACGTCGCGCTCGCGCCAGAGGAGTTCCGCGGCGTAGAGCGCAGCAACAATGAAGAAGAAGAGCGAAGCGCCGCCTTCGACGGCTTGAACCATCAAGTAGGTGACCGGCCAGACGTCCAGGCCGCCGACGCGACCCGCGAAATATCCGTTGTTGATCGCGAAGACGGCCATGATTCCGGCGATGGCCCAGAACGGAATCTCGCGCAGGACGATGCTGGTGCGCAGGCGCGAGAGGGACAGGAATTGTTTCCAGGTGGTTGATGGCGAAAAAACCTGATGAACGGACGGCAGCCGGGCCGAGACGAGGGAACGAACCGGGCTGAGTTCGAGTTCTTCCTGTTGCTTGGCCTTGGCGGCTCGGCGGCCTTGCGACTTGGCGGCGAGAGTCTCGACGGACATGGGGAACCGGAGCCATACGACCGCCAATGAGAGGAAGCCGACGCCGATCCATAGCAAGCGATTGATCAGGAAAACGCCGGATGCGACGTGCGGAGACCAACTGAGGAGGAGCGTGTTTCGTTCGACCACCGTCCAGTAACGGGTGATGTCGTCCAAAAGGAGGAAGGCGACGGGGTCGAAGATGCCAGACCAGAAGCGTTCGAGCGAGCGAGTGGCGCCGAAAACCGTGATGCCGATGACGTAGATCATGAAGACTGCGGCGCCCTGGACGTAGACAACGAAGATCTTGCGGGTCAAGGCAGCGACGGCGAAGAACAACGAGCCGAGGAAAAATATTTGCACTACTGTGATGGAAAGAAATGGCTGCACGTACCACCAGAGGTGATTGGGGCCGATGCGGGAGTGGTCGGCCCAGGGAGCGAGCGTTCCCAGGAATTCGCCGAAGACCGATCCGGAGAACGCGAAGATGGTGGTGACCAGGGAGCCGGCCCAACGTCCGCCGAGATAGGCGAATTTGGAGATCGGCTTGGTGAAAAGGATCTGGTAGGTGTCACGCTGGAAGTCGCGCAGGATCGACGTACCGAAGATGGCGGCGATGACAATCAACCCGAAGAGAGAAACGCCGGTGTTGTAGACGGCGTTGGCGTAGGGGCCGTTGAGGAGAATTTTGCCGTTGGCGTTGCCGATGGGGCCGAAGCTTTCGGAAGCAACATTGAGAAAGTTGAACGCCAGCCAGGCGAAGAAATAGATGTAAGTGGAAATGCTCTTGAAGCGAAATTTCAGCTCGAAGGTGAGAAATTCCCAGAACATGGTCATGCCTGGGCCGGGGCTGTACCGGTGGATTGCCGGGAGAGATTCAGGAAATAGACGTCCTCGAGATCGGAGTCGACCGGCTGGAATCCGGCGCCGGGGCTAGAGTCGGCGAAGACGCGGACTTCGTGTTTGCCGCCGATCAGATGGGTGGAGACGACGCGCATCTGGGATTCCATGGCTCGGAGCTCGTCGTCGGTGGAGACGATTTTGCTCCAAATTTTGCCGTGAAGAGCGGCGAGGGCGTCGGCCGGTGCGCCTTCGACGAGAAGCTCTCCGGCGCCGATGATGGCCATGCGGGGGCAAAGCTCGCGAACGTCGTCGACGATGTGGGTGGAGAGGATGACGGTGACGTCGCGGCCGATGGAGCTGAGGAGATTGAGGAAGCGATTGCGTTCGGCAGGATCCAGGCCGGCGGTGGGCTCGTCCACGATGATGAGGCGGGGATTCCCGAGCAGAGCCTGGGCAATGCCGAAACGCTGCTTCATGCCGCCGGAGTAAGTGCTAAGGGCTTTTTTGCGCACAGACCAGAGGTTGGTCTGCTGCAGGAGAGCGTCAACCATTTCCTTGCGCTCGCCTTTGGAGGTGATGCCCTTCATCAGCGCCAAATGGTGGAGCATGTCCGTGGCGGATATCTTGGGATAAACGCCGAATTCCTGCGGGAGGTAGCCGAGGACCTTGCGCACTTCGTTCTTGTTGGCCACCACGTCGAGACCGTCGAGATGAACGGTGCCGGAGTCGGGATCCTGGAGGGTGGCGACGGTACGCATGAGGGTGCTCTTGCCGGCGCCGTTGGGGCCGAGGAGGCCGAACATATTGTTGCCGACCGTGAGGGTGAGATTCTTCAGCGCCTGGACGCCGTTGGGATAGGTCTTCGATAAGCCGGAGATGGTTACTGCCAAGGGATGGTCCTCCTGAACGCCTGCGTCGTGTGACGTGCCCGGCAATTTAACATGGACTTGGACGCGTGGGCGGAACTTCTGTGAGTTACGAACGGGAGAGTGAGTTTGTTTCAGTGGCCACGTTGAGAGACTCGTGGAGGTTAGTTCCGCAGATTGAAGAGATTTCGAGAGTTTGTTAACGATGAGCGGCTGATCGGGCCTTGCTTGTCGCCTGAGTCAAAATTGACAAAGAGGCGCGAAAAACGGAGACTCCGCCACATGCGACTAGCTGTCCTTTGCCTCTTAGCGTCAGCGCTCTCGTCACCAGGCCAAGCACAGGTACCCGTTTTTGTGGTTTCGCCAGAAGAAAGCACGATTAAGTTCTATGTGAAGGCTTCGGTGGCGATATCCGGTAAATTCGACAAATGGGATGCCACCTTAGCATTTACGTCCCCTGATGCCACCACAGGCATTCTGAACGTCAGAATTCAGGCCGACAGCGTTGATACCGGAAGCGGCATGAAAAACAACAAGCTGAAGAGCAAAGATTTTTTTGACGTTAAGCAGAATCCGTTGATCACGTTTCTGTCAAACAAGATTGTGCAAACAGGTCCAGACACCTTTGAGGTGGACGGTGACTTCACGATACGCGGAGTGTCAAACCCCGAGAAGCTGGCGCTAAGGGTTTCCGGCAAGGGGACGGGCTCAGGCGAGGTTAGAGGAACAATGAAGTTCGACCGCAAAGACTACGGTATGAACAGCGGCATTCCGTTCATCAAGATCGCGGATCATGTCGAGGTAAGTTTCCACCTCAAAGAGAAGCGAGTCAGCGGGCCTCCGCTGATCCTTAAACAGTAGCAGCGCTGGCAGGTCGCGTGTGCGGTAACCGCGCTAGTTAGGCGCTAGGCTTGAATAGAACACTGCCCGATTACGATGCTTTTTCCTGGGCGTAGGCGACGAATTCTTCGTAGGGGCCTTTGAAATCGTCGACTTTGCCATTGTGGAAGTGCCAGATGCGGGTGGCTACTTCGTCGATGACATCGTGGTCGTGGGTTACGAGGAGGACGGTGCCGTCATAGCGCTGTAAGGAAATGTTGAGGGCGTTGATGGATTCGAGATCGAGATGATTGGTGGGCTCGTCGAGCACCAGGAAATTGGGCTTCTGAAGCATGAGGCGGCAGAAGATCAGGCGGGCGGTCTCGCCGCCGGAGAGAGCGCGGGTGGTTTTGAGCGCGTCGTCGCCGCTGAAAAGCATTTGGCCCATCAGGCCGCGGAGTTCCTGCTGGTTAGCGCTGGGATCGAATTGCCAGAGCCAGTCGATGGCGGTGGTGTTGTCTTTCGTGAACGAGTCGGTATGGTCTTGCGCAAAGTAGCCGACGGTAACTTCGTGGCCCCAGACGACGGTGCCGCCGTTGATGGGAAATTGCTTGTCGTCGTCGTCGATAAAACCGGTGGCGTTGCGGATTAAGGATTTCAGCAGCGTGGTCTTGCCTGTGCCGTTGCGGCCCATCAAGGCGATTTTTTCGCCGCGGGTTACGCTGGCGCTGAAACGCGGGATCACTTTCAGGGTGTCGTAGGATTTTTCCACGCTTTTGATTTCCAGCGGGTGGCGGCCGGAATTGCGCTTCATGTCGAATTTTATATAGGGGCGCTGAATGTTGGAACGGGCTAGTTCGCTGGTGGCCAGGCGCTCGACTTCTTTTTTGCGCGAAGTCGCCTGCGCGGAGCGCGTGCCCGCGGAGAAGCGGGCGATGAAGTCGTTGAGCTGGGCGATTTTCTTTTCGCGTTGGGCGTTTTCGGACTCGATGCGGGCGCGGATTTGCGTTTTGGCGACGACCATTTCGTCGTAGCCGCCGACGTACATGATGACGGTTTCGTAGTCGATGTCGGCGGTGTGGGTGCAGACCGAGTTCAGGAAATGGCGGTCGTGGGAGATTACGATCAGGACGCCTTCGTAGTCGGTGAGATATTTCTGGAGCCAGTGAACCGAGTCGAGGTCGAGGTTGTTTGTCGGTTCGTCGAGTAAGAGCGCGGTGGGGTTGCCGAAGAGGGCCTGGGCCAGGAGGACGCGGACTTTCTGGCCGCCCTGGAGCTCGCTCATTTTGCGCTCGTGGAGATCGATTTCGATGCCCAGGCCGTCGAGAAGGGCGCCGGCGTCGGACTCGGCGGTGTAGCCGCCTTCTTCACCTACGATGCCTTCGAGTTCGCCGAGGCGCATCCCGTCGGCGTCGGTGAGGTCTTCGTGAGGCTTGGCGTAGAGGATGTCGCGCTCTTGCAGGGCTTTCCAGAGCGAGGTGTTGCCCATGATGACCGCGTCGATGATGCGGAATTCGTCGAAGGCGAACTGATCCTGGCGCAGGATGCCCAGTTTCTTGGGGCGGGTGACGGAGCCTTTAGTGGGCTCGAGCTCGCCGGTCAGGATCTTCATCAGGGTGGATTTGCCGGCGCCGTTGGGGCCGGTGATGGCGTAGCGGCGACCCGCCATGAAGGTGGTGGTGACGTCCTCGAAGAGGACCCGGGGGCCGAAACGCATGGAGATATTATTGATGGACAGCATAACCCTCCAAGTATAGCAGCATCCGGTTGGGATTCGATCAATGCTGAATGCTATCCGACTGGATACTTACGCTATCGCAAAGGATAGATTTTTGGAGACGGCGGAGGACACTGGTTGGCGCGAGCGATGCGTGCGAAAAGTTCGTGATCCCGTTTATTTCCAAGGCTTTCCAAGGACAAGGTCGCGAACTGCTGCAATTTCAGCGGATGCGGCATCCGAAGTGCAGCGCGGTTAGTCGATGGGGTCGAGTTGGCGCGGGCAAGCGCTCGCGGGGAATGGCGATCGAGTGATTCCGGTAGTACTGCTAGGACGGCTTTGTTCTTGACAAAATTGGGACATAGGCAGGACAATTCCGCCGCAATTGTGCTCCGGTCGGCGCAAGTCCCCGTACCCACGAAGACGGCTCGTGCACACTGTTTCGGCCCCGCAGAGTATCGTTATCTGAACATCATTAAACGATTAAACGCGCCTCAAGGAGGCACAGCATATGAAGCCATGGAATATGAACCTGCGCTTAGTCGTACTGATCGCGGCGATTGGTTGTGCGGCCAGCGTTGGCAGCCAGACAACGCAGGCGCAGTGTCCTGCTTCTCCAGCTCCCGAGTATGTTCCAGATTTCAGCTCGAACCAAAATTGCCTGGCGCTGAACGGCACACCCCCAGACTTAGGGTACCCAGGTTTCTACGCACCAGCTTCCACCCTGACGCCGCCGGCCGGGACACCCAACCCGGCTCAACCTGCGCCGGCAGGGGTGGCGCAAGTGTTACGGCTGACGACAAATGCTACGTTCACATCGGGATCTGCCTGGTTCAACATGCCACAGCCGGTTGCTGGTACCTTTTCCACCACCTTCACGTTTCAGCTGAGCAACACCTCCACATTCGTTGCAGACGGCTTTGCGTTCGTGATTCAGAACGTGCCCACCAGTCCGTTGCTGGCCCTGGACGCTGACAACGGAGCGGACGGTTGCAGCCTCGGATTCGGTGACGCTCCCACCAATCACATTTGCACGAGCGCATCGGGCGGTATTACGAACAGTCTGGCCGTAGGGTTCGATACTTACCTAAATACTGATGTCGATGACCCTAACGGCAACCATGTTGAGATTCAGAGCTGCGGGACTGGTGCGAACAGCGTGGAAGCCTCTGGGTTGGGCGGCAGTTGCCAACTTGCGGATAACGCACTCGCGAACCTGCTGGATCCCCGGGGAAACCCGCTGACCCTGGCGGACGGGTACGTCCACACGGTGACGATTAAATTTACGCCGACGGGAACCTGCACCAGCTCCTCTTGTCCAGGCATCCTGGACGTCATCCTAGACAATAATGATTTGTTCCCGGCTGTGAATGAAACACCGGGAGGCGTTTCGTTCGACATAGCAACGATAGGCTTGACCAGCGGAACTGCCTACGTCGGGTTCACGGCGGCGACGGGCGGTGGTGATGATGTTCAGGACATTTTGTCGTGGAGCTTCAGCCTTGTCGGCAGCCCGGTTGTTGCGGGGGTTCCCCAGACCTTTACTTTCAGTTCGACCGAGAATGCTTTGGAGATTGTCACAGCTTCCTTTCCGACTACCAATTTGGGGAATACGGGTGCGACTCCCGTCATTAGCAGTGTTCCTACACCGCCGGCGACTCCTTCCGCGCTTTGGGCCAATTCGCCCCTGGCAACTGCGGTTTGCACGCCTATCGCTGCTGCGAATGGCAACTGCGCACCCATCAATGAAGTCTGCACCACTCCAACCAACCTGGTGCCGTCCGGCGCCAATTGTCCCTATGATACGACCGGCGTTGAGGATGTACTTCTCTCGGATACCTACGATCCGACTACGCCCATTACAAATCTGAACCTGGTGGGGAATCCCGGTGTCGTATCGTTGAACGACAGTCTAAGCTGCCCATTTGCCGAGGTAGGCAGCCTCACTCCTCCCGCTTGCCCCTCCAACGGCTCCAAGTCGTTCACCGGGCCGAATCAGCTCAAGACCACTCATGGAACCAGCAACTCCTACTATTACTACGTGACGGGCGTCCTAGCGCCTCAAGCTACTCCTTCAGGGATCGTGAACGTGAGTGGCATCAACTGGGTCAATGGAAATATGAATGCGCCGACGCCGCTGACTCTGACGGCGGCACCCCCGGCTCCCCCCTTTCCCAATCTGAACGGTTTTTATCCCTCGCCCATTGACTATATCGCGTGGATCTTCAATCCCGCGGGGGCGCCTGATCCCACGCTTCCTCTTCCCGCCGGAAGCACAACCGACTATAGCTCGAACTACGAGACAGGCTCGGACACCGTACTCTCTCATGGCGTCTCCAATGACGGCTCGACCTGCCCGGGCGTCACTACCGCGTCGACAGGCAAAATTCTGCCAGCCGACCCCGGCTACTCCTTCATCGCCAATTTGGAGCCTCTGGTGGGGGGATCGTACGTCATGTATTACGAGACGGAAGACTGCACCAGAACCGCGCAACGCGTTTATGCGTATACTGGGAGTTCCCCCCAATGGTCCACCAATTATGCGTCCGTGGCGTTCAATGTTGACGACACACCGCCTGTGATCACCATTACTACCCCCAGCGCCGGCGCCATCTACCCCGCCAGCGCGTCTATCGCGTCTTCCTTCAGCTGCACGGATGCCGGTTTTGCCGGCGGTTCCGGGATGACCCCGTTTGGGAATTGCACGGGCCCGAGTACCGTCAATACGACACCAACGGGCGGCGTATTAACCCCCAAAACTTTCACCGTGACGAGCGCCGATAACGTCGGGAACACAAGCTCCAAGACCGTCAACTACTCCCTCTCTTGCCTGTACGCGGAGAACAGCATCAGTCCTTCGAGCTTAACCCCAGGCAAGATTTTCATCTTCAAGATCACTGCCGCGGTGACCAATTGCACCGCCAGCTCGCAAGCCCTCACCGTCAATATCGTTTTGAGCGGCCCGTTCGGGAAGAGCTGCTCCGAAGCATCACTCACCTTGGTGCCCTCATTCACCTTGACGGTACCGGCGGGCAAGTCGACTAGCCAGACCTTTGGCCCGCTCATTCT
The DNA here is from genome assembly GCA_049512575.1 of Candidatus Acidiferrum sp. Taxonomy (GTDB): domain Bacteria; phylum Acidobacteriota; class Terriglobia; order Acidiferrales; family UBA7541; genus Acidiferrum. The sequence continues at coordinate 17,329 of JBEKWY010000040.1, forward strand.
TCCGACGAATACCTGCACCGACTTCCCCTATGTATTAACCACCACGACCTCCAACAAGGGGACCGTCGTGTTCCAGTACTCTTCGACTATCGCGGATTAGGTTAAACCGCGGCAAATACTCTAGACAGTCCGGGCCCCCTCTCTCCTCCACGGGGGAAAGAGGGGGCCCTCTTATTTGTATCCGTTGAACTTATAAGAACAAGATCCGCGGAGGCTAGCTTTTCGCTCCCTGCGACCAATGCGTTGCGTCGTCGTAAATAGCTTTGAGGTCCACTCGATCCAACAGGTGCTCGGCTCCAGCTTCTTTCTTGATATCGTCCAACAGCTTTAGAGTTTGGACATATTGGCTGGCGGCGCCGCCATTGGTTTCCGTAAGCCGGATCACTGTGCCAAGCAGGTAGTGAATTCTGGCCGACTGGAGGCGGGAACCCAGCCTCTCGCTGACACCCAGAAGGCGCTCGAGCTCTTGACGGGCATGTGTATAGTCCTTGACACTGACCATTGCCGCCGCCATATCGACAGAGCTTTCTACCGCCAGATGCTTCATCCCCAGGCGATCCGCCTCCTGCGACAAGGCTCGCAAATCGTTGATGACCGACTGCGAACGCCCTTCGGCAATGGCAACCTTGTCGAGATTCAGTTTGGAGATCAGAATGTTGTCGCGCGCCGTGCCCTTCGACGCCAGGCCGAGGGCTTGCGCATAAAGAGCTTTCGCGCCGTTGTAATCGCCGGCAAAGAATTTCACGTTACCCTGTGAGTTCAATACCTGGGACAGCAAAGCATCGCTCTTGAAATCCTGGGCCATCCCCCGCGCAGTTTCCAGCGGTTTTCCGGCCTCTGCGCCGCGCCCGGCTTTCGCCAGGGCATCTCCCAGATCATTCCAGGCCAGCGCGATATCCGGGTCGCGCTCATTGATGTCTTGAATCGGTTTGACAGTGTCTTGCAGTGCGCTGACCGCTGCGCCGACGCGCCCCTGATATCCGAAAACCAATCCCATCTGGTGCGATTCTCCCGCCGCGCCTCGTTCTTCTCCGACTTTGCGGTAGAGTTCCATGGCCTTCATGAATGACGCTAGAGCTTGATCGTACTGTCCGGTGGCTCTGTAGGTTTCCCCCAACCCGTCGAGGCTGTCGGCAATGTCGCGCGGGATATTCAGTTTTTCACGAAGCTGCAAGGACTGCTGCAGATAGGTCAAGGCGTTATCGTTGTCGCCTTTGGCGAGATAGGCGGTTCCAATGTTGTTCAGACATAGAGACTCGTCCTTCTCGTCGCCGGTCTCTCGTTGAATCTGAAGGGAGGCCTTGTAGGCCTCCAGTGCTTTGTCGTAGTGGTCTTGCTCGTAGTACACGACTCCCATGGAGATGAGCGTGTCACCCACCTCCTTCTTAATCCCGATTTCCTTCTGAATCTTCAACGCTTCGGCCATGCTTGCCAGTGCCTGATCGGGTTTCCCAAGCGAGTCCTGCGCTTGTCCCATCTGTTCCAGGTTGTTGGCCAGCAGGCGCTTGGACCCCAGCGCGCGATTGATCTCCATCGAGTCCTTGAAATTCTTTATCGCTTCTTCGGGCTTGTTCATCAGCCGGTAGGCAATTCCCAGCGCCTGCAGGAGTTGCGCCTTCTGTTCCTGATTGTCCAGCTGCACGGCCAGGCTTATGCCCTTGTTCAGGGGATCGAGCGCGCCTTGCGGATTTTCCTTCTTGATCTCGACCATGCCCATCTGCCACAGCGCCTTGATGTTTTTCGGGTCTGCCTGCAGAATCTTCGCAAATTGCGTTCGTCCCTTATCGTAATCCCCGACCTCCATGTACAAGGCGCCCAGCGGTTCCTCGACGTCACCGCTATCCGGCAAGGTCTTGGCAAGATTCTCGTAGGCCTCAATCGCTTTCCGGTTGTCCTTCATCACCTTGGCATGATTGGCTTCGATCAGGTACTTCTCGGCGGCAGGCAACTGCTGGCTGAGCTCAACGGCCTTGCGCGAATACTGTTCGGCGTCGACGTCGTGGCCCAGGTTGGAATTCGCGGAAGCGAGACGCGAGTAAGCGAGCGCAAACTGGGGATCGTCCTTGACGGCATCCAGCAAGGCCTTGACGGCTTCGAGATTCTTGCCGTCGCGGAGGAGCTGCAGGCCCTGGTTATAGTCGCGCAGAGCGGGGACGGATTGCGAGGTTGGTTGGAACGAGCTGGCTTTCAACTCATTCAGCACGTCGGAGGAGACGGCAAGATTGTTGCGGATGAGTTCGGCGAGCCGGTCGATGGTTGCGGGAATTTCCTTCTCGCCAGCGGCTGCAATGTTGAGAGGAACGCGGCGGTCGCGGCGGAGGTCCTGGAGGGCGGCGTCGATGCGAATTTGATCGCCAAACTTGGCATAGTGGCCGGAGACCAGGATGTCGGCGTTGGAGAACTCAGCCAGGTGGCGGAGGGTGTCAGGATCATATTCGGCGTTTGCGGGGATGTGAAGGTCCTTCAGGATCTGGTGTAAACGATCGGAAGAAACCGTGCGTAGATGCGCGGATTGACCCACATCGGTGCTGAGCATATCGGAGAGAGTCGCACCAATCCAATCCAGGGATCCGTCGCTGGACGAATTGTGAAACGGCAGGATCGCAAGAGAAATAGGCTGCGCCGGACCAGCGGACGAGCCGGAAGGGCGCAAAGCAAATTTTTCCCGGAACTCGTAGACACCCAAGGCAAGCACCACCGCGACGCCGCCAACCACCAGCCACTTCTGGTACGAAGGAGCGTAGCGGATGCGACGGGAAGCCGGCACGATCGTGCTATGGGGGACGCCACCTTTCCATGCTTCGAGGTCGGTGATGACCTCGCGCGCGGTCTGATAGCGCTCGTCGGTTTTGATCTCCAGACATTTCGAGACGATGTCGCTGATGACGGGGGGCACGCCGAGGTCGAGCTGCGAGAGAGGCGTCGCACGCTCCTGGGTGCGCTTGAACATCATGGCCATGGCGGTGTCGGCCTTGAAGGGCGAAACACCGGTGAGCATCTCGTAGAAAATGATGCCCAGCGCGAACAGATCGGAGCGCGCATCCACCTTTTCGCCTTTGGCTTGCTCTGGCGACATGTATTCCGGCGTGCCCATCAGCGCGCCGGTCTGCGTCATGCCCTGATGTTCCAGCGAACGCGCGATGCCGAAATCCATGACGTAGACGCGGCCGTCTTTGTCGGTCATCACGTTTTGCGGTTTTAAATCGCGATGAACAACTCCGGCGGTATGCGCGGCCTCGAGCGCGGCGGCGATTTGCATCACGATGGGAACGGCTTCGTCGGCGGGGAGCTTGCCTTTTTCGTGGATCAAGCTCTTGAGGTCACGTCCCTCGACGTACTCCATGGTGATGAACTTGATGCCCTGGGCTTGGCCGAGATCGAAAATGCGGATGACGTTGCGATGGGTTACTTCGCGCGCGAGGATTAGTTCCTGTTTGAAGCGGCGCAGGATTTCGGGATGGCTCGCGAGTTCGGGACGAATCAGTTTGAGCGCGACCAGGCGTTCGAGTTCCGTGTCGCGCGCCTTGTAGACGGCGCCCATGCCGCCTTGGCCCAGGAGTTGCAGAATTTCGAAGCGCTCGGCGAGGAGAGTTCCCAGTTGCAGCTGCCCTTGCGCCGCAGCTTCGCTGGTCGGCTGGGGCGTGACCGCGACGGACCATGCTTGCGTGCCGCTGACAGCGGTGCCCATTGCCGTCGGGGAAATCGTCATGTCGGCCAGCGGCAGAGGGGTGCTGCACTTCGTGCAGACTTCCGCAGCGGGCGGGTTATCGGCTTGACAGAGAGGGCATTGCATTGGGCTGGCGGTCTAGGTCACCAGAATAACCCAATTATGATTTGTCGCCGCATAAATGCAATACGAGCTTTGGGGTGTAGCTAACAGATTAGTAAGCCTTTAGGGGTCGGGTAAGCTTCGCGTGTGATTGGGCGAGGTGGCCGCACGCGAAAAGCCATTCGTCGGTCAAATTCTGCCAGGTCTTTCAACAATCAGTCTGGGCAGATTTTGCCGTGCAAAACTTCAAGCGTCGGACGTGCGGCGCTATTTCTTGAAAACGGCGTCTAGACCCGCTTGCGCGATGGCTTCATCGATTTCCGATTTGGCGCCGCTCGCCGCGATGCCGCCGATCGTCTTGCCATCCACCTTAATAGGCAGTCCGCCCTGGTTGGGAAAGAAGTCCGGGAAAGCGAGCGCCTCGACACTTCCCTTTTTCACGTAGTCAGCGCCATCTTTCGAGGGGCTGCCATAGAAGGCTGCGTGCCGCGCTTTTTTCTGCGCGAACTGAATGGTGTTCAGCGTCGCGCCATCCGCCTTCTCCAGAAAAAGCAGATTACCGCTGTCATCAACGACGCAGATGGTCACTTCGACGTTGCGTTTTTTGGCTTCGGCTTCCGCGGCGGCAACCATGGTTTTAATGGTCGCCAAATCCAGATATTTTTTGGTTGGAAGATCGCTGGCAGGCAGTGCCGAGAAGAACGTCAACAGCAAGAAAAGTAGTTTGAACATGGGCCGGATGCTATCAAGTGCTTTTCTTTTTTGCCAGATGAATTGCAGGAAACGCTTGCATGCGTGGAGGGCTCAGTTGCTGGCGGGCCGGCGAATCAGAACTTGAACTCAATTACCTCGGTCGTTTCCGTGGGTCCCGGCATGAAGGTGCTTTTCTGCGCAGCTGTCTCCGCGTCCATCGCGAGCACTGGATTTCCCCCGATCACGCGGGTTTTTTTCACGGTGCCGTCAGGTCCGATAAGGACTTCGATCCGGACGGTGCCCGAGAGGTTAAGCTTTTTTGCCAAATCCGAAACGTTCGGCGTTACGAGATGTTTAGCCTGGCGTTTGGTCTCGGCAGGAGCCTTGGCTTGCGCACGAGCCGGCGTGGCGTTGCTCGATCCAATCGCGAGAAAGAATGCAAAGACTCCCAAGTGCTTTGCTTTGGCTCTCATTTGCTGCTCCGCCAGCTCCATAAGTTGTTTGCGTACAGCCCCATGCAAAACAGGTTCGCCGGAACGAATCCAAATTGCGCGGTGCGCATTCCGATTAGGCAAATGATGACGCTGTTGACCGCCGCGATGACCCAGCCTTGCCAGAGTTTCTTCCCTACGAGCACGGTGGAAACCACAGTCAATACGCACGATATGTAATCAAGCCTGGGCATGGGTCACTCTCACTGCTTCCAGTCTCGGCCCTATCCGTTTCAGGCGAAAGTTGGCCGAACGTACAGGTGCGAACAATATTGAATTGCATTCGGTGATACTGGCACCGAAAGTACCGAAAAATTAAGGTGCTATCGACGATTCAAAGGGAATACGGCGAGTTTCGGAGTTGCCGCCCTCTCGATAAGAGATTTCCAATGAGGCAGCACTTATGTTGGCCGCTCATCCTACTCGGGCGCGCCGGTTTGCGAATGAGATTCGCTCTTGGGGAGCACCCAGCCGCTCTCGGACGACGGACCTGATCTTGCTCCCGAGAAATCAGAGTCGAATAGTGACCTGGTTTCTCAAACGAGTCTTCTGGGTTTGGCTGATCTTGACCTTGTTTATGATCGGCGGATTCTTGTCGCAGGTACGAATGTGATCGCCTTAGAACACCGGCGCGCATTCCAGGCGCCACCTTCCTCTCCGACTTGCCCACTGAAGTCGGTTCATGGCTGAACATGGTCGAAATCCAAGTGCTTATTCTGGTGCAGCTTACAAACGCAGGCGCAATCTTCTGGACTGCTCGCTTGCGCCTATGGGAGACCACAATCCGAAATCCTGATATAGCCAACCTGTAAAAGTAATAGATCGAAAGAGAAGGCAATAAATCGAAACAAACACTTGATTCTTATCCGTTCTTGGTGTAACTCTACGATCACGCACTGAGGGGGGTCCGATGCAAAATCGATTTAAATCTCTGTATTTGGGGTTTGTTCTCGTTCTCGCAATCTTTTTTAGTTCCATCGTGGTCCGCGCCGACGTAACCGGATCGATTCAAGGTGTCGTGCGCGACCGTTCTCAAGGCGCGATCGCCGGCGCGCGACTTACCATCACCAATGTGGAAACCAATCTAAAATACGAGGAGACCACCGGCCCGGATGGTTCTTATCGAGTCCTGGCCCTGCCGGCCGGCAATTATAAACTGACGGTTACCGCAGGCGGATTCCGCGCTTTCGTCGAGACTGGCATCATTGTGAAGGTCAATGATCAACTGGAAGTCGATGTCACTCTCGAGGTCGGCTCCGTGCAACAGGAAGTGGTCAAGGTGGAAGCCAATGCGGTGCAAGTGCAAACGGAAAACACGCAACTTGGCGATGTGATCGACTCGAAGAAGATGCTGGCCCTGCCGCTGAACGGGCGCAGCTACATCGACCTTTTGGGTCTGCAAGCCGGCGTCGCGCCTGCGACCGCCGAAACCATTCAGCAGGACCGCCCGGTTTCCGGAGGCTTGAACCCGGGCAACATCTCGGTCAACGGCCAGCGCGAAACGGCCAACGCGTTTCTGGTGAACGGCGGGGACGTCAGCGAGGGCCGCAACTTGGGCGCCGGCTTGGTTCCCAATTTGGACTCGATTGAGGAATTCCGGCTGATTACCAATAGCTTCGACGCCGAATACGGAAAATTCAGCGGTGCGGTCGTCAATGCCATCACCAAGTCGGGTACCAACGGCTTTCACGGTGACGCCTTCGAGTTCCTGCGCAACGACAAGCTGGATGCCAAGAATTACTTCGCCCCCTCCAAGTCGGAATTGCGGCGCAATCAATTCGGCTATGCGGCGGGCGGTCCAATCTGGAAAAACCACCTGTTCTGGTTCTCGGATTACCAAGGCACTCGGCAGGTGCAAGGCGCGGAGACTGGCCTGGTTACGGTGCTAACGGCTGACCAGCGTCAAGGCAACATTGATCCCGCAACCTTGACCGGTACTGTCGATGGCCCTTACTGGGCACAGCTCCTTTCCCAGCGCTTGGGCTATACCGTTACGCAAGGCGAGCCGTATAGCTTCCCAGCCGCGCCGGCCACAGGGACGACGCCCGCTACGGCCGCGTGCACCTCTACCGCTCAATGCGTTTTTCCTGTGAACCCTGCGACCGGCCTTGCCAACATCCCTCAGGCGGCCTGGTCGGCACCGTCCGCCAATTACCTCCCGTTTATTCCGCTGCCGACTCTTCCTGGGATAACCAACAACTATTCGGATAACAGTCAGAGAAGTACGACAAATGACGATAAGTACGCCGAGCGGGTGGATTTCAACAATCAGAAAACGGGCAATTGGTCTTGGTATTACCACATTGATGACGCTAACGTAGATAACGCGCTCGCCGGGTTTGCCACCGTACCCGGCTTCCCAACCGTGACTCCTTCGCGGGCCCAGGAGTTCGTGATGAGCAACACCAAGACCTTTGGAGCGACGGCCGTAAATGAGGCGCGCATCAGCTTTTTCCGGACCGTGCTGAACAAAGACAATCCGGCCGGGAGTTTCGCCGACCTTTCCTCCCTTGGTTTCGTAACCGGCGACGGAAGCCTTGGTATTGTCCCGCTTCCCGGGTACAAAACTTATTTGCCTCAGATTAGCCTGAACCTAATTGGCTTGAACCTCGGCGTCCCCACGCTAAATACGTTCCAGCCCAACACGACGTACATGGCCAGTGACGTATTTTCGAAGGCTGTGGGAAGGCATACGTTGAAATTTGGAGGCGAATTCCGTTACCTCCAGGTCAACGAGCGCAACTACGCCAGCCCCAACGGGCAATTTACCTTTGACGGTACGGTAACGGGAAGCGATGTTGCGGATTTCCTACTCGGCGCCACTTGCGTTTCCTGTGGTGGCGCGTACATCCAGGCTGCCAAGCAGGTTCTTGATTCCCGCACGCGCTATGGAGGCGCCTTTGCACAGGATTCCTGGAAGGTCAAACCCAACCTCACGCTCAATCTCGGCTTACGCTGGGAAGTCAGCATGCCGTGGTACGACTGGCAAGGAAAGATTCAGGCCTGGGTTCCTGGGGAACAGTCCACAGTCTTTCCGCTTGCTCCCCAGGGCTTGGTATTCCCGGGCGACCCTGGCATTCCCAAGACGCTCGCCCCCACTAGATACAACAACTTCGGCCCACGATTGGGACTGGCGTATTCACCGGGATTTTCGGACGGGATCTTGGGCAAAATATTTGGTGGCCCGGGCAAGAGCAGTGTCCGTGCGGCCTACGGCATCTACTACACTTCGGTCGAGGACCTGAACCTGTTCTATGAGGTGGCGGATGCTCCGTTCGGCCTATATTGGCAGTCCCCTGTATCGGTCTTGTTTGACGAACCGTTCCTGATTCGAACCAATGGGCAGTCTTTGGGACAGCGTTTTCCCTACACCCTGCCGACTCCGGGCGCCGCATCGAACAAGACACTGGACTTCTCGCAGTTCGAGCCCATCAACTACTTTCCAGGCTACGGCATTCACAATAAGCTGCCTTACGCCGAGCACTTCAATCTCTCGATCCAACGCGAGCTAAGCAAATCAACAGTGCTGACCCTGGCTTACGTGGGGACCGAGGGGCACCGCCTCATCACGCAGCAGGAAGCCAACCCAGGTGACGCGGCACTTTGCATGCAGCTGACCGCGGAAGGGGCGTTGGACACCATCACCGGCACCACCGGCTGCGCACCTGGTGCGGAGAACGACGTTTTCCAGTTGCCCAGCGCTACGGTTCCCTGTACAACGGCTAGCCTAACGCCTCTGCCAGGGTGCGTTTACGGCACAAGGAACCAGATCCTTAATCCAGATTTCTGTCCCGGATCGGCGATCCAGGTATGTTATGGGTACGGTAACACTTATACTTATACCTCGGCTAATTCGATATTTAACTCCGGGCAGATCACCGTGGAGCGCAAGGCCAACGATGTGACGTTCCTGGCGGCCTATACGTTTGCCAAAGGCCTAGACGATTCTTCGGCCTTCAACGATTTGGTGAATTTCTCGAATCCTAAGTTGAGCCGCGGGCTGTCTTCCACCGATATCACCCACAATTTCGTGGCCAGTTACGTCTGGGCCATGCCGTTCGATCGTCTCTTCCACGCCAGGAACCGCTTGACGCAGGGCTGGCAGATGCAGGGAATCACCCGTTTCTCTACGGGATTTCCCGTCCAACTGAACCAGGCCAGCGGAGATGCATCTCTAGTTGGCAGTTCGTCGACCGATATGCCGAACCAGGTGGGCCCGGTGGTGATTGTAAATCCGCGCCAATCAAATTCAGCTTGCCCGACAACGGACGGCACAGGATGCTACTTCCTGCCCAGCGCATTTGCCACCAACACCACTCTCGGAACTTTCGGGACCGCTGACCGCCGCTCCTTCCATGGTCCCGGATTCAATAACACCGATTTCGGTTTCTTGAAGCGAACCCAAATTAAAGAGAATTACGCCTTCGATCTCCGTTTCGAATTTTTCAACATCTTCAACCGCGCCCAATTTATGAACCCGGGCGGGAACATCAGCGACCCGTCGACCTTCGGAATCGTCACCCAAGCGCGCGATCCCCGCATCGGGCAAGTTAGCGCGAAGTTCTACTGGTAATCTCTGACCGGGTGCCTGGCACCGGCCTCACGCACCGGCGGGCGAGGCTGTATACAGCCTCGCCCGCAATTTCTCGGCAACGTGCGCCGAGTTTGGCCCATGACGCATGGACGGATACTTGAATGATCCTCACATTCGCTCTCGCTGGCGCGTCGTCCTTCTGCTGATGGTGAGCCTTCTCTACTCGGCGGCAGCATCGGCGCAGACTGCCGAGAGTTACCGCCAAGAGGCGCTGCAACTCTCGCGGGCGAAATCCTGGGACCAGGCCGCTGCTACCTACCGAAAGGCGCTGGCGCTCGAACCCAATGATGCTGCTACGCATTACAACCTTGCGCTGGCGCTGAAGTACGGGGGCAACTCTGGACAAGCGGCCGAGGAGTTCGAGGCCGCTCTGCGGCTCAGGCCGAAATGGGCAGACGCGCACTACGGATTAGGCGCGGCCCGGTACGATCTGCAGGACCGAGCCGGGGGGCTCAAGGAACTGCGCACCGCGATCGAGCTCGATCCTTCTAATGCCGGAGCGCACCGCCTCCTGGCGCGCATTTATTCGCAGCAGAGTGATTTTCTGGCCGCTGAAGCAGAGTTGCGCCGAGCGATCGCTTCGAAGCCCTCGGCTGACCTGTATTTCGAGTTGGGACTGACCGAAGGACAATTGGGAAAACTGGACAGCGCCGTCGCGGAGTTTCGTCGCGCCGTGCGCCTTGAACCTGGCTTTGCGCCCGCGCACACGATGCTGGGAGTCACTCTCCGCCGCCGGGGCGATCATGTTGGCGCGCTCGCCGAGTTTCGCAGGTCGGTCGAAATCGATCCCAAGGATCCGGAGTCGCAGACCGATCTCGGCATGGAGTTGAAGGCCGGCGGCGACACCGCTGGGGCCATCGCGGCGTTTCAGCGCGCGATCGAACTGAAGCCTGATTTCGAAAAGGCGCACTACGACCTCGGTATCGCGTTGCGCGCTCAAGGACAGACCGCCGCGGCGCAGAAAGAATTGGACGAGCTGAGCGGACTGCATGAATTCCGTTCCCGTCTGGCTCAATCGAAGCTGCTGATCCTTCAGGGCGTTGATGCCCTCAAACAGCAGCGTCTCGACGAGGCTCTCTCGCTCTTTCAACAAGCTGCCGACGAAAGCCCGACACTACCGACGAGCCACTACTATCTCGGTGTCACTTGGGAGCGCAAAGGCGACGCAGCGCGTGCTCAAGCAGCCTTCGAAAAGTCCCTGGAGCTGAAACCCGACTACGCGCAGGCCCACTCCAGTCTCGGGCTGCTCTATTGGCGAGAGAACGATCGTACTCGTGGGCTCGAGGAATTCCAGCAAGCAGTGATGTCCGATCCGGACTTGGCGGAAGGCCGCTACAATCTGGGTCTCGCGCTGGCGCAAACAGAACGGCTGGACGAAGCCGCTCGCGAGTTGAACGAAGCTATCGGTCTCAATCCGAAGTACACCGACGCACGGATACAACTAGGATTAGTCCTTGCCCAGAACAACGATCCAGCAGGCGCCGCCAATGTCTTTCGGACCATTGTGCGCAACGATCCGAGCTTTCCGGAGGGTCATAACAACCTCGGCTTGGCGCTGTTGCAAGAGGGCGACGCGCGCACGGCGCAGGCGCAGTTCCTCGAGGCCGTGCGCCTCAGGCCCAGCTATGCGGAAGCACACTACAACCTTGGACTAGCTCTTCACCAGGAAGGAAAGGAAGACGAGGCGCGCGCGGAGTTCGAGAAAGCGTACGAGATTTCGCCAGAGCTACGAAACGCGCCGCATCCCTAAACAATGAAATCCATCCGAAGCCTGCTACCGATCCTCTTGATCCCAATCGCCGCATTCGCTGTGGACGTGTGCGAGGTTACGCCGCCGACTGCCGCGCTTACCGTTCCGTATGTCAGCAAAGCGCCGGAACTTAACACCGATCCACACTCGGCAACCTGGTCTCACGCGGCCTCCGCGTGGATCGAGAAAGACTGTACCGTGCAGCTGGACTATCCCAAGCTCAAGACCGAAGTTCGCGCGTTTTGGACCGACTCGGATCTATATCTTCTGTTCGTCTCCCCGTATACCGAATTGAATCTCTGGCTGCCCCCGGACAACAGCAAAGATCGCCTCAAGCTATGGGACCGCGACGTGGTCGAGTTTTTTCTGGGCGACGATTGGACCAACATCCGCCACTACCGGGAATTCGAGATTGCTCCCACCGGTGACTGGGTCGATCTGGCCATCGATCTCGACCACGATAGCTACGGCGCGGAATGGAACTCCGGTTGGCAGCGACTAGGCCGCATCGACGAAGCGAACCATCTCTGGTACGCCGCAGCGCGCGTGCCGCTCAAGTCCGTCAGCGACCAGCCGGTAAAGCCCGGCACGAAATGGCGCGCCAACCTCTATCGCATCGACGGCCTGGGAGAGGATCCGCAGCGTCACTTCATGTGCTGGCAACAGACCTGCGCCCCTAACCATGATCCCAACCATGTGCCCGAACACTTTGGAACCTTGATCTTCGCCAAGTAAAACGCATATCGGAGGATACGCATGTCAGTCGCTCAGGAGTCGAGCCGTCGCGGATTCATGAAGATGCTGGCCGCCTCGCCCTTGCTGGCTCAACTCGCAGCCCAGGGCCTGTACGAAAAATCTGCCGCTGCGATGGGCCTTGATCCGCGGGAAAATGTATATACCCGCTTGGGCGTCAAAACCGTGATCAATTGCCGCGGAACTTGGACGTACTTGAGTGGATCGTTGCAATTTCCGGAAGTCCGCGCCGCTCAGGCCGAAGCTTCACACCATTTCGTCAATATGGTCGACCTGCAACGCGCGGCTGGACGAAAGCTGGCGGAGTTGACCGGCGCAGAATCCGGATTGATCACCAGTGGAGCCGCCGGAGCGATGGCTGCCTCGACCGCCGCATGCATGGCGGGTAGCGATCCGCAAAAAATCTGGCAGCTCCCAGATCCGACCGGGATGAAACACGAAGTCATCATGGTGGGAGGGCGAAGCGCATTCGACAACGCCATCCGGCTAGCGGGAGCGAAGTTGGTTCTCGTCGAAGGACCTGACAATATTGCGAACGCCATCACCGACGACACCGCAATGATCTACACGACCGACCTCGGTGACAAACTCACGCGCGAACTCGCCATCGCTAAGGATCGCAACGTCCCCATGCTGCTGGATGATGCCGCGGGCATTCCTCCGGCCGACAACCTCAAGCTATACGCGCAGATGAAAATCGATCTATACACATTTTCCGGAGGCAAAGGCCTCCAGGGACCCCAGTGCAGCGGTGTCCTGCTGGGCCGCAAGGATTTGATCGAAGCCGCCTTACGCAACTCCGCACCATGGGAAGGAGCGGTGTGCCGCCCCATGAAGGTCGGAAAGGAAGAAGTAATCGGCTGCGTGACCGCCGTGGAGACCTGGCTGAAAATCGATTCGAAAAAGCTCTACGCCGAATGGAACTCCCGAGTAGAGCGCATCGCCAAGCTCGTGGAAACCGTACCCGGCGTTACAACCGCAATCTACATTCCCGACGATGGGAATCGTTATCCCACCCTTAAGATTTCGTGGGACCAACAAGCCTGGGGCTTCACCATCACCGACTGCGTGCAGCAACTGAGGGCCGGCGATCCGACTATTGAAGTACTCGGCGCCGACAACCCGAGCCTTGTCCCGGCGGTGCGCGAGGGAATACAGAAACCAAACAGAAAGGAGCGGAAAGAGGTCGATCACATCGAGCTGGTGTCCATGACGATTCAACCCGGTGAAGAGATGATCGTAGGCCAGCGGCTGCGAGCTATTCTCGGCGCGGCACGCAAGGGAAAACCCGCATGAGGGTCATCCTCCTGCTCTTCGCGTGGCAGATGTGCTTCGCGGCAGGCGCGCAGGCTCAGTTCAAACAAATCCTGCCAAAGCAAGCTCCGGTCGCCAGCGATGCCTTAGGGTCCCCTGCCATCGACGCGGGGGATTATGTGTACGTGTCCGGCCAGGGACCTCGCCGTCCGGATGGCAGCACTCCGCCCGACTTTGCGGATCAGGTGCGTCAATCGCTCGAAAATGTAAGAACCGTAGTCGAAGCCGCCGGCTTGACGATGGATCACGTTGTTTATGTCCAAGTCTATCTCGACGACATGAGCCATTACGAAGCGCTGGACAGAGCCTTCACCGGATATTTCCCGAAGCTGCCGCCTGCGCGTGGTGTTTTGGGCGTGGCCCGGATTCCGGAACCCGCCGTGCAAATCAATGCCGTCGCGGTTCGCGATCTCAAAGGAAAACAAGCGGTGGAGGTGCCTCACTTCAAGCCGAACAAAGCGTACTCCTTCGGAATGCTGACACACGACAGACTATTTGTGTCCACAATGCTGGGCAGCGATCCGACGAACGGAAATGTTCCAACGAGTCCCGCCGCGCAGGTGGATTTCGCGCTCGACGGTATAAAGGCAGTTGTGGAAGCCGCCGGACTCACACTCGGCAACATGGTCTTCGTGAACCCGTACCTGACCACGGACATACCATCGCGAATCATGAATGAACACTACGCGCGGCGCTTCGAATTCGGGAACACGCCGGGACGCGCCACGATCGAGGTGTCGAGTCTGCCGGAAAGCGCGCACATCGCCTACACTGGCGTAGCCGTTCGCGACTTGACGCAGCGACACGCGATACGGCCAAAGAACATGCCGCCAAGCCCGACCGCGAGTCCGTGCGTCTTCGCCGGCGACACGCTCTATTGTTCGGCGAAGAGCGGATTCATCCCGGGGCCAAACGGCGGGGTGTTCGCGGCCTCAACCGCCGACCAGGTTCGCCAGACCATGCGCAATCTGCTCGACAACCTGGAAGAGGCGGGCATGAAGTTCGATCAGGTAGTCTCGACTACAATTTATTTGGACGACTTGTCGGAATCGCCGGCGTTTGGGAAAGTGTACCGGAAATACTTCGATAAAATATTGCCGGCACAAACAACGGTGCAGCAGATCCAGCCGGCCGATCGAAAGCCCGACGACGAAGGGCACTATCCGGACCTGGAGCAAGTGTCACTCATCGCTGTGCGCGGTCCGGCGAACCACTGATTTGCCGGAATCGTAGTCCGCAAAACGTCGTAAGCAATGCAAGTTGCACGGAAATGCCCGAAGATCGAATGTCTATGGCTCATGCTAAAAACAGGTTTGGCGACTGTATAGTGCTTGCTCTTGGGCTCACGGTTCTTTGTGCCCTCGTCGTTGCGCCGAGAGTTGCGTCGAAGGAACACAGGTCGTTGCGCTCCGCGAACGGCGGCCAACTCGCAGATACTCCGAACGGAGATGGCAGGCAAACGTTCGAATCGCGATGCGCAGGATGCCACGGTCTGGACGGCCGCGGCGGCGAGCGCGCGCCAGACATTGCATCGACCGCAAAAACACAGCAACGATCCGACGACGAGCTTTATCGAATCATCGAACGCGGTGTGCTGGGGACGGGGATGCCTGCGTTCGGCCCTACGGGTGCCAACATCAAGAATGTGGTCGCCTTTGTGCGCCAGCTTCAAGGCAAGACCGAATCGGCGAAGCTACCCGGTAACGCGCACAAGGGCCGGGAGCTGTTTTACGGCAAGGCGCGATGCTCGGAGTGTCATTCCGTCGCGGGCTCAGGGGGCTTCATCGCCTCTGAACTCTCTGGATTCGGGCGCAGTCGCTCTCCCAACGAGATTCGCCAGGCCATCGTCAAACCCGCCAGTGCCAACCGCCTGGGCGGCAAGATGATCGTGAAGCTGCGCGACGGTAAGGAATACACCGGTGTCGTGCGAAACGAAGACAATTTTTCGCTCCAACTGCAAAGTCTCAATGGCGATTTCCACCTGTTCCAGAAGTCAGAAATTGCTAACTTTTCGCGCCAAACAGACTCGCTGATGCCCGCGGACTACGGCGCGACTCTCAATCCGACTGAGTTGAACGACCTGATCAGCTTCCTCATGTCCGCCGCGCGTGACGCAATGACGAACGCATCCTCGCGCAAGCGATTCGAAGACGACGAAGAAGAGTAAGGACTCAAGGAGCATCCCGTGTACGCGACCATCGAAACGTTGAAATCCATTCCAGGCGCCATGAAGCAGTTGAGCCACCTCTAGGAGCGATCCTCTCAACCTGTGCCACTCCGCAAATACATCGCGTTCGCCGCAATTTTCCTAACCTGCTCCGCGCTGCCCGCTGGGCAAGAGAAATCTGCCGCCGTCATTTCGACCTCGATCGACGTCCGGCCCGGAGACCTCGTAGCCCAGCCGCCCGGCGCAAACTGGGTCTCGTACAATGGCGACTACACCGGCCGCCGCTTCAGCAGTCTCGCCGAAATTACGCCTGCGAATGTCGCCAATCTCCGCGCCCAGTGGATTTTTCATCTGCGCGAGACAACGGGTCTCGAAGTCACGCCTGTAGCCGTCAATGGCATCCTATTCGTCACCTCCGCCAACGACGCCTTCGCCCTCGACGCCCGCACCGGCCGCTCCATCTGGCACTATTCGCGTCCGGTCACCGAAGGCCTCATCGACGACGCATCCCAACACCACAATCGCGGCGTAGCCGTCTGGCACTCCAAAGTTTTTCTCGAAACCGACAACGCCCATCTCCTCTGCCTCGACGCTCGCTCCGGTCATCTTCTTTGGGACGTCCCCTACGCCGAAGGCAACCACAACTACGGCGCTACCAGCGCCCCGCTCGTCGTCAAAGATAAAGTCATTGTCGGCACCTCGGGAGGCGACGACGGCGTTCGCGGTTTCGTCGCCGCCTTTGACGCCGAAACCGGCAAGCAAGCCTGGCGCACCTGGACCATTCCCGGTCCGGGCGAACCCGGCTCCGAAAGCTGGCCCGGCGACCTGTATCTCCGCGGTGGCGCCACCACCTGGATGCCTGGCACCTACGACCCCGATCTCAACACCATTTATTGGGGCACCAGTAACGCCGCTCCCGATTTTGACGGCGCCCCCCGCCCCGGCGACGATCTCTATACCGCTTGCGTTCTCGCCCTCGACCCCGACACCGGCAAGTTGAAATGGTATTTTCAGTTCACTCCTCACGATCTATACGACTACGACGCCACCGAAACTCCCGTCCTCATCGACGCGCTCTACCAAGGCCAGCCTCGAAAATTGTTGGTCCAAGCCAATCGCAACGGCTTTCTCTACGTCCTCGATCGCACCAACGGAAAGTTTCTCTCGGCCGTTCCTTTCGTGGAGAACTTGAACTGGGCCAAAGGCATCGACGCGCAAGGTCGCCCCATTCGCACCGGCCTCGAGCCGTCCGACGAAGGCACGAAAATTTGCCCCAGCATGATCGGCGCAACCAACTGGTTTTCTCCTTCCTATAATCCGGCCACGCATCTTTTCTACTTCCTGGCGATCGAACAGTGCGGCATTTTTCATCGTAAGCCCGAAAAATTCTCCGAAGGCCGCGAGTACTACGCCACCGGAGTCAAGCGTGTCCCCGGCGGCCCGCATGAAAAAATCCTCCTCGCCTACAACCTCGATACCGGCACGTTCGAGTGGCGCTATCCCCAGGTGGGCGACGGCGGTTCCTGGGCGGGAACCATGACCACCGCAGGCGGCCTGGTTTTCTTCGGTGACGATGCGGAATCGTTCGAAGCTGTTGACGCAAAAACCGGACAAGCCCTCTGGCACTTCACCACCGGCCAGCGATTTCACGCTTCTCCGATGAGCTACGCAGTTCTGGGAAAGCAGTACGTCGCCATCGCCTCAGGCAACGATATTTTCAGTTTTGCCTTGCCATAGCCGAGACTCGCCAGAAGCTCCCGCAACAGCTTTGCTTCCACCATTTTTCCGTGAGCGCGACGGTTTGAAGATGTTTTCTGGATGAAAGGCGCAATGAGGGCTAGAATGCCGCTTACTTGATTCAATTCTTGCCTTCACCAGCCCGGAGGATTTCTTGATTAGACGCCATGGCATCGTGGCCTTGCAGTGCGTTGTTTGTTTACTTGCTCTTTTTTTCTGGAGTCGCCCACTTCAAGGACAATCGCCAGCAAGAAAAACTCGCGCTTATTATGTTGCCGCCGACGAGATCAATTGGGATTACGCCCCGACGGGACGCGATGACAGGGCTACACGGAACCGGGACGGTCACGGCGGATATGAAGCCTGATATGGCCGGCATTTGGTTGTATCACTGTCACATCAGCGATCACATGTTGGCAGGGATGGTCGCGCGTTACGAAGTGAAAGCGCGCTAGGTTGAAAATCCTGAAGAAAAACGATTTGGACCGCGTGATTCTGGTGCGCCCGGGGGGATTCGAACTCCCGACCTTCTGGTTCGTAGCCAGACGCTCTATCCAGCTGAGCTACGGGCGCACAGTTTTGAAATATTAACACAGCTTCGCGGCGTTCCTCTACCCGTCCGGAGCTGGCGCAATCGCTCCGTGCGCGTCTTCACGGCCGAAATGCGCGCCCCGTGCTTCGGGGCCCAGTCCGATCACCAGGGCTCCCACGAGAAACACTACCAGCGCGAACGAGCCCATAGCTTCCGCGTAGCTCATGTGGGTCGCCAGGCGGGCTTGGATGTACGGGCTGCCGGCGGCGAGCAGCACTCCGAACTGGTAGGCCAGGCCGGGGAAAAATCCGCGCAGTTTGTCCGGCGACAGTTCGTTGATGTGCGCGGGGATGACGCCCCAGGCGCCTTGCACCATGAACTGCATCAGGAACGCCCCCGCAAGAATCAGCGGCGGACCGGGAGCGAACATCCACAGAGGAATAATCAGCACACCTAACAAGATCGCCGTCACCATGGAGCGGCGCCGCCCAAAGCGATCCGAGAAATGTCCGAACGTGAGCCCGCCGAGGATCGCTCCGATCATTGAAAACGCCGTGAAATCGGAAACGCGATGCGGGCTGAATCCCTTTTGCTGCTGCAAATACGTGGGGTACATGTCCTGCGTACCGTGCGAAATAAAATTCACCATGGCCATCAGCAGCACCAGATAAGCGAACCGCGGCCAATTGCTGAAGATCGAGCGGCGATAGGTCTGCCAATCCGTGCGCGATCGATGCCACGCTGCGGTCTCCGTAACTTTTGCGCGAATAAAAAGAGTCAGTAGCGCGGGCAGTCCACCGAGGAAAAACAGCGGCCGCCAGCCCCAGTGCGGAAAAACAAAGCGATAAGCACCGGCGGCCAGCAGAAACCCCAGCGCGTAGCCTTCCTGCAGCAGGCCAGAAATAAATCCGCGCCACCGTACCGGCACCGCTTCCATGATCAACGAAGCGCCGACGCCCCATTCACCGCCCATACCTATGCCGTACAGCAGCCGAAGCACCAGGAAGGTCTTGTAGTTCGGCGCGAGTCCGGAAAGAACTTCGATCAGTGAGTAATACAGAATGTTGACGATCAGCGGGATGCGCCGGCCGTAACGGTCCGCCAGCAGGCCGAACAGAAAGGCACCGATCCACCGGGTCGCGAGGCTTGCGGTGATGGTCAGCGCGATCGCCGGAATCGTGGTTCCGAATTCCTTGGCGATAGGAGCGAAAACGAAAGTCAGAATGAAGAAATCGAAGGCGTCAAGCGTCCAGCCCAAAAATCCAGCGGTCACGGCGTAGCGGGCGGCGGTTTTTTCGGTGGTGGTCACTGAGAAATGGGAGCGCGCGCGGCCTGGCCCGGAAATATCCCCTCAACGAGTTGCCCATCTTTCAC
>JBEKWY010000041.1:0-36369 GCA_049512575.1 Candidatus Acidiferrum sp.
CGATCGAGGTGACGTGCCGAAGGCGAACGCGCTATTCGAAGAAAGCCTTCTGCTCTGGAGAGAAGTGGGCGATCTCAAGGCCGTCGCGCGGGCTCTGAGTAACCTCGCGAATACCGTCAAGTTGCTGGGTGACTATGAACGCTCACGCGCTCTTTACGCGGAGTGTCTTTCTATCTTCCGAGGGCTGGGAGATCGCACCGGTGTCGGCTGGTCCCTGAATTATCAGGGAGATGCGGCACGCGACCAGGGTGACTTTGCCTCCGCGCGGTCCTTGTACGAACGGGCCCTGGCAATTTTCTCGGAATTGACCGATCGCTGGGGCATCGCAGGGACATTGGCCGATCTCGGAAGCTTAGCGCGGGAACAACGCGATTTTTCCACGGCGCACTCGCTGTACCGGGAAAGCATAAAGATCTTTCAGGAACTGGAGCACAAGCGTGGAATTGCGCGCTTGCTTGAATGTTTCGCGTGCTCCGCCGCCGCTCAGTTGGATGCGGAACGCTCGTTGCGGCTCGCGGGCGCAGCTGCTGCGCTGCGGCAAAATATCGGGGCTCCGCTCACGCCCACCGAACGAACTAAGCTCGAAGATATTCTGGATGCGGCGCGCGAGGCGATGTCCAACACTGCGGGGACGACGGCCTACTTACAGGGTTGGGCTCTGCCGCCTGAAAAGGCGATCGAGGAAGTGCTGATGCCTGAAGACTTCGGCTGGTCGCAGGGTACTATCACAGGAACCAGCTGATGCCGGATGGCAAGAGACGTTTGCCGGCATTATGAAGCACGGCCACTACTTACTCAGCGCTTACCGCCTCGAGCAGCCGGCGAACCGCCGAGACGCGGTTACAAGGAAGACCTACAAGCCTGGCGTGTTCCTGGATGGCGGCTTCATCTGGGGCGAGATAGACGCAGTACACTTTGTCGCCAGTCACATAGCTATGAAGCCACTGAATCTCGGGACCCATCCCTTTCAAAACGTTGACGGACTTTTGAGACAGTTCCTTTAATTGGGCGTCGGTTAAGTCGCCGGCTCCTGGAACTTCGCGTTCAATGACGAACTTGGGCATTATCGTTCACCTGGTTGGGAGGGATGCTAGCATGCAAGCGGCGCGGCTTCAAGACGGCTCGGCCGACGTCTCCGAGACTCGCGAAGAACGATTTAAACAAAATAGTGAGGTTGGCCATGGATCTTCGATCGCTCCAAAAGCCGTTAAAAGAACAGTACCGCAATGATCCAAATGCCTCGCAAATCACTCTCCGGGCGAAAGGCGGGCAGACGGACGTGCCCGTGTCATGTTCGGTCGATCTCGGGCGGGCCATCTACAATGCGGAAGCCCACAAGGGAGTCGGCGGCGACGGTACCGGAGCGTGTTCCGGGGATCTCTTGCTCGGAGCTCTGGCCGCTTGCGCGCAGATCACGTGTCAGATGGTCGCCGCGGCAATGGGTATACCTACGGAACGAATCGAGGTCAGGGTGGCGGGTGACTTGGATCTTCGCGGCACCCTCGGCATAGCGAAGGACGTGCCTGTAGGCTTTTCGTGCATTCGCGTGCACTTTGACGTTGCCGCTCCCAACGCCACGCCGGAACAACTCAAGGGATTGCGAGAAAAAACAGAGCAATATTGCGTGGTGATGCAAACCTTGCTGCAGCCGCCAAAGGTACAAGCCGAGTGGGCCGCGCAGGATTAAACGCCGGGCGCGACCACCTTCACGCCCGGCGCGTCCGCGGAACTATAGAGGGAAGTCGATATCTCAGAGTGACGGGCGGATACGCCCGGCTCTAGTTTCCTCAGCCAAGGAAGATATGCCCACCTTGCGCGACAAGGTCCGTGTAACAATCTCGGCCCACCTCAAAGTTCGTTTTAAATCGAATCCAAGCTAAGTTCGAGCTACTTCTTGGTTTCCGGATTGAAGACTTCGATTTGGTGCTTGAGAGCCGCTTTGAGCAGTTGTACGTCAGACGACGCGAAAACTAAAGGGTCGGCGTGTTGGCTGCTTTTTACACCAAGCCTCGCTATATCGCGAAGCCAAAGCGCCGAAGCAAGATGGAGCGCGTCAGCGCCGCGCAGCGGAAAGTTCGCGACAATGTTGCGAACAAACGCCAGAACCCCAGACCCGAGATCGATTGGACTGATGCTGAAAAACCAATCCGTGTCGAATTTGTCCTGGGTCTCCACCGCCTCGTCCGCCGAGAGCCTGCTCTCCTTCTTCAGCCGAGCAAGCGCCGCATGAACCTCTGCGTAAGTCAGAACTGAAGTAAAAACCGAATGAAGATTTCTTGCTTCCTCTTCCAACTTTGAATTCAGCGCTTTGGTGCCGGCTTCCGCGTGATACCGTTTGATCAAGACGGATGAATCCAGATACAACACTACCTGCGATCCTCAAGGATCATCTGGGATGCCGATTTGCCGCGGGAGGACACCGCTTGAAATTTCCCAAGAGGCCTCTTGGCGAGTCGAATTTTGCCTTCGGCTTCCAGTTTTCGCAAGACGTCATGGACGGTTAGTTCAGAAACGTCGCCTTCGTCCGGAGGGCTTACTTTCGCGACGGGTTTTCCCCGGTCGGTGACCATCAATGTTTTCCCCTGCCGCACGGCATGCAGATAGCGGCCCAGGCGGTTTTTGAATTCGCGACTCCCTACGGTTTGCATGTAGCTACCTCATACCCTATTGTAGCTACAATGAGAGAGATTAGCAATTACAAGCTCAGGCGAATGCCCGGAAGCACACGTCCAGCGCGAGTTTCCTGCCAGGTATACACGATGCGGTGAATTACGGTGATCGTGGAGACCACCGCGATCACCCATAACACTGCGGCCATGCGATTGAAAACGCCGCCGATGATCAACAGCACCAGGCGCTCGGGCCGCTCCATGAATCCTACCTTGCACAACGGAATCAGCGATTCCGCACGGGCGCGTGCGTAGCTCACCATCACCGAGCCCGCGGTAGCCACCGCCGCGAGCACGACGTACGGCGTCCGCCCGCTGACGGAGTAGAATACCAGCAGGCCCATGTACAGCGCCATGTCGGCGTAGCGATCCAAAGTCGAATCGTAGAACGCGCCGAACGCCGTCACGCGATTCTGCCGACGGGCCACCTGCCCATCGAGCATATCCAGAAAGCCCGCGAAGAAAATGATCAATGCGCCGGTGAAAAAATGTCCCACGGCAAACATGGCCGCAGCAGCAAAATTAACCACTAAACCCAGAAAGGTCAGAAAATTCGGATTGACGCCAGTGGCCGCCAGCGCGCCGACAATCTTGTCGAGCAGCCACTTGCTTCCCTTTCCGATTCCGCCTGTGAGCGTAGCCATGCGCGCGCCATTCCCTCAAAAAATCAGCTGCCGCGGAAAAATCGGCACTTTTGGAATGATTTTGCCTTTTAAGTTTACGCGGAATCGTACACCAGCGGTGTTCCAGACCGCAAACCAGCTCTTGTCGCACCGCCGCATTCCCGAGTCTGTTTGGCGGCCCGAAAACGGACCGCAGCGGATCTTCGTCCTCTGGGATTAAACTGAAGCCGGGACCGAAGGAAAGCCCTTACGGCATGGCTGAAACCGTGCCAGACACAAACCGAAGTTCGCACAACTTCATTCCTGGTTGTGTTCCCGAGCATGCGAGCCATTTTGGCGCGGCTTTCTACCATGAGAGTTTTGAATATCCTTCATTCGCCGTTTTCCCTTGACCATACTGTAGGTGGAGCATACATTTCCTACCGGTTCGTTCGCCTTCATCTATGACCATTGACAATAGTCGTCGCGATTTTCTGCTACGTTCCTGTAGTAGCCTGACTGCCGTCTGGCTCTCCGCGCATTGGCCCGCGCTTCTCTCCGCCGCCAGCCACGCCCGCAACGCCGCGCAATCTTCCGCCAGCACCAAGCTTGAATTTTTCACTCCCGACCAAGCCAAAGAAATCGACGCGATCACGGCCCGGATCATTCCCACAGACGAAACACCCGGCGCCCACGAAGCCGGCGTCGTCTATTTCATCGATCGCGCCCTGATGACGTTCGCCGTCGACGATCAGAAGACGTATCGCGAGGGCTTCCCTGAAATGCAGGTCCACACCCGCGAACTTTTTCCCGCTCTCGATAAATTTTCTGCGGCATCGCCCGAGCAGCAGGACCAGATTCTCCACTCCTTCGACGAACATGCCACGGGGGGTCGCCGCCGGCCGCGCGCCGCGGCCCGAGGTTTCTTTGATACCGTGCGCCTGCATACCATCGTGGCCTTCCTGCTCGATCCCGACGCCGGCGGCGATCCTAACGGCGTCGGCTGGAAGGTCATCGGCCGCGAGCGCGAGCACATGTTCCAGCCGCCGTTCGGTTACTACGACAAAAACTATCCCGGCTGGCAGCCTCCTAGCCCCTCGGACAAGGCCAAATCATGACCCCCGAGCAACCCAAATACAAAACCTCCGACGAAGTCGACTTCGTCGTCGTAGGCTCTGGAGCAGCAGGCGGCATCATCGCCAAGGAACTGTCGGAAAACGGATTCCGCGTGGTGGTCCTAGAACAAGGCCCTTACCTCACCGAGGCCGATTTCACCCACAACGAAATAAAAATCCTCAACGAAGATCTCTTAACCAACCATCCCAAGCTGCAACCCAACACCTTCCGCAAGACTCCCAATGAGACCGCCAAGCCGCAGCGCGCCCTCGTGTACGGCCGTCTCGTCGGCGGCACGAGCGTCCACTTCACCGCGAATTTCTGGCGGCTGCACGAAATCGATTTCGTTGAGCGCACCAAGATCGGCCCCGTCGCGGGCACGGGCTTCACCGACTGGCCCATCACTTACGCTGACCTCGAGCCGTACTACACCAAAGTGGAATGGGAAATCGGCGTCTCCGGTCTGGCCGGCGCCAGCCCGTTCGACCCGCCGCGGTCCAAGCCTTATCCGATGCCGCCGCTGCCTACCAAAGCGTCCGGCGTAATTTTCGAACAAGCTGCGCGCAAGCTTGGCTGGAATCCATTTCCGGCTCCAATGGCCATCCTGTCGCAACCGCGCCCCGGACGCAGCGCGTGCATCAACTGCGGTTTCTGCCTGGCGTTCGGCTGTGAAGTGGGCGCTAAGTCCAGCTCGCTCGCGTCTGCAATCCGAATGGCCGAGAAAACCGGCCGCTGCGAGATCCGCCCAAATTCCTACGTCCATCGCATCGAGCTCGACGCCAACAGCCGAGCCACTGGCGCCGTGTACTTCGACGCTCAGCGCAACGTGCATCTCCAGAAAGCCAAAGCCGTAGTGATTTCCGCAAACGGCGCTGAAACTCCGCGCCTGCTGCTGCTCTCGGCCAACAAACAATTCCCCAACGGCCTCGCGAATTCCAGCGGCCTAGTCGGCAAATACCTGATGCTCAACAGCGCCGCCGTATCCGTGGGCGTCTTCGAGCAGCCGCTGAATGACTACAAAGGTTTCGCTGTAAGCCGCGTCCTTCACGATTTCTACGAAATGGATCCGCAGAAGGTGGGCTTTTACGGCGGCGGAGGCATCGATGCCCGCTTCGACATAACGCCGATCGGTTTTGCCATGGGCGGCCTCCCCCCAGGCACGCCAACCTGGGGCAAGGAATTCAAACACACGCTCGCTCACAATTTCACGCGTACCATGGAACTAATGTCCCACGGCACTTCGCTTTCCCTGGAATCCAACAGTTTCTCGCTCGATCCGGAGTTGAAAGACGCCTGGGGCCTGCCGGCGTTGCGTATGACCTACAAAGATCATCCCGACGATTTGAAGCTAGCGACTTACCTGAACGCTCGGGCGCTCGAGATACTGGACGCCGCGGGCGCGCAAAACAAGTGGTCGTTCCCGATCGAAGAGCAGCAATTCGCCGTACATCTACTGGGAACCTGTCGCATGGGCAACGACCCGAAAACTTCGGTCATTAATTCCGACCATCGCACCCACGACGTAAAAAATCTTTTCCTCTGCGACGGCAGCAGCCTGGTCACCTCGGGTCGCGGCCAGCCAACGATGACCATCGAAGCGCTAGCGTTCCGCGCCGCCGATCGCATCCGCGACCTGGCCAAGCGCGGCGAAATCAACGCCTAGCTCGACGCTTAGCTAAATGGAAATCTCGGTGCCCTCTGCTTTAGCCTGCGCCAGGCAGCTCCCCGAGTTATCTTTCGCTTGTAGTTTGCTGTCTGCGTTCGATCAGCAAAAGGTAGGTCCCAAGTCCCAACGAAATATCGATGAACAGCAATCCCAGAAACCCGAAGGCGACATGCGCCAGGTGTTGCCGCGGAAATCCCACGACGATTGCTTGGGCCAGCGCCAGAAAAAGCGTCCCCGCCAATCCCAACTGAAATAGCGGCTTGCCACAACTCCTGCTCGTGAAATGCTCCGAGCACCACCGATTCAGCCACCGGTTCCAACTCCGCATCGACGCCACGATGCGCCCAATCGAAAGTTTCTGGAACTCGCGAAGATCGGACAAGCCGAGCCGCGCCTTGCGAACGCGTCCCCGCCGAAACGGCGACGGTCGATACTCCGGATGACGAAATCCGCCAGCAGCCGCGGCAGAATCCTGCGCGAAATCGCATTTCATCACGGCGCGTCCGCCCCCATGCGCCCGTTTGGCCGCTTGTGCGAACTTGGCATGATGCCGCAAGGCGCGCCGCTTCTTCCGCGCCGCCTGCACCGCGGAAAGAGCATCCGCTGGCGCGACTTCGTTGGAACGGATGGCACCTGCATCCGTCGGGCTGGCGGGTACTCGGTGCGAATGCATCGCGCACGCGACAAACGGACTGGCCTCCGTCGGATTCGCACCCACTTCACTCCCACCCACCGAGTCCAGATCCGTGGGACTCACATCCGAAGAAATTTCATTCGCCGGGTTCGAATCCACAGCATCCAAATGTTCGATCTTTGCGGGCTCGGGATTCGCCAGTTCCCCTTTCGCCTCCGCTTCCACGACTTCGCAACGCACAGGAATCACACGCGACGTCGGGAATGACCGAGCGAGCAAAGGCCTCACCGACGAAGTCGGGAACCCAGTCCCGGACTGGTCGTCCGGCGCTCCGGGGATGTCCGTCAGCGCGCAAGAGCAAATCTCCGCGGCCGCCTGGTCCACCATATACGGGAAAACGCATTCCGCCTTATAAGACGCCGCCACCGACAAAGCTTGCGCGCACAAAAGATTAATCAGCCGCGGAATGCCATTTGTATGCAGGTGCACCGCATCCACGGACTCAGGCGCAAACAGTGCGTCGGACCGCGCACCGGCAATCCGCAGCCGGTGCTGCACGTAGTCGTGCGTATCCTGCAACGACAACGGCACCGTATTGCAGCGCACCGCCACAAATGGCTCTCCCTGCCACAAACTCATCCCCTCAAGCTTCCCCTCCAGCTCCGGCTGTCCACACAAAACAATCTGCAGCAACTTCTCGTGCGAAGTTTGCAGGCTAAGCAGCGACTTCACCTCTTCCAGCAAATCCGCGCTAAGCAACTGCGCTTCGTCAATCACCAGCACGGCCACGCCGCCCTTGCGCCGCACCTCGAGCAACATGTTCAACAGCGCCTCCAGCCGCCACTGCCGGCGCGCCGAAGGGCACTCCACGTCAAACTCGTCCAGCACCGCCTCTAGAAATTCATCGCGCGTCAAGGTCGGATGCACGATCACCGCGGTGCCAATTTTGTTGTGCACCGCGGGATTCACGGTCATCAAATGCAGCGCGGAGTACAGCAGGGTCGTTTTGCCCGTGCCAATCTCTCCGGACAAAAGGATCAAGCCCTTGCGTTCCAGAATGCCTCGAGTAAGCCGGCTAAGCGTCTCGTGCGCCTGGCGTGTGCGGTGGAGAAATCGCGGATTCGGTGTAAGGCTGAAAGGGTTTTCGCGGAAAGCGAAATAGTTCTCGCTCGGTACCGGTCCGCGTGGTAGCGGCCGAATGCGAAGGGACACCCCGGCGCCCATGCTGGGATAGGAACTCACAGTTGTCCAATACAGCCTGTATGGGATCGCGCGTATCACGTCTGTCTGCGGGGATCTCAGCAAGCTGGCTGAGGTTACAGACGCAAACGCTGGCGCGGCAGTGAATCGGGGACGACAAAACCACTTCTGCGCGGACCCAATTCAACACTATTCCGCGCCGCATGTCCATAAAGGATTCACCCGACACCTCGCAGCGAGAATCTGCAGAGTCTTGACTCCAGTATGCAGTTCGTCGTGACACAGAGGCCACACTTTCGTCGTCACGACGGCCGCATTCAAACGAGCGACTTCAGACCAAGAAAGGCAGACCTGTCATTTGCAGGCAGGTCTACGTTATCTTTATCTTTTCTCTCTTTCATCCGGTCCCATCGCCAGACCCGTAGAAACAACCTCCGCAGCCTTTGCTTTCCCCCGACGGCCCTCCCGTCCGTCTAGGTTAAAAATAACCCTTGCAATTGATTTAGTGTTGTAGTTAACTATAACACTAGTGGCCGCACAAACTTCCTCGCCCCTGCTAACTCAGACCGAGGCCCGGCCCAGACGCTAAGCAGCTTAAGGAGAATGAAACATGAAATCCCTTCGTTTTATGTCGTCCGCCGTTGTTCTGACGTTGCTGTCCGTGGTGGCTTTGGCCCAGACTGACGCCCCAAAGTCGGACGCGCAAAAGTCTTTCGACAGTCTGAAAACCCTTGCGGGTTCCTGGGAAGGCCATGTGAAAACCGTCCCGCCGCAACCCGAAGTCGAAGGCAAGGCCGCGCATGTCTCGCTTCGCGTCACTTCCATGGGCAACGCGATGGTCCATGAGATGACGGGCGATGGAAGACCCGACGATCCGATCACCATGCTCTATTTGGACGGCGACCGCCTGCTCCTGACCCATTATTGCGACGCAGGGAATCGGCCCCGCATGACGGGCAAGATGTCGCCGGACGGCAAAACGGTGGAATTCGATTTTCTCGATGTCTCCGGCAGCACACAGTACGGACACATGGACCATGCCGTCTTCACCATGATCGATGCCAGCCACCACATCGAGGACTGGACGTACATGACGCCCGGGGACAAGCCGGTCCACGCGCACTTCGACCTGCAGCGCACGAAATGACGATCGAGTATTTCACTGAGGGGCTCATTGGATAACAGGATGGACCGTGAGTGGGACGACAGTCAGCCGATTTACCGCCAGCTTCGCGATCGTGTCGTCGACATGATTCTCGACGGCGTGCTCCAGGAAGGCGATCCGTTGCCCTCGGTGCGCACCGTCGCCGCCGAGTATCGGGTCAATCCGCTCACGGTTCTGAAGGCCTACCAGGAATTGGTCGACGAGCAATTGGTCGAGAGTAAGCGAGGACGCGGCATGTTCATCAATGCGGGCGCCCGCACTCTGCTGCTGCAGGGCGAACGCCAGAAGTTTCTCGCGGAACAATGGCCCCGAATCTTCGCCACCATTCAGCGGCTCGGCCTAACTCCACAAGAATTGGTGGATGCCGCCACCCGCCCGTCCCCCAATACCTCATCTCCCAATACCGAAGAGGAGCCGCCCAAGCCATGACCGTGATAGAAGCACGCAATCTCCGCAAGGCCTTCGGCCCGACCGTCGCCGTGGACGGTGTCGATCTACGCGTCGAAGAAGGCCGCATCCTCGGACTGATCGGCCCTAATGGCGCGGGCAAGACCACCGCGCTCAACGCCATTCTCGGCCTCACGCAATATCAGGGGGAACTGCGGGTGCTCGGCCGCGATCCCTGGGCCGAGCGCGATCAGCTCATGCTCGATGTCGCCTTCGTTGCCGATGTCGCCGTCCTGCCGCGCTGGATTCGCGTTTCGCAGGCGCTCGACTACGTCGCCGGCGTACATCCGCGATTCGATCGCGCGAAAGCGGAAGGTTTTCTGGCGAAGACTACGGTCAAGCGCTCCAGTAAGGTCCGGGAACTGTCGAAAGGCATGGTTGCGCAGCTGCACCTCGCCCTCGTCATGGCTATCGACGCCAAATTGCTGGTCCTCGACGAGCCGACGCTTGGCCTCGACATTCTCTATCGCAAGCAATTCTACGATTCCCTGCTGAACGATTATTTCGATCGCAGCCGCACCATCGTGGTGACCACCCATCAAGTGGAGGAAATCCAGGACGTGCTCACCGATCTCATGTTCATCAACCGGGGCCGCATCGTGCTCAGTTGCAGCATGGAAGAATTCGAGTCGCGCTATCTGGAAGTGATGGTGCTTCCCGAACAGCTCGCCGCGGCACGCGCGCTCAAGCCCATTCACGAGCGCCAGGTGCTGGGTCGCAGCCTGCTGCTATTCGATCGTGTCGATCGTCAGCAACTCGCTGCGCTTGGCGACGTGCGCACGCCCAGCATCGCCGACTTGTTTGTTGCGGTAATGGGCAATCCCAGCGGCGCGGCGCAAGGAGCGGCTCAATGACGACTCCGTCAAACGCCGTGCCCGGCTCCCTCGATTCGCAGCGCCTCGCGCCCGCGGCCCTATCCCCCACTCGGCCTCTGTACTGGTCCATCCGCCGCGAACTTTGGGAGAACCGTTCCATCTATATTGCGCCGCTGGGCGTCGCCGCCGTCGGGCTGCTGGGTTTCTTGATCGGCCTGATGGGCGTGTCGCACAGCAAGCATGCACAGGCGGCGCCGGACGCCGCGCATCAGCAAATCATGGGAGCCATGCCATACGCTCACGCTGCATGGGTCCTGATCCTGACTGGGTTCATCGTCGCCGTGTTCTACTCGCTGGACGCACTGTACGGTGAGCGTCGCGACCGCAGCATCCTGTTCTGGAAGTCGCTACCGGTTTCCGATCTTACAATCGTAATCGCAAAGGCGAGTATTCCTCTGGTGGTTCTGCCGGTAGTGGTCTTCGGGGTCACCGTCATCCTGCACCTGATCATGTTGGTGTTGAATACCGGGGTCCTGCTGATGAGCGGCAGGAGTGTCGCGACCATGTGGAGCCAGTTGCCGTTGTTCCAAATGGATTTGGTGCTGTTCTACGGTTTGACGGTGATGGCGCTCTGGCATGCGCCACTCTACGGGTGGCTGCTGCTGGTCTCCGGGTGGGCGCGGCGCGCAACCTTTCTTTGGGCCGTGTTCCCGCTCCTGGCGATCGGCCTCTTTGAAAGGATTGCGTTCCGCACTTCGCATTTCGGCTCGTTGCTGAAAGACCGCCTGTATGGATTCGCTATGGACGCTTTCTCCTTTCATACGCCGGATGGCACGCCGATCGATCCGCATTTTATTCCGCTGGCACAAATCACTCCGGGGAAATTCCTGAGCAGCACGGGACTCTGGGTAGGGCTGGCATTCGCCGCGGTATTCATCGCTGCAGCGGTACGTCTACGCCGTTATCGAGAGCCGATCTGATGCGCACGCAATCTTTATTCAATACTGAGCAAGGAAAATCGACCAGAAACACAGCCGTAAATCCAATTCGACCTTCAGGAGGAAACATGGAACCACTTCTCGATGTGAACGCCTCACCGATGGCATGTACATCTCTCTCAACCAGTGCTCCGATCTGGCAAGACATCCTCGCCCAAGCCATGACCGGCGAACTACTCGCCGCCATGAACTACGCCTCGCTATCGGAGATCTGCGACGATCCCGCGGAAGTAGCCGACGCCTTGGAGCATGCGGAGGGTGAGCGCGGCCACGCCGCGTCGTTCGCAGCCGAGGGCCGCAAGATCGGCGTGGACGTCCTCAACAACGTAGACGCCAAACACTGGCAGCGCCTCCGCGAAGCCTTCCTCCGCTGCATCGCCGAGCGCGATTTCATCGCCTGCCTGATCGTCCAGGAAATCATGCTGGAATCCTTCGCTGTCGCCAGCTATTCACGCGTCGGCAAGGTGGCGCCAGGAAGCCTGGGCCAGACGTTTGCCCGTATCGCCGCAGAGGAAGAAGACCACGTCGATCACGCCATGTCGATTCTCAGGGCGGAGCGCGCCTTGGACGCGCAGCGCTTCGACGACAAGGTCCACCGGCTGCATCTGGATGTAATGACCACCCTCGCACAGATGCTCGCGAAGGAATGCAAGGACGGACACTGCGAAGTGTGCCACGCCAGTTGCGTGAAGCCATCGCTGTTCGACGTCCGCTTGTCGGCCGCCGAACTCCGCGGAGCGTCGCTGCAACAATATCTGAAGACGCTGGACATGCTCGGAATACCCGGTGAAGTGACACTCGAATGGGTGACGCAGTTGCCGGTGTAGCCACGCGAGGGCGGACATGGATGTCGATTTCGCTTTGATCGGTCATCAGGAAAGTTGGCGAGCGGCTGCGGACGTGCTTGCGGTCCTGCGCGGTCCGCAGCGTACGCCTCTGCCCGACGACGAGATCAAGGACATCCTTCCCTGGATTCCACCCAGAGCCGTCTGCCACGTAGACATCAGATCGACCGCCGGCGCAAACGCCCGCGGCGTCTACATTGACTCCTTCATTCCTCCCGACCATCTGGAAGCCGCCTACGTGCACGAGAACATCGCCCGCGTTCGCGGCGCGGCGGCCTGCGCGATCAAAGCCGGAGCGAAAATCGTGAGTCTCGGCGGCTTCAGCTCCATCCTGATCGAGGGCAACTTTGATCAACTGCCGCAAAGACGCGACACCGTCTTCACGACAGGCAATACGTTGACCGTTGCTTTCATCGTTCAGGGCATCCAGAAGATGTGCGATCTCGAAGGCCGGAGTCTCCGCACTTCAACTCTCCTCATCGTGGGAGCCACCGGAGATGTCGGCTCCGGCTGTGCCCGTTGTTTGGCACCTCTCGTGAAACGCGTGCTGCTCAGCGCACGCAACGCAGAGCGACTTCGCAAACTCGCCACCGAATTGAAAGCCGATGGAATTCAGGTGGAGGTCGCGACCAATCTCCAGCAATTCTCCACGGCGGCCGACATCGCAATCTGCGCCGCCAGTCTCGCGTCCCCTTCCCTTCTGCCGCACCGCATCGCCCCAGACGCCATCGTTTGCGATGCCGGCTACCCGAAAAATCTCTCCCCAAATGCGGAAATGCCCGATGCCAGAATTTTCTTCGGAGGCTTGGGACAGATCACCGGTGGAATGAAGTTCGTGCCGGATTTTCATGGAATTCTGAACCGCCATCCGTTCCCGGATGTTGTCCACGGATGCCTCCTCGAAGGCATGGCTCTCGCTCTGGAACGCCGCTTCGAACCCTTCTCTCAGGGAAGAGGCTTCATCACTCCAGAACGAGTCGAAACGATGGAGTCAATTGCCGCACGTCACGGCATCTATCTCGCCCCGCTTTATAACGCCGATGGACCCGTGGAGGACAACCTTCATTGCCAGACAGCATGTTCGAGAGCAGTACTGGGCGAGCCCACACACGAAGATCTTGCCAGTTCCCCTCTTTATTGATGTGTCCTTCTAGATGGCGTCGCTGCACTACTTGGGCAGCGGCGCGGCAAGGCGTTGGCGGGCGTAGTCACACCATGGGCTGGACGGATCCAGGTGGATGTACTGCTGCCAGTGCTGCCGCGCTTCCATGCTGGAGCCCAGTTTGTCGCAGACGAAGGCCAGGTTGTAGTGCGCGTCGGCGTAGTGCGGGTCCAGGCGAACGGCGATGCGTAGGTGCTGCCGGGCGGGTTCGAGCTGGCCCAGTTCGTCCAGAACGCTGCCCAGGTTGAAGTGGGCCACGGCGTTGTTCGCGTCGATGTTGACGGCGCGCAGGAAGCAGCTCGCGGCATTCTCGAAGTCGCCGACCTCATAGGAAAGCATGCCGAGGTTGATCAGCGCATCGACGTGCGTGGGGCTCGCGGTGAGCACCCGGCGGTAAGCGTCGATGGCCTGTGACCGCGCGTCAGGGTCGGCTTCGTACTGCAGCGCCAGCGCGAACCAGTCGTCGGCATTCCGCTCCGGCATGAAGCGGACTTTGTCGCGCAGCTCCCGCGTATCGAAATTGAGCACGAACTGCCCGGAGATCGGTTCAAGGTGAGCGCCGCGATGCTCGACGATCACGTCACGCCCGTTAACCAGAATACGCAACTCGGTGAGTGGCGCCGCAACCTCGGAAAGCTTCTGGTTGAGCGCCACCAGCGAACGCCGCAGCCGGTTGGCGGTAACGCCCTTTTCGATCAGCTGCTTGGCGGTGCGCAGGGTGATCAGGTCGCGGAAATCGTACGATTTATCGGCGCCGTTTTTGCGCGGCGGAAGCAGGCGCAACTTCTCCCAATAGGCGAGCTGTTTGTCCGTGACGTCCAGGATTCGCTGGAACTCGCGGCGAGTGAATCGATCGGTGGTGCCCATCGGAAAAAACGAACTCGCATTCTCACGAGCGAAGGAACATCGCTCGGAAAGGACAGAGAGAAGCCGTGAACTGCTTTGCAGGTTTCGAGGAAAAACCCGCAGGGCCACGCGGACTCCGCCCTTCGGTACATGTACCACGCCGCGAGAGTTGATGCAAAGCGCCGACAGATGGACCACTTAGAATGGCCCTCTTACGGGAGGAATGCACAAGACGGAATCGCCAGTCTAATGTAGGGGCGCGCTTTAGCCCGCCTGCGGCAGGCAGGCGCGTCCCTTCCGGCGCATAGACGTGACGCAGACGCCGCCTAGCTCTAGCCGACCGACTTTTTGGCGCGCTTCGTAGGCGCCTGCTCCGCGGCAGCAGGCACAGCGCGAACCGGGGGCTTCCGGCCGCTGGTAGCAGCCGCGGGCTGCTTCTCCGCGATGCTCTTCTTGAGCGCTTCCATCAGGTCGATCACGGGAGCCAGCTTGGGATGCGGCGCTTCGGCGACTTCCTGGCCCGCCTGTTTGGCCTCAATCAGCCCGCGCATGCTTTCTTGATATTGATCCTTGTATTTTTCGGGCTCGAATTTCGCGGCCAGGCTTTCGATTAATTGCTCTGCCAACTTTTTCTCGGCCGGCTTGGGCTCGGCGGACTTGTCGCTCTGGCCGTACTCGGCGACCTCGCGGATTTCGTTGGTGTAGTACATCGTGTGGAGCGTCATGCCGTTCGCGCGCGGCCGGACCACTACAATGTGTTCGCGCTGGTGCATGGTGAGCTTGGCGATGGCGGCGTAACCCGATTCCTCCATGGCCGCGAGCAAAAGCTGGTAAGCCTTCTTGCCCTCGTCTTCCGGCGTAACATAATAAGAGGCGTCGTAATAGAGCGGGTCGATCTCGTCAACCTTCACAAATTCCAGGATTTCCATGGAGCGGGCGGATTGCGGCTCGATCTTGTCCAACTCCTCTTCATTGAACAGGACGTATTGGTCCTTCTCGTACTCGTAACCCTTGATGATCTCGTTGCGCGGCACCTGTTTCTCGCAGTGCGGGCAGTAGAGCGGCATGCGAATGCGCGTCTTGCACACGTTGTGCAGCTGGTTGAGGCTGATGCGCTCGGTGCGGGCCGCGGAGAACAAACGAATCGGGATGGAGATCAAGCCGAAGGTGAGATAGCCCTTCCAGACCGAGGTAGCCATTGCCGCTCCTTAGTTGGGTTTACGCAGCTGCAGGTGTGCAGGTTTCACCAAGGTTAGTAGGCAAAACCCGGTCTGACAAGGCGAATTGGAGGCGAAGAGCGAAAAGTACACGGGTCTGCGGACATAGCTCCAAGACGTACGCCAGCGCACCGGAGGCCTGCGGGCCAACCTACAGGCCCGCGATTTACGAACCTGCAGGAACCCGCCATCTTGCGCGGGTTGAGGACGGTAACATAAACTTTAAGCTTGGACGTCTCGGGTAGGGACGTTTCCCGCCAAAAACCTGCGGTTAACCTCTAGGCGATGGGCTCCGAACAACGAGCTCGTTTGAGGTTTGGAAAAAGAGGAGCGATTGGCAACGCCACTGGAAATGTGGGTGGAGGAAGCGGCACGGCTCACCAAGCCCGACCGAGTCGTGTATTGCGACGGTTCCGAGGCCGAGAACCAGCGCATTGTCGCCGAAATGTTGCGGGATTCGGACTCAAACGCGCTGAACGAGAAGACTTTTCCCAATTGTTACCTGCACCGCAGCAGCCCCAATGATGTTGCCCGCACCGAGCATCTGACCTTCATCTGTTCGCGCACCAAAGATGACGCCGGCCCCACAAATAACTGGATGGATCCCGACGCGGCGAAATACAAAGTAGGTGCGCTGCTGGATGGAGCGATGCGCGGGCGAACCATGTACGTGGTGCCGTACATCATGGGTCCCGTGGATTCGCCGATCAGCAAAGCCGGCGTGGAAGTCACCGATAGTCCGTACGTCGTGGCGAATATGCGCATCATGGCGCGCGTGGGAAAAGTGGCGCTGGACCGCATTGGAAGCTCGCGCGACTTTGTGCCGGGGTTGCACTCGCTGGGCGACCTGGATCCGACGCGACGTTATATCGCGCACTTCCCGGAAGAAAGACTGATTTGGAGCGTCGGGTCGGGGTACGGCGGGAACGCGCTGCTGGGCAAGAAGTGTTTTGCGCTGCGCATCGCCAGCGTGATGGCGCGGGAACAGGGTTGGATGGCCGAGCACATGCTGATCCTGGGCCTGGAATCGCCGGACGGCAAAGTAACCTACATGGGCGCGGCGTTCCCAAGCGCCTGCGGGAAAACAAACCTGGCGATGATGGTTTCCGCGCTGGAAAGCCAAGGCTATCGCGTCTGGACCGTGGGCGACGACATCGCCTGGATGAAGATTGGCGACGACGGATATTTGCACGCCATCAATCCCGAAGCGGGATTCTTTGGCGTGGCGCCGGGTACCGGCATGACCACCAACCGGAACGTGATGGAGGCGCTGCATAAGAACACCATCTTCACAAATGTGGCCATGACTCCGGAACGCGAGCCCTGGTGGGAAGGCATCGGCGGCGCGCCGCCGAGCGGCTTGATCAATTGGAAAAATGAGGCCTGGGATTCTTCGAAGGGCGCCGCGGCACATCCGAATTCGCGGTATACCGTGCCCGCGCACCAGTCACCCAGTATTTCGCCCAAGTGGGAGACTCCCGAGGGCGTGCCGATCTCGGCGTTTATTTTTGGCGGGCGGCGGGCGCGAGTGGCTCCGTTGGTGTACGAGGCATTCGATTGGCAGCACGGCGTGTTCGTGGGCGCCACCATGGCCAGCGAAACAACTGCCGCAGCCACCGGAAATGTGGGCATCGTGCGGCGCGATCCCATGGCCATGCTTCCCTTCTGCGGCTACAACATGGCCGATTATTTCCGGCATTGGCTGGAGATGGGCAAGCGCATCCCGCATCCCCCAAAGATTTTCCACGTGAATTGGTTCCGCAAGGGCGCGGATGGAAAATTCCTGTGGCCGGGATTCGGCGACAATGTGCGCGTGTTGAAATGGATTTTGGAGCGCGTCGAGGGTCGCGGCGGTGCTCAGGAAACTCCGATCGGGTATGTGCCCGCGCGCAACGCGCTTTCCCTGGACGGCTTGAATATTTCGCGCGGCGCGGTCGACGAATTGTTGCGCGTGGATCCGGAAGACTGGGAGCAGGAGCTGATCGACAGCAAGGATTTTCTTCAGAAATTTGGCGACCGTCTTCCTCGCGCAATTCGCGACGAGCACGACAAGTTGTCAGCCCGCCTGGGCAGCGCCGCCGGCGTCGCCCGCTAACTTTTCGAGTTGAGCCGTCCGTCGTAGGGGCACGGCACGGCCGTGCCCGCACTTGGGCAACCATCCGCTCCGACGTTTCCGAACCCTTGTCCTAAGCTTCCGCTGTAGGGGCACGGCACGGCCGTGCCCGCGCGAGGGCAACCAACCATCCGGTATTTCCAAACTCAATCTCAGAGAATAGTTTCGATTTCAGGGTCGATTCCAACGTGGGTGCACATCACGCCATTGATCGAGTATTGCGCGCCGGAAGCTTCCGAAAAGTGGAAGAAGCGGCTGATGTGGTAGTCCTCGTCGTAGCTCGAGAATAGCCGCTCGGTTTCTGCGGGTGTCAGCCCGAAAGCGGAGAGCGCGACCGGCAGGCCGAATTCGCTGGCCAGGATGCGATAATTCGCGACGAGTTGTTGCAGCGACATCATTGGTGCGCGACGCGGTTCGGCGGCCATGGCGAACTCCTTGCTCCAAGTGTACTCTCCGCCCGCCCGGACAGAAACGCCTTTAGACAAAGAGTACACAACTCACCTCGAGTTCCCCTCCACCAAAACTCTCCGTGCCCTCTATGCTCCGCCCTCCGTGCCTTCTGTGTTAAATCTCTTGAAGTTTCTAGCACATTTGGCCGCACCAACCAGAATTGATAAACTGCCAAGGAACTTGAGAACGATGGAGGATGGACGATGAGCATTTCAGTAGGACAGAAAGCGCCGGATTTCACCCTGCAAAATCAGGACAAAAAGGATGTGAAGTTGTCGGATTTTGCCGGCAAGAAAAATGTCGTTTTGGTTTGGTATCCGCTGGACTGGAGTCCGACCTGCACGAACGAGCACGTCTGCTTCGTGAACGAGATGAAGTCATTCGAAACGCTGGACGCGGAAGTGTTGGGCGTCAGCGTCGACAGCGTTTGGTCGCACAAGGCCTACGCGGACAAGATGGGCATCAAGTATTCGCTGCTCGCCGATTTTCATCCCAAGGGCGCGGCCAGCGAAAAATACGGCGTCTATCTGGCCGACAAAGGCATCACCGGCCGCGCCATCGCCATCGTCAATAAAGCCGGCAACATCGCCTGGTTCAAGAACTACGACATCCCCGTCGTCCCCGACGTAAAGGAAGTGGCAGCGGCGCTAGGCCAAGTTAAAGCCGCAACCGCCTGAAAACACAACCAACTGGTAGCGCCGGTTTATCCTGAGCCCGCGAAGGGCATCCTGCCGGCTTCGCACTAGATCGTTCGCCAGGAAGCAGTGCTTCGGAAACCGAATCACTGAGATCCGGTCGTCAGGCCGAAACCCTTTTTGGCAGCAGACGTTCGAACAAGCGACCCCCAAAAATAACCCTTGACTTATTTTGCTTATCTGCTATACTTGTCTCATTCACAACTGTGACCAACAGCGTCGGCCAAGCCGGCGCTGTTTTTGCTTTTTTGCGTAGATCGATCAGGTGACGGAAGCGCAAGATCGTGCTAGCCATGCCGATCCTTAAGTCCTCAGTTTTCACAAGCTTGCAAAATCATCGAAATCGCCCCAAACAGACGTAATCACTTGAATCGATAGGCCCTTATCCCGTGAGAAGCTCCGGAAGCAAGGACGGACGCGTCCGTCCTTGCTTCACACAATTTTAGCCATGGCCAACGCGTCTCGCGGCTGCTAAGACCCTCCCAGCACCGCCAATTGAAGCATCGGCGCCAGAAACCACAGAAGCAGGACGAGAACCGCGGCGGCAAGCAGGGGGATACGAAGCGAGCCAGGACGAAACGCCGCGTAGACCCCGGCAGCCACGCCTACAAGCGGCACAACGACATTCGCGGAAACAAACAGCCGACGTTCCGTCGAGCCCGAAACCATGCCGCCCAACCAGCGCGCCAGCCTCGCACTCGGAAAGCCGGGGAACCGGATCACGTAGGCTAAAGTGAGACATCCTAGCAAGATGATCGAAAGAGTGGGCCCCCACCCCGGTTTGCTGGACGGCTCTTGCGTCACTTCCTCATCGACAGACGGAAAGGAGCCCGGTTCGATCGGAAATGGCGGAGGTTCTTCCGGAAGCAGTCGCGCCCAGCCAAAAGCCAGCGGTACCCCCGCCGCAACCAGAAGCCCCATAAGTGCCACCAGCGCCGCGCGATGATCAATCGGCAATTGAGCAGACATGTTGTGATTGTACTTGGCGGGCTTCGTTCGTGTGATGCGCAATTGGTAGCGCCAGTTTATCCTGCGCCCCGAAGGGCATCCTGCTGGCGTCTTTGAAGTCCTCGGAAACGCGAAGAGCCAGCAGTAGCGAGTAGCGCAGCCACTCCTGTTCACCCTGAGCCTCGAAGGGTCTGTGCTCCGGCGACCTCAAATCGCCGTCAGGTCGCGATCGCAGGCGGAGCATCAACCAACCAATCGAGTCCGTCACTTCGCAAAGTCGTTGCGCACCACCGCTCCGCCCTTCATCACGAACTTGACGGATTCCAGAATCCGAACGTCCGACGTCGGATCGCCCGCCACCGCGATGATGTCGGCGTAGTGCCCGGTCTCGATCGCTCCGATCTTGTCCGGCTGGCCGATCAGGTCCGCGGCCTTGATCGTCGCCGCCTGAATCGCATCGATCGGCTTCATGCCCCACTCGACCATTTTCCCAAATTGCCTCGCGTTGTCGCCGTGGGGATACACGCCGGCGTCGGTGCCGAAAGCCATCTTGGTGACTCCGGATTGCCAGGCATGGCGGAAATTTTCCCGCTGCAGCCGGCCGACCTTCTTTTCTTTCTCGATCGATTCGGGCAGCATGCCCGCTTTCGCGCCTTCTTGCAGAATGAAGTCGTCGTTATAAATATCGAAGACGAGGTAAGTCCCGTGCTCCTTTGCCAGCGCGATGCCTTCGTCGTCGATCAGGCTGCTGTGCTCGATGGAATCAATGCCCGCGCGGATCGCGTCCTTGATCGATTGCGTTCCGTGCGCGTGCGCCGCCACTTTCCGTCCCAGCTTATGCGCCTCCTCGGCGATCGCGGTCAGCTCTTCGAGGGTGTATTGCGGCGTTCCGGGCTGATCGCCTTTGCTCAAGACGCCGCCCGAGGCACAGACCTTAATCAAGTCGGCGCCGTACTTGATGGTTTCGCGAACCTTGGCACGTGCTGCCCAAGGCCCATCGGCGACGCCGCTTTCCTTGAAGTGAAACTCAAACGGAAGAAGATTGTTGTCGCAATGCCCGCCAGTAATGCCGAGCGGCGGGCCGGAGACGAACATGCGCGGCCCTTCGACGTCGCCGGCGTTGATGCCATCGCGCAGCGCCACGTCGGTGTAGTTGCTAGCGCCGACGTTGCGCACGGTGGTGAAGCCGGCGTGCACCGTAATCCGCGCGTTCTTCGCTCCCGTAATTGCTTCGCGCGGGACAGAAATGCCAAGACCTTCGTAGCCGCTCGAAGAAGGGTCGCCCGTCAGGTGGGTGTGCACGTCGATCAAACCCGGCAGACACGTAGCCGATGGCAAGTCGACGGTCGTCGCGCTTCCCGCGGAAAACGGCGAACTCGCCGGACCCACGGCGGTGATGACGCCGCTGGCGTCGTACACAATGACTTGATCCTTCAGCAGCCGCCCCGTCCGCACATCCAGAAGTTGCCCGCAGCGCACAGCCCCAGGCGCGGCACCAGCCAGCGGCGAAAACGCCGCCAGTGAAATTATGACCAGAAAAAATCTGCGCATCAGGACGTCCCCTCGCGAAACGCAATGGATAGACAAGACATGGGAGCATACATCCGACCACAATCGTTGGAAAGGCGGCCAGGAGGTGATGAGGCGCGTGGATGGTGAACCAATTTCCGATCGTCGGCCTAGCTAGGAGTTGGCGCGTGAGAATCCGCCGCCGGACTTGAGGGCGAGATGTTCCGAAGAGCGGCGAGGGCGTCGTGCAAGCTGTCAAAAATGCGCTTGGGGCCAATGTCTTCGGTCAGGTGGTGACGGTCCAGATCAGGCTTGAGATCCGACTGGACGTGAGCGAAGACCAGGCCTGTACCGTGAGTGGAGAGGTCTTTCTGGACTTCACGCACGACACGGGCAGCCGTGAAATCCACGTTTGTGATGGCTCCGGCGTCGACGATCAACCAGCGCAACGGCGACGCCGCCGAAGCGGCCAGCATGCGCACTTCCTCGGAAAAACGATTGGCGTTGGCGTAGAAGAGCGGCGCGCCGAACCTGTAGATGACCACGCCGGGCTGGCTGATGGCGCCGGGAACGACCGGATCTAACTGCCAGATTCCGTCAGGAGCCTGCTCAAGCACCGCTGTGTGCGGATGGTAGCTATGGCGAACGATGCGGAACAACGACAACGACATGGCCAGGACAATGCCCTGTTCCACGCCAACGAATACCACAACCACCGCGGTCGTCACGGCCAGCGCGAACTCCCCAGGGCTCTCCCGGCGGATGGCCGCGAGGCCGCGTACATCGATGAGACGCACCGCGATCGTGAATACCACCGCCCCAAGAACACACTGAGGAAGAAACCTCAGCGGACCGGTGAGAAAAAGGAGGACCAGCGCAACGACAGCGGCGGTGGTCAGGTGCGCCACTTGGTTTGTGCCGCCGGAACTTTCGACCATGGCCGTCTGTGTCGGGCTGCCGTTCACCACGAAGGTGCCGCTGAAAGCCGCGGCGGCGTTGGCGGCGGAGAGGCCGGCAAGGTCGGCGTCCTCGTCGAGTTGCTGATTATGGCGAGTGGCGTAGGCGCGCGATGTAGCGGCGCTCTGTGTAACCACCATGACAAAACAAGAACCCGCCACAGGAAGCAGCGTTTCCACGTCTCTCCAGCTCAGATCGGGCAAACCCAAGTGAGGAAGGCCGCCGGGCACCGGGCCGAGAACCGCGACGCCCGACTGGCTCCAGTGAAAAATCGCGCTGGCCGCGACTGCTCCGGCAACCGCAAACAGGGCCCCGGGCAACCTGGGGGCAATGAGTCGGAACAAGAGGATACAGGCTACAACCGCCAATGAAATCTCCACCGTGAGGAGATGAGCGCGTGGCAATGACCGAAGCACTTCCAGAAATTGGCTGGGAGTGCGGCGGCTGTGGACGTCGAGGCCAAGCATTTCGCCAAGCACCGCGATGCCGACTTGAAAACCGACGCCGGTGAGAAAGCCGACGAGAACCGTCTGAGACAGAAAATCCGCCAGGAAGCCGAGCTTGAAGAATCGAGCGAGCAGTAGAAAAACGCCGGTCAACAGGGCCACTAAGACCGCCAGAGCTACGTACCGTGCGCTGGCAATGGGCGCCAAGCCGGCCAGGCCGCTCGCAAGTATGGCCGCGGTAGCAGAATCGGCGGCCACCACGAGATAGCGCGAAGAACCAAAAACGGAGAACGCGACCAGAGGAAGCAACAGTGTGTACAGGCCGGTGATGACCGGCGTGCCGGCAATCTTGGTGTAGCCCAGCGACTGCGGGACGTTCATGGCCGCCAGCGTAAGTCCCGCGATGAGATTCTTCGTTACCTCCGGCCACCGAAAGGGCCGCAAGCTCCGGAAAAAAGGAAGGCCGTTCACGATGCGAGATGCGGGGCCTGGCCGGCTAGACATCAAAGGGCCTCCATAGGACGAATTCAGAATCCAAAAAGGAAATTTGAGCCCAACCGATCTAAGAGTCTACGCGTTCGTGAATGCCCCGGCACGAGCGATGATCGCATCTTTCGGGATGAGAGCGGGCGCGCACAAATAATCGTCAAAACACATTCCTCATGCGATGTATACTCCGCGTGCTCTCAGAGCGGGAGGTCTTCGCATGCAAAAATATCTTGCGGAATTTCTTGGGACCTTTGTGCTGGTGTTTGGCGGAGTCGGCAGTGCGGTGCTGGCCGGCGGCCACATCGGATTTGTAGGCGTGGCGTTCGCCTTCGGCTTGGCGCTGCTGGCGATGGTGTACACCATCGGGCCGATTTCCGGGTGTCACATCAATCCCGCGGTGACGCTGGGTGTGCTGCTGGCGAAAAGAATCGGCGCGAAGGACGCACTGATGTACGTCGTGGCGCAGATTTTCGGCGCGATTGCGGCGTCGGCATTGATTTTGTTGATCGCCAGCGGCGTGGCCGGTGGTTACGACGTTGCCGCGGGCGGTCTGGGAGCAAACGGCTATGGACTCCACTCGCCGGGACAATACTCGATGGTGGCGGCGCTTATCGCCGAAATCATACTCACCATGTTTCTGGTGGTCACCGTGCTTGGCGCGACGGATGTGAAAGCGCCGGTCGGATTTGCGGGCCTGGCCATCGGGCTGGTGTTGACGCTGATTCACCTGGTCGGAATTCCCATCACGAATTTGTCTGTGAATCCCGCGCGCAGCATTGGCCCGGCGTTGTTCGTGCAAGGCTGGGCGCTGCAGCAATTGTGGTTATTCATTGTCGCGCCGCTGATCGGGGCCGCGATTGCCGCGTTTGCGTATGCCGCGATTCGCTTGCCCGATACGGTCATCACCACGCCCGCGGGCGAACGAGCGCTCGGCAGCGAGCAGGCGGAACGCCGCGCTCCGAGATAGCGGAGACGGCCGCGACCCCTCTAACGACGGTCGCAAGACACCTTAAAACCTAAGTAGGCCAAGCCGGAAGGCGGGCTGCAAAAAAAGAGGAGAGTCTCGCCTTCCATTTTCTCACGTCGTAAAACTTTTTGATCGAGATGGAGTCCATCCGTGGAGGATAGGAATACCTACAGCACTCTCACTTCTCTCGTCGCCGCGCTGCTCTTGGCGTTGATGGCGGTGATGGCCGGCGGGGCTGCGTGGC
The DNA here is from genome assembly GCA_049512575.1 of Candidatus Acidiferrum sp. Classification (GTDB taxonomy): domain Bacteria; phylum Acidobacteriota; class Terriglobia; order Acidiferrales; family UBA7541; genus Acidiferrum. The sequence continues at coordinate 24,201 of JBEKWY010000041.1, forward strand.
ACGAGTCCGTGACCGTCGATGAAGTGGCGCACATCGGCGCTGGCTTAAGTTATCTGCAAAAGCTGGATCTACGGCTGAATGAGGAACACCCGCCGTTGTGCAAAGTGCTGGCGGCGCTGCCCTTGGTTTTGCGCGGCACGCGCGCAGATTATTCTCATATTTCGTGGACCTTCAGCGACACATTTTTCCCCGCGTACATGGGACAGTGGGTTTTCGGCGAATGGGTGCTGGACAGGTGGAACGACCCAGTCACCGTGCTGCGCTGGGCCCGCATTCCCATGCTGCTGCTCACGCTGGCGCTGGGCTGGACGGTGTTCGCCTTTGCGCGGCGGCTTGGAGGAGACTGGGCGGGATTGCTGTGCCTATGCGTTTTCGTCAGCACGCCCGCGTTTCTCGCGTTCGGCCCGTTGGTGCATACCGACGTCGGCGTCACGCTGTTTTCTTTAGTGACCCTGTGGCGCTTTGCCGAAGTGTGGCGCGAGCCCAGCCGTAAAAACGCGATGCTGTTCGCGCTCGCTCTGGCAGGCGCGCTGCTCTCGAAATTTACCGCGGGCATTTTGTTGTTCGCGTTCGTTGCATTTGCTTTAAGCACGCGTTGGCGCGCCGTGCCCGGGCAGCCCGTTGACAAACCTGAGCTCCGGGTTTGGCGCCGGCTCCGCTGGCGATTCACTCTTCAAGGCATCCTATGGGCGGCTGTTGCCGTCTACGTGATTTATTTCGTCTTGTCGCTGCATGAATCGACCGAGGTACTCAACCGCCTCGGCCATGGCACGGCCGTGGTTCCGTTACGCCGGCTGCTGATGCCCCCCTGGTTGTACTTGCGAGGGGTCCTCCTGGTCTTGGTTACCGGGAGTCGGCCGACGTTTCTTCTGGGCCGTGTATATCCACACGGCGAGTGGTTCTACTTTCCGATTGTTTTCGTGCTGAAGTCTGCGCTGGGCTTTCTGGCATTGCTGGCGCTGGCGCTCGGACTAGGGCTCGGAACGAAGCGGCGCGAGCAGGAATTTACAGCGATATCTCCTAAGTTTGCGATTCACTGGCGCGTCCTGTGGGTATCGCTGATTGTGTTTACCGGGTTTTGCTTGGCGAGCCGCCTGACCATCAGCATCCGGCATTTCACGGTTCCTTTGGTTCTGCTCATCGTGGTGTTGGCTGCGCTACCCCGCATGATAGAGAGGTTGTGGCGATCCGCTCCGGCGGCGGGAAGGCTGGCAGGGGCGACGGCGGGAGCGCTGGCTCTAAGTTGCCTTTTCACTGCGGTGCGTGCGTACCCCTACTACTTTCCGTACATCAACGCATTCGGTTTCGGGCGGCCAGCCTACACGCTGGTTAACGATTCCAATCTCGACTGGAATCAGTCGCTTTCGGAAGTGAGGAAATTTGCCGAGCAGAACGGCCTGCATAGGATTGCGTTGGATGAGTACGGGTTCAGCGATCCCACCGTCACCGTTCCACAGGCAGAAATCTGGAATTGCCAGACGCCCACCGCCTCCGACGACGGGCAGTGGGTGGTAGTCTCTGCGAGCATGTTGATGGACGGTCACAACTGCGTGTGGCTGATGCAGTATCCGCATCAAGTGCTTGCAGGCGGCAGCATGTACGCCGTCCATCTTCCCGATCCGATTCCTCCGGCCGGCGGCTTGGGTGGCCCTCCACTTCCCGCTGCGTTTCGTGAATTTGGAGGCTTCCCCTTCGATATGCGTGTTTTCTTTCTGGGCGCGATTCAGCATCCGGACCGGCTCCAGAAGATCATGGAAGAGATGATGTCCAAGTTTGCGGCCTCGACAAAAGCACCGCCGAAGCCGGCGTCGCCTGCGAACTGAAGTGCGTTAATCCAGTGCGATTCCGCCGAAAACTGTCGGAACTGGTCGCCGGTGGCGCTACCAAGTTTCTTGAGCTACCGCTCCACCGATCCGATCGGCTTGGCGCCCGCTAGCAGGGCTAGTTCGCGCCATTTCCAGTGGCAATCTACATCCGTGAAACCGATTTGGCGGAGCCATGCCAGTTGCACTTCGAGATCGAGCAGCTTGTTGGAGGGGTCTTCGGTTTCCGGCGTGAGGTCCATGGTGGCTAGAAATTGCCGATGGAGGTTTGCGCTGGGCGACGCTACGTGCTCCAGGTTCAGGAAAACCCCACCGGGATTCAGCAGATCGAAGATTTCGGAGTAGAGAGTTCGTTTTCGCTCGTGCGCACGTGATGGATGGCGAAGCTGGAGACTGCGGCGTCGAACGCGCCCAGGTTTGGGAGCGGGTCGGAGAGATCATGAGCGACGATCTCAATGTTCTTGTCCGCGGCGAATTGATTTTGCAATTCTTCCAGCATTGCTGGGGAAAAATCCAATGCTACGCAGCTTGCCGTTGGGCGGGCGTGCTTCACCAGCGAGAGCAGGCGGCCTGCGCCGCTGCCAATATCCAGAAAACGATCGATGCGCGCTGGTAAGAATTCGAGGAGTGTGGCTTCGCCTTCGCGGCGGTGGGGAATGGTGTCGGCGCGTTGCAGGTAGTCCCGGGAATGTTCGGCGTTGGACCAGAGATTTATGGACATGGCTGGGACCGATTTTGCTTGTGCCGCAGAGTTTTACGCCAGCGCAAGTAGGGGCACAGCAACGCTGTGCCCGTGCAAGAGACAAACCACGATCGTACCGAGTGAGAGCCGCAGGGTCTCACACGCCCCAGCCGTAGCGCTCGGCGTGTTCCAGCGTTCGCTGCATTTCTTCGCGGAGCATTTCGGTGAAGACCGAGCCGCCTACGGTGCGGCCGCCAGGACCGGCGATGTCGGTAGTGCGGTAGCCGCCGCTCAACACGCGGTGCAGGGATTGCTCGACCCACTCGGCTTCGAGATTGAGGCCGAAGGCGTCGCGCAGCATCATCGTCGCGCTCAGGATCGAGCCGATTGGATTCGCCGAGTCGGTTCCCGCCAGCGAGGGCGCCGAGCCGTGGATAGGCTCGAAGAGCGGCGCGCTCGAGCCGAAACTCGCCGAGGGAATCAGGCCGATCGAGCCAACAAGAGCGGCAGCGGCGTCGCTGAGGATGTCGCCGAACATATTGGTGGTCAGCATCACGTCGAACTGGGCCGGGCGCAGTGTGAGTTGCATCGCGGCATTGTCCACGTACATGTGTTCCAGGCGAATGTCGGGATACGCGGCGCTCATGCCGATTACCGTGCGGCGCCAAAGCTGCGAGCTGGCCAGCACGTTGGCTTTATCCACCGAGCAGAGCCGGCGCGAGCGGCTTTCTGCGCGGGCATAGGCAAAGTTCGCGACGCGCTCGATCTCCGGCGTGGAATAGGATTCGGTGTCGAAGGCCCGCTCGCCGCCCTTTTCGTGGGTGGTGCCGCGCTCGCCGAAGTACATCCCTCCGGCCAGTTCGCGAACGATCTCGAGGTCGAGGTCGCCGAGCCGCTCGGGCTTCAGCGGCGAGATCAGGCGCAGCGGCTCCAGGAGTTTTACCGGGCGCACGTTCACGAAGAGGCCCAGGCCCTGGCGCAGGGATAGCAGGCCGCTTTCGGGCCGCTTGCCTACCGGGAGCGAATCCCACTTGGGACCTCCTACTGCGCCCAGGAAGATCGCGTCGGCCTTGCGGCAGGCGTCCAGCGTGGCGTTGGGAAGCGGGGTTCCTGCGGCATCGATTCCTGCACCCCCGATGGGGTGCTCTTCAAATTCAAATTGATGATGAAATTCGTGGCCCGCTTCGCGGAGGACCGTGGCCGCGGCGCGGGTGACTTCCGGGCCGATGCCGTCGCCCGGCAACAGGATGATTGTTTTTTTCATGGAACTGCCTTCGTCGAAAAACGCTTTCTAGAAAATCGTAACACGCCATCAAATAGTTGGACGGCGGAAACACGCGGACGGCACCGCGAATTCGGCGAAGCTACGCCGCGGAGGTGGCTTCTTTCGCTACGGTGCTGGAGCCGCGGCGCATGACTTCGTGCGCGATGGCGACCAGGTCGCGCTGCCGGATTTGCTTGGACTGATCGGCTAGCGCGGTTACGCGGCGGTAGCATTCGGCTAGCTCGGAGCTGCTGGGTTCGTAACCCAAGTCGCGGAGGCTCATCTTCAGAGCGTTGCGGCCGGAGTGTTTGCCCAGGACCAGCGAGCGCGCCGGTACGCCCACCGCTTGCGGCGAAATGATTTCGTAGGTCAGCGGATTCTTGATGATGCCGTCCTGGTGGATGCCGGCTTCGTGCGCGAAGGCGTTGGCGCCTACGACCGCTTTGTTGGGAGCGACCTGCGCGCCGGTAATTTCGGTGAGCATGCGGCTGGTGGGAAAAAGTTGCTGCAGATTGATGTTGGTGCTCACGCCGAAGCTTTCTTTGCGCACCGCCAGCGCGACGACTACTTCTTCCAGTGACGCGTTGCCGGCGCGCTCTCCGATTCCGTTGATGGTGCATTCGATCTGGCGAACGCCGGCGCGCACCGCGGCCAGGGAGTTGGCTACCGCCATACCGAGGTCGTCGTGACAGTGGGCGCTGAGCGTGATTCCCTGCGGATCGCCGAGGTATTCGCGGATGCGCAGGAACATCGCGCCGTATTCTTCGGGCACCGCGTAGCCTACCGTGTCGGGCAAATTCAGCGTGGTCGCTCCCGCATCTACAGCTACGCGGCAGACCTGGCACAGGAAGTCGATGTCGGTGCGTCCGGCATCTTCCGCGGAGAATTCCACTTCGCCGACGTGCTGGCGACCGAAGCGAATCATCGAGCCGATCGCTTCCAGACACTGCTCGCGGGTCATGTTGAGCTTGACCTGAAGGTGCAGATCGGAGGTGGCCAGGAAAATGTGCAGGCGGGACGCGGCGGCGGGCTCCAGGGCTTCGATCGCGGCGCTTACATCGTCCTTTTTCGCGCGGGCCAGAGCAGCGATCGGAACGTTGCGCACTTCTTGGGCGACCATGCGGACGGCTTCGAGGTCGCCACGGGACGCGATTGGGAAACCAGCTTCGATGACATCGACGCCCAGAACCGCAAGCTGGCGGGCCAGGCGGATCTTCTCCGCGGTGTTCATGGAAAACCCGGGCGATTGCTCGCCGTCGCGAAGCGTGGTGTCAAAGATGCGTACTACGTCGCCCATGGTGGACTCCCCTACCCTAGTAACGCAAAGGTGAGGCTTCTAGTCAAATTTATCTTTATTCTGCTTTTGATAATCCTGCCTTATACTGCGGGCGAGGGATTGTCCGGTGGATCTCGGCGAACTACAGGTTTTTCTGATGGTTGCGAAGGAAGGCAGCTTCTCGCGCGCGGCCGAACGCCTCTACCGTACACAGCCGGCGATAAGCCTGGGTATCCGCAAGCTCGAGGATTCGCTGGGCCAGCCGCTGTTCGTCCGCGGGTCGCGGCCGGTGCGGCTGACCGATGCCGGGGTATTGCTGAAGGAATATGCCGAGCGGCTGCTCAACCTGCGCGACGAGGTCACCAAAGGCCTTACCGAGCTGGAAGGATTGAAGCGCGGAGAATTGTCCCTGGGAGTGAATGAAAGCTCAATTCATGCCCTGCTGCCGGCGCTGGCAAAATTCCGCGAGGCGCATCCCGGGGTGCAGGTGCGCGTGCACCGGATGTTTTCGCGGGATATTCCACACGAGGTGCTGAATTACCGGCTGGATGTCGGTGCGATCTCGTACGTGCCGCGGGAAGCACAGCTGCAGGCGACCGAGATCGTGAAGGACGAGCTGGTGCTGGTGGTGCCGTTGAAGCATCCCCTGGCGAAACGCAAGGAAGTGGATATCGCCGATTTGGGCGGCGAAACTTTTGTCGGGCACATCGTGGAGTCGCCGTTCCGTCGGCGGGTCATCGAGCTGTTTGCGCGGCACCGCGCGACGCTGAACATGCCGATCGAAATGCCGACCATCGAGAGCATCAAGCGCTTCGTGCAGATGGGCATGGGCGTGGCCATCGTGCCGCGCATGTGCGTGCAATGGGAGATCGAGCACGGTTGGATGAAGGAAGTGAAGGTGCGGCAGATGAGTATGCCGCGCCACGTGTATCTGGTTTCGCGGCGTGGGGCGCGGTTGCCGCATGCGGCGGCGGAGCTTATGCGGATTCTGCGGGAAGGGTAGTTCAGTGGCACAGCCACTCTTGGCTGTGCTCCGCCGTCAGCGCACGGCGTCCGCCGTGTCATCGAGGCCTTGCTCTCACCCTTTGGCCGGGCAAGCGCATCCATATCTTTGCCCGGCGCGATTGGATTAGACTCGTGGCGCTGCGGATTTGTTGGGTGATGAAGTTTGCGTTGAGGTCCTTCGCCTATCCTTATCGGATAGGCTCAGGATGACAGGTGCTTTGTAGGCTGGTAGGCGGCGAAAATCATCATGATGAGCGGACTGGCGATTCTGGCGATCGGATTTGTTCTGGGCATGCGCCATGCCACGGATCCGGATCACGTCATCGCGGTATCCACGATTGTCAGCCGCGAGCGTTCCATCGTGAAGGCTGGGTGGATCGGGATTCTCTGGGGCGTGGGACACACCGTGACGATCCTGGTGGTTGGCGCGGGAATTATTCTCTTCGACCTCGCCATACCTTCGCGCGTCGGACTCACGATGGAATTCTCCGTCGGGTTAATGCTGATCCTGCTGGGGGTGTTGAACCTGACCGGCGCGATGGCCTGGATCAGCGAAAAATTTTCGCCGGCTCATCCGCAAGTTACCGGCAGCCATGCGCACGTTCACGAGCACGACTCGCAGGTTCATCTTCATTGGCATTCGCACAGTGCGGAAAAAGAACACCACGGCGAAAGCTTGACGCCTCCGAAATGGATGGGCGGCGCGTCGAATGGCCTTGGAGTGTTTCACACGCTCCGGCCATTGTTCGTTGGACTGGTTCACGGTCTCGCGGGTTCGGCGGCGGTCGCGTTGCTCGTGCTGAGCACCATTCGCGAGCCCAAGTGGGCGGTGCTGTACTTGCTGATTTTCGGAGTAGGAACGATCGCCGGGATGATGCTGATCACCGCGGCGATTTCTCTTCCCTTTTCGTTTGCCGGCTACAAATTTGCGTGGCTCAACAAGGGATTGATTTTTGGCTCTGGTTTGTTGAGCCTGGGTTTTGGCCTGTTCGTTTGCTACCAGATCGGAATCGTCGACGGCCTGTTCACCAATCATCCGAACTGGATTCCCAGCTGACGCCCCACCGGGCAAGCTAGAGAGCAGAATGATAGGCGAAGCGCTAGGCGCGCTGAGACGCGGCTTCTTCCACCGAGGGATAGATCGGTAGAAGCTTGAGCAAACCCGAAACCTGCATCACGGCGTTGCCCTGCTGCGTCAGCGCCGCCAGCGCCAGCGTCTTCGCGTTATTCCGGCGGCTGACAAACAGCGAGACCAGCGCCCCCACTCCCGCGGAATCCAGGAACGACAAGCCGCTCATATCGAGCACGAGTCGCGTAGCCGGCTCCGGCCGCATCGTGGCGATGAAATCGTGAACCGTTTCGAGGCTGAGCTTGCCATTCAAGCGCACAACCAAAAGATCCCCGTTGGCGGAGGGCTGGCGGTCGATATTGAGTTGAGCTGTCGGCATAAGTGGTGGAGGGTAGCGCAAAAGGCCGGAAGAGGACATTAAAATCTTGTTACAGGGGATTCGAGTCCCTTTTCATTCGCAGCGCATCCTGGGGATTTTCGCCTAAGACGCCTATCTGGAGAGTGGCGTTCCGGAGGGGGCAACAATCCGCGTTCCTTATTTATTCTACGATAATAATTATTTGTGTTGACTCTTTCTATATCATGGCGCTATGGTGTGCGGGCCGAGATTCGCCCTCGAACTCGCGTACCGCCGGTTCTTCGGCCCAGGAAGACCCATGGCTCAGCGCCGCCTTCTCGTTTCACTCTTACGGGGAGTGCTTCGCCCGTGCGCGTTTTGCATCCGGCATCCGAGGCTAGCTTGCTTTCTTTTGATCTGCATTGTTTTTCTGCTCAGCGCGGTTTCCGCCTTCGCGCAGACTTCACAATATGTGTATGCGTCGGTTCCGGCTCCGACGGCAACTGGCACCACAACCTCCCAAATCGTGACTTTCACCAAGGATTCGGCAGGCGCCCTGTCGATAGCTGGCTCCCCGGTTGGGAGCGCGCTCGAAGGCGGCCCGATGGCCATCGACGGCCAAGGGCTCTTCCTCTTCGTACTCAATCCAACCAGCAGCCAAATTTCGATGTACCAGATCAATCAAAGCTCGGGTCTCACGGAGGTCACCGGCTCTCCGTTCCCAGCGAACCCCGGAAACGCCGGATCGAATTCCCTTGCACCGGTGTGTCTGGCGACCGAGAAGTCCGGGCAATTCCTCTATGTTGGTTTTAATTCCGCGAATCCAACGGCAAGCGGACAGCTTGTCGAATACTCAATCCAAGCCGCCGCACAGCAAATAATGATGGACGGCAGCGTAGAGACTCCTCCCGGTTTGATCGATTGCGTCACTGACCAACAGAACTTTCTGTACGTCGGGCTCAATGGCGGTGGCACGAATGTTTATACGATCGGGCAACTTCTGGCGACTCCCGGAAGCGCGGGAAGCGGAAAACCAGAAGTCAGCATCGCAGTCGATCCTCAGGGCCGCTTCTTTTTCGACGGCTGGGGTGTTGCCGCCGCCTACATCGAGAGCGCTCCGATTTCGCCTGTGGATGGCACAGCGACAAACGCGACGCCTCCGTTCAGCCTCGGCGCGAACAATTCTCCCAGCACGATGCTCGTCGATGGGTTGGGAAAGTTTCTGTACGTCACCGAGGGCGAGGCCGTTTATGGATACCAGTTCGACCCGGTTACCGGCGCCCTGGCGCAAATACCGGGCCCCCCGACACAATCGATTTTCGCGAGGGTCACCACCATCGCTGACCCGCAAGGTCTCTACATTTATTCGTTGCAGAATGACGGCGTTCACGTTTTCGAGACTGGACCGGACGGCGCTTTGGCGGAAATTCCAGGGTCCCCATTCCCGACCGGGTCGAGCGGCTCGCGGGGGCTGACGACGTACGGCACGCCGGTGCAAGCGGTCACAGGCGCTGTGGCACAGATCTTTCCGCCTTCTCAGGACTTCGAAAGCATCGATATTGGGCAAACTGTCGGCCCCAAGCCCATCAGTGTGACGAACATCGGCAGTTTGCCTTTGACGGTTACGGGAGTAATGATCACGGGCCCCGACGCGAACGATTTCATGGCGCCTATGACGTGCTCGCCGCAGGCGTTCCTGCCGCCAAATTCCGGCGCTGGTTCGACGTGTTCGGTCAGCGTGAGTTTTGCGCCGACCGGGGCCGGGCCGCGGCAGGCCACGTTGACTATCACTACGGACAAGGCGGGAACGCAGTCCTCCTTGCTGACCGGAACCGGAATTGGCGGGCTTTCCGCCGTCACGATCGCGCCCGGAAGCTTGACGTTTGCGAGCACCCTGCAGGGAGTCACCAGCACGGCACAGATTGTGACGCTGACGAGTTCCGGGCCGGCGACGCTGCACATTTCTTCGGTGACGATGGGTGGCGCGAACCCCGGCGACTTCGCCCTGGTTAGCGGGTGCAGCGGCGCGTACGCGCCGAATGCGAGTTGCACCGTCAGCGTGACGTTCTCGCCGCTCGCGGACGGACAGCGCACGGCCTCCCTCGTGATCGCCCACGACGCATCGGGCTCGCCGCAATCCGTTCAGGTCACGGGGACAGGCGCAGGGCCTCCGGTCGCCAAGCCCGCGGTGACAATTACGCCGCAGGCGATTTCTTTTGCGACAACCGGACAGGGCTCGGCCAGCGCTCCACAGACCACAACGATTGCAAATTCAGGCACCGCTGCGTTGCACATTTCTTCGATGCAAGTGACCGGGACAAATGCGGGCGATTTCGGCATGAACAACGGGTGCACGGCTACGTCATATGCGGCAGGCGCGACGTGCATGGTTGCGCTGACGTTCACGCCGTCGGCCACCGGCGTGCGCACGGCCACGCTGACGATTACCGACGACGCGCCGAATTCACCACAAACGGTCCAACTCACCGGCACAGGCACAGCCGCCCCCTCGGTGACCCTTTCTTCCACCGCGGTTTCGTTCGGCGGGGTCGCGGTAGGCACCACGAGCCCGCCACAAAATATTACAGTGACAAGCTCAGGCGGCGCCGCTTTGCATTTTTCTTCCGTCGCGCTAAGCGGCAGCAACGCGGGTGATTTCAGCATCAGCAACGGATGCACGGCCTCCGCGTATCCCGTGAATACGGCGTGCACGGTCGGACTGACGTTTACGCCGTCGGCCACCGGAGTGCGCACGGCCACCCTGACGATCGCGGACGATGCACCGAACTCGCCGCAAACCGTCGCGGTCCGCGGCAGCGCGGATAACGAACTGACGATAGCTCCCGCTACTGGGGGCAGCCTTTCCGCCAGCATCTCCGCCGGGCAGACCGCGACGTATAACTTGCAACTCACCGCCGGATTCAACGGCACGGTGGCGTTCACGTGTACCGGCGCGCCCACGGCCGCGACTTGCTCCGTGCCAGCGACGATCAAAGTGGCCAGCGGAGTTTCCGCGCCGTTTTTGGTCACGGTGACGACTGCGGGAAGCGGAGGAGTTCAATCGCTTGAGGATATGCCGGCGAATCGTCTGTTCGCATCGTGGCGCGTCAGGCCTCTTTCTTCGCTGCTGTGCCTATGCGCCGCGCTGATGCTTTGCGTCATTGTGTTACAGAAAGTTTTGCCGCGAGCTTTGCTGCTGCGTGGCGCCGTACGAGCGGCCCGGCCGAGCCTGCGCCTGGTTCACGGCGGCGCTTTCGCCGCGCTCGCCGCACTTGCGCTCTGCTGCGTGGCGGGATGCGGTGGCGGAAGCGTTGCCCAGAGTGCGCCCACGATCGAATCAAGCGTGACGCCGTCGGGCATGTCCACGATCGTGGTCACACCCACGGCCACGACAACCGCGGGAGCGCAACTCCCCGCCATCGCGCCCATTCAGCTCACACTCACCGTGAACTGACGCCGCGGTTCGCCTTCGAGTCGGCTCGAATCGTCGCGTGCTACTTGGACACGGAGATGCGGTACACGACCTGTGCTCCGTCATCGGAAAACAGCAGCGAGCCGTCCGGCGCGACCGTGACTCCCACCGGCCGGCCGTTCACGTTGCCCTTCTTCGGGTCCGGCACCAGCCCGGTCAGGAACGGCTGCGGATCACCCGAAGGCTGGCCGTCCTTGAAGGGCACAAAAACAATCTGGTAGCCCGCGCGCGTCGAGCGATTCCACGATCCATGTTCCGCAATAAATGCTCCGCCCTGATAGCTGGCGGGGAATTGATTTCCGGTGTAGAACGCGAACTGCAGCGGCGCACGGTGAGAACCAAGCAGCACATCGGGAATGATAGCCTTTGCCACCAGCTCGGGCTTTTGCGGATTCACGCGCGGATCGACATTGTCGCCGATGTAGCTGTACGGCCAGCCGTAGAAGCCGCCGTCTTTCACGGAAGTAAAATAGTCTGGGGGCAGGTCGTCGCCCATGCCGTCGCGCTCGTTGACGCTGGTCCAAAGTTGTCCGGTGGTAGGTTCCAGCGCCAGTCCCACCGGATTACGCAAGCCGGTGGCATAGAGCCGCGCGTTCTTTCCGTCCGGGTCGCAAATGGTGATGGCGGCGCGGCGCGAATCCTTTTCGATGTCCACATTCGATTTGGAGCCGACGCTGACGAAAAGATGTTTGCCGTCCGCGCTGAACACCAGCGCGCGCGTGGAGTGGCCGCCGCGAGGCAGGTCCATCAACTTCTCGGCTTCGCCAAGCCGCTTCGACGTCTTCGGATCAAACTTGTAACGCAAGACGGCGTTCGTGTCGCCAACGTAGATGTAGTCGTCGTGAAACACAATGCCGAACGGCTCGTCGAGCCGGCTGAGAAAAGTTTCCCGCTGCTGCGCTCCGCCGGAGTGTTCCGGGTCGCGCAAAATGTAAATCGCTCCGCCGTGCGTATCGGCCAGAAAAATGTCGCCGTTGGGCGCGACCGTCAGCCACCGGGGCTCCTTGAAATCCGACGCGAAAATGCTTATTTGGAAGCCTGCTGGAACCGTCGGCAAAAAGCCTTTCGGTGGCATGGTTTCTTCGGGAGGATTTCCGGCCGACTTTGTGGCGAAGGGCGCAGGCAGTTGGGGCTTGTTGCCGTGGGTCACTTGGGCGGACAGTATCGCAGGAACTAGCAGCAGGATTCCGAACACGGCGATGCGCGGAACAAACGCGGGCATGAACACTCTCCTCAGAAAA
>JBEKWY010000042.1:0-35877 GCA_049512575.1 Candidatus Acidiferrum sp.
ACGTCGTACATGGGGAAGAAGATCGCGTCGAGCGGCTTCTTGCGATGCTTCTCCTGGATCAGGTTGTAGACGTGGGATATTCCGATTTTCGCGGGGAAGCAGGGGTCGATTGCGCCGCGGCTGGCGCCCGCGCGATACAGCTCGGAACTCGTGTAGTCGGAATAGATGATGTTCTCCGGCTGGAGGCCCAAGCTTTCAAAGTAGGCATTGAACAGCGGTGCGTACGTGTAGATATTCAGCACGCGCGGAATGCCGATGCGGACTTTGCTGCGATTCTGCATGAGGGCGACGCGCTGCTTCACCGATTGAGTCCAGGCGCGGGTAGGAATCGGGTCAGAAACATTCTTAGCGTTCGTGGGACGGAAGACTTCCTTCGAGGCCACGTCCACAAAATTCGGATGCTGGTCGCGAATTTTGTCCAGGCCGGCTTTGATGTCTTTCATTTCGCTAAGGTCTTCGACGGTTCCTTTTTCGCAGGTGGCGATAATCAGCCGCTGCTCGCCGGTCATTAGAGGAACCTTGGTGATGCGCTCGAGGGGCACCAGGTTTTTCACGGGCTCGGTCCGGACGTCAATGAACGTGCGCAAGCAGTTGTTTTTGCAGAAATAGCAGCGGGTCGCTTCGTTGCGGGTGGTGCGGTATTCGATCTTGCGGACGGCATCGAGCCCGACGAACGTGGATTGCAGTCCGTTTCGCCACAAACGGAGCGATTCCTGTGCTGCCCCGATGGCGCCGGATTCTCCGCAGTGCTCGTGCACGATGATTTCCGGCTGCTTGCCGGAGGCACGAAAACTGTTGCGGATAAAATCCACTTCGGCCTTGACCACGGCGAGATTGTTTTGCGTTCCGCCCTGCAAGACAAAGCGCGTACCCAGCGCGGCAAGGTTGGGGATGCTGGCGACATATAGGAAGACGTTCTTGGGCAGCACGGCTGCGAGGCCAGCCAGGATTTCTTCGGCCTGCCAGCCCTGACGCTGGAAATTCACAATGTCGGATTGCATGAAAACGGCACAGCCATATCCGAAGACGGGCATAGCCTGCGCGGAAAAAGCCAGGTCGGCGAACTGATTGACGTTGAGCCCGAAGCCTTCGGCGGTGGATTGGAGGAAGTATCCGTTTCCCGCGGAGCATTGCGTATTGAGCTTGAAGTCTTTTACCCGGCCGTTATGGAGGATGATGATTTTGATGTCCTGGCCGCCGACGTCGACGATCACGTGCGGGTCTTCGTAAAATTTCAGGGCGGATTCGGTGTGGGCTACGGTTTCCACCAAGGCGACGTCGGCCTTCAGAACGTCTTTCAGAATGTCCTTGGCGTAACCGGTAGTGGCGACGCCCAGCACCTCCAGTTTGGCATTCTGCGACTCGACCTGGCCGCGGATGCTCTCGAACATCTCAATGGTGTCCTGGATGGGATTCCCGTTTGAGAGCTGATAGGACTTGCAGACGATGTCGCCTTTTTCGTCGAGGAGAACCGCTTTGGTTGACGTCGATCCACCGTCAATGCCGATGAATCCGCCTATGGTGCTGCCTTTCTGAAGAGCCACAGGCGTGAACTTCTTGCGACGATAGGATTCACGGAAAACGTCGAGCTCGGAGGGATCGCTGACCAGGCCTTTCCCACCAGCCTTCGCTTTTTCCTCCTGCCGGCCGAACTCGATATAGCGAACGAGCTCGTTGTAGCCGCGATAGCAGCCGATGCAATCGTCTTCGCTGCGGCCAAATTGAACGGCGCCGAGTGCCGCGAAGTATTGCGCGTTCTGCGGAACTTTGATCAGATCTTCCGGCTTCGAGCCGTCGGGAACCGCGACCTTGCGCTCCTGCCACATGCGCGGGATGTTCGCCTGCCAGGCTTCGCGCATGCCGCGAATAAAGCTGTTGGGGCCGCCGAGGAGGAGCACGTGGGGCCGTAGAGTGTGGCCGCGAGTCAGCACGCTGAGATTCTGGAGCACGATGGCTTCAAACAGCGACGCCATGAGCTCATCCGGCGGCGTCCCCACCTTTTGCAAGCCGTTGATGTCGGTTTCGGCGAACACGCCGCACTTGCCGGCAACCTTGTGGAGCTTGATTCCCTTGTATTGCAGTTCGGACAGCTGCTGGGTGGGAATCTTCAGCTTGGCATTAATTTTATCGATGACCGCGCCGGTGCCCCCCGCGCACTTGTCGTTCATCGAGGGAATTTTTTTCTTACGCCCGGTCTCTTCGTCATCCTTGAAAACGATGATCTTGGCGTCTTGACCGCCGAGTTCGATGACCGAATAGACCTCGGGATGCAGTTTCTCGACAGCCAGGGAAACGGCGGTAACCTCTTGCACGAATTTGGCGCCGACCTGGTCGGAAATTGCGCCACCGCCAGAGCCGGTCACGAACATTCGAGTATTGTGCCGATCAATACCCACTTCGGCTTCCATGCGTTTGAGGAATTCCAGCGTCTTCTCGGGCTGCTTGGTCTCGTGGCGCTGGTAGTCTTGCCACAAGACCTGGTCGGTCGATTGGTCGACCACGACTGCCTTGACCGTGGTTGAGCCGACGTCAAGCCCCACCAAGAACTTGGTGACGTGATCGTGGGGCTTGTGCGCGTGAGGAACTTGCTGCAGTTGCGGGCGAAGCGGAGCAATCTGAACTAACTGCGAAACCTTGTGGTCGTGCATTGCTTCCTTTCTATCCAGAAAGTCCACGCCAACTCATATCGGGCTTTTTTCGGCCAAATACGCGGTATCCGTGCAAGAAGCAACTGCTCTGCCCTCTAAGGGCTCCAAATTTCTATGAAAATGGTTTTCAGTCGCCGGAAGCCGCTGGAATCGCGACGCCTGTTGCGCGCGACCGCTTCCAGAACCGCGTGTCGCGGTTAATCCGATCGTTGACGTGCAGGATAAATTGAGCGGCTGTGCCCGCGACCCCTTCGCGGTGAGGCACGTGATAGAAGGGGCGCTTCAGCTCGGGATGCTCGTCCATATAGCTACGGATTTCCTGAAGAGTCTTGCCCGTCGACTTGAGGCATTGCTCGAATTCCGCCTTGGCCTTGACCTTGGCTTCACCGAGGGCCATCTGGACGCGGCTGTGCGCGTTCACTTCGCCTTCGCCGGAAGTCTCGATGGGCAGGAAGATCATGTCCTTGAATTTGTTGATTACGGCGGACTGCACTCCGTCGGACTGCGAGGAAGGCATGCAGCCGAAGGGCTTCAACGCCAGCACCATGTGGCAGAGTTTGTGGATGGTGTAATAAACGTTCTTTCCGACTTCGAGATGTCCTTCTCCACCGCGAGCGAACTGGTTGTAAAAGGGATGCGCCAATTCGGCCAACTCGGTCTGAGGCACCAAGTGGTGGCTAATTCCACCCAGTTGCCGGATGGTGCGATGATAGAAAAAGTTCCACATGCGCTGGCCGGCGCCGATTCCCCACAGCTTCTTGTGCAATCCGATGTAGTTGGCGAACTGCTTTTTGGTCTCGTACCATTTTGGGTTGGAATGCGGGCGATTTACCGGCCATTTCGCTATGGCGTGGGCTTTCGCCTGGTACATCAAGTAGGCGACCCAAGTAGCGATGGGCTCAACCAGGACTTGCGCGCCCTCGCGCTCCAAGAAATCAAACATGTGGAAATTGCCGTCGCCTTCAGTGAGCTGGGCCCAAAATTCACCCGTGATCTTGACTACCGGTTTGACGCGGGTGCGGTCGACTTCGATGGCGTTCAGCTTTTCGCGCGCGTTCTGCAAGGCATGCAAGTAATCCTTGCCCCACATGTGCTCGTGCCATTTGCCGAACACGTTAAAGGTGTTACGCAGGATCTTATTGCTCTTGAATTTAGGCTTGGCCCAGTCGGGCGCCACTTTTTCGATCTCGAAGGCTTTGCGATTCTTGAGGTCCTCGCACAACCCATCCACCATCTCGCGAAAGACGCGATCGGCCTCGCCTTTGTTCACTTCAAAGGGACGGATTTGATAGACGAGGTCGTTGATCACATCGCCCAAGTGCATGGCGTTCAGCATTCCGAAGCCGAAATCGATCGTGAATTTCAGCCCCGGCTCTCCGGACTCGGCCTTGATTCCGTCGCTGTCCTTGAACAACAGCACGCGGAAGCCGTCGAAGCCCGCATTCTTCAGCGCGAAGCGATATTCGGCCTCATACATTCCGAATCGGCACGGGCCGCAGGAACCCGCCGTGAAGAAGACGTAGTTGTCCAAAATATGCTGGCGTGAGAGACCCTCTTTCTCCAGGAATTGGAGATACTGCACGAGGTTGCCGACGGTGAAGTACGTCGGATTACATTGGCCGTTGTTGCCGAATTCCTTTCCCGTCTGGAAGCCGGCGACGTCCGGGACAGGAAGCTTCTCGCAGTTGTAACCGCAACCCTGGAACACGGCGCGAATCAGGTCTTCGTGCTTCCAAGTGAAGCCGCCAAACAAAATGGTGACCCGGTTTCGCTCTTCGGCTGTGAAGGCGCGCTCGACCGGGCGGTGGAAATGCTTGCCCTGGTCCAGGCCGGCCATTTTGCGCAGGCGCGCGCGCTCTGCTTCTAGGCGCTGCTTGATTTCCGATTCATTCCCAATTTGAACGAGATTCGACGCCATACACTCCTCCCTTGTCGTGGATTCTGCATGTGGTTGAAGGTGAATTTTGGAGCGGTGCTGGAATTGGGTGGACGAAAGTCAGGCTGGGAAGGCGGTGACTTCCTCAAACGCGAACACACTGCGAGTGCGGGACACGAAGTCCGGACAATTGCTTCCGGTCTACGAACCAACACCATCCAAACTCCGGAGACTGAGCTGGGACGTCGAAAATCCTACCCAACGATGCGTTAGACGCGCCGTGGAGTGCAAATGATACATGAGAAATTAGCGCGTCGTAAAGTGCAACGATTGAATGGTGCAATTTTTTTCCAGCGGCTATGAAATTCTGGACGCCCAGGAACTTGGCAAGCCGCGCCGGTATGTGAAGTCTTTGTGATGGGCAATGCGGGCGCTGGGCTATGGATCGTGTCGTTGCGACCCTTTAGATGGCCGCGTTCTGTCTGATGGATGGATACGCCAGATGAGACCCAGGAAGGCGGTCCCGCTTCGGCTCACTGTGCGCGCGCGTTGTCGATCTTACTGGAGACCGAATCATTCGCTTTGGTCAGGTTGCTGGTCTTTTGAAACTCGGCGTTTGCCTCGTCGCTCCTGCCCATGGCCTTGTAGAGGCGCCCCAGCCGCCAGTGAACGTTCACGTCGTTGGGGCTCAGCTTGGCGGCCACCTGCAGTTCCCGCAGGGCGTCGTCTCGGCGGCCCTCATTGACAAACAGGACGCCCAAATCCAAGTGGGCCAGCTCAACTCGCGGGTTGACCCGGATGGCCTTCTGAATCAGCGGGAGGGCGACGTCGGGATGGTTCATTTTTATGTTGGCGTCGGCCAGATAGGCCAGAGCTTGGGCGTGGTTGGGGACGTTAGCTAGTTCGGCCTGGAATTCCTGGGCGGCTTCCTCATATTGGCCTTGCGTCCATAACAGGTAGCCCAGACCGAAGTGCACGTTGGGCTCTTGGGGATTGGCCTTGACGGCGGCGCGGAACTGTTGCGTGGCGCCGGGATGGTCATTCATCTCATCCAACGCTTCACCGGCGAGCATATCGGCTTCGGCGGACTCCGCGTTGAGCTGCAGAATCTCGTGATAGACATCGAGCACGCATGGGTACTGTTTTGTCCGGAGGCAGCTGTGGGCCAAGTCGAGGCGGAATGGAAGGTTCTGCGGGTCGCCGACTGTGGCCTCTTTCAGATAAGGAATTGCTGCCGCGTAATCTCCCAGCCCATAATGGGCCATCCCTATCAGAGTCTTAAGGCGCAGCGCCTCTGCGGAATTCAGAGGCTGGCTCTTAAGCAGCAGATCGAAGGTCTGGATGGCTTGCTTGAGCTCCCCGGCCT
The DNA here is from genome assembly GCA_049512575.1 of Candidatus Acidiferrum sp. Lineage (GTDB taxonomy): Bacteria > Acidobacteriota > Terriglobia > Acidiferrales > UBA7541 > Acidiferrum. The sequence continues at coordinate 5,891 of JBEKWY010000042.1, forward strand.
TGAAGAGCGCGAGCCCGAGGTTCAGGCGTAGTCCGGGCATCGTCGGATTGAGCGCCAAGGCCTTGCGATAGAAGGCGACAGCCTCGGTGTAATGTTCCTGGCGAGCTTCGAGCAAGCCTAAATGGGCAAAGGCCTCTGGGTTCGCGGGCTGAACTTTCAGGAAAGCGCGCCACGCAACCTCGGCCTCGGCATTCTTGCCTTCTTGCTCTAAGGAAATCGCCGTCTGGCGCTGACGGTCCGCTGCCCCTGCCTCCTGGCCGTGGGAACCGGCAACCGCAATCGCCAGGATGACCGCCAAGAGGACCGCCCGGGCGATTCCTGGTGAGGCATATCGATTCAAGAGCATCTCCAGCGCATTTTCGCCTGCCGGAAAGGCGACGCGCAACACAGGATATGGTGCAGCACAAAAAATTCGGGCGCGGCGGTATTACCCGCCGCGCCCACGTTTTGGGGTGTTACGAGGTCAGAAGCTGAACTTCGCGCCCAACTGCAGAACGCGAGGATCGTATGCGGACGTCACCTGCCCAAAGTTCGGGTCGGTGCTGCCCACATCGATATTTTGGAATTCCGTGTGGTTGAAGGTGTTGAAGGACTCGAACCGCAGTTCCAGCCTGGGTCCACCTTCACGGAATATAAAGGTCTTGAACAAAGACATATTGAAGTTGAAGAGCCCCGGTCCGACAACGGCGTCCCTGCCGGCATTGCCAAAACCTTCGTTCGGGCCACCATTCCAAGGAGCGACTGGGCTTGCAAACGAACTGGCGCTAAACCAGGCCGTCCGCGTCTTGGGGTAGGAAACTGGCGCCACCTCGTCCGGACGGTTGGTAGTTCCGCCGCCCAGCCCCAGGGTGTCGGCGCCGTTATAGACCAGCGCCTGCGGCGTTCCCGACTCCGCGACCGTTATCCCGGAGAACTCCCAGCCTCCAAGGATTGAACGCAGCGCCGTGCTGGAACTGTGCCTGAAAAACGGGATGCTGTAGATGTAGTTGGCGTTGAAGATGTGACGCCGGTCGAGCGCTCCCGACGCGCGGTCGTAGGCAATATTGAACGGGTCGGAGACCGAATTGAGGTCGTTGCCGACCTCATCGATTTCGTGGGACCAGGTGTAGGCCAGTTGCACGGTGAGACCATGACGGTTTTCGACGCGCAGACCTGCCTGGAACGAGTCATAGCTGAAGTTGGTTCCGGTCTCCTCCTGCTGAATGGAGCTGAAGCCCGGGAAGATTCGATAAATGTTGGCGTTGAGGGTGCCATTGGCGACGCCCTCGCGCAGATCGTAGGGATCGGCGGGATCGTTTGGATCGGTTAAGGGCAGCGTGTTGATGGCCCGGTCATCACTCTGGTCCCAGCCTCGAGAGCCAACATACTGCACGATGGCAATCACCGATTGAGAGAGCTGCCGTTGAATTCCCAGGCTGTACTGTGCCGTGCCAGGATTCTTATAGTCGTAGCTCAGATTGGTCAGGACAGAGGGGAAGGTTTGAGACGTCGTTACTCCTGTCAGCGCGCTGGTGTTTGGATTCGAGAAATAGACGTTGGTGGCGGAGGGTTGATACGCAAAGGGTGGGTTCAAGGCGGCGTTGTACACATCGTTGCCCTGAACACGTTCGTAGAACACGCCAAAGCCGCCACGGACTACCGTCTTGCCGTCGCCGCCGATGTTGTAGGCAAAACCGACTCTTGGTTCAACAGTGTTGTAGTCGTTCTTGACCACTCCACGGGGGAAACCGTTGGCACCAGCTTCCTGCATGCCATTCAGATAGAACGATTGGCCGTTGAAGACCGTGAGGGAAGCGGGGTTCAGAGTGCCGGCCGCGGTGACTGGGTTGCCTAGCGATGTGTCGTAGTCCGCGGCAACGAAATTCGCGAACTGGTTAAAGCGCTCAAAGGTATGCGGCAGTGCGTCATAACGCAGTCCGAGGTTGAGCGTCAAACTGCGGGTCACCCGCCAGTTGTCGTTTCCGTATACGGCATAGTTGTTGCTGACCCAGTGTTTGCCGGCTAGAAACTGCAGCTGGGTAAAGCTGGCAGCGTCGCCCAGCAGGTAATTCACGTACGAGTCGCCGGAAAATCCACCGGAGTTGAAAACTGCAGTCCCTTGCGTGTTGGCCTGAAGCTGCTGGTTCTTGGGGTCGTGTAACCAGCTGACGCCGAAGCGGAACTGGTGCTTTCCCCTGGTCCAGGAGAGATCGTCTTTGGGCTCATAGCCAAAAAAGGAGTTTTTCCACGGAAAGTAGCTGGAACTCCAGTTGGTGTTATAGGGCGCGCCCAGATCAATCTCCGGCATGCGGCTGCCAATATTGTTCGCGAGCGGGAAGAAGGACGTAGCCGACCACCCGGCGGGCTGCGCTGAAATGCCTACGGGACTCAGATGGATGGTATTGCCGCTGAATAGGAAGCTGGTTTCGTTGAGCAACGAGGGCGAATAGGTCTGCGTCAGCTTGACCACCGACGACCACGAAGGATTAAGCATGGCCGTTCCGACCGTCGGATAACTGCTGTCGCCCCACAACGGCGGGAAATACGTCTGCGTGACCGCGTCATGCAGGTAATGACCCATCAACTGGAACTTGCTGTTGATCGTGTGGTCGATGCGAACCACGTCTTCGCGCACATTGGTCGGCTCAGGAATAGACGAGATGTATTGGCTGGTGCCGAAATTCGGCTTGGGAAAGGCACCCGAGTTGAGCTGGAGGACCGCGTTTTGGTCGATCAAGTTGGCAGGGATCGTGTTACCCGGGAAGGGTTGTCCAGGAGTCAAACCGTCCAACGCGTAGAGCGCATTTTCCGTTGGGTTGTTGGGTACGAGGGGAACGATCGGGGGCGTCTTGTCGCCGGCTGGAACCTGGTACGTCAATGGCGCGCCGGCAGTGGGGAAATTGGCGGCCGCGATGGTATTCACAACCGAAGGCGTACTTCCAATAATTTGCCTTCGCCACTCTTCATTCACAAAGAAGAATGTTTTCTTGCGGTCGGTGTTATACACATGCGGAATGAATAGCGGACCTCCGAAATTGAAACCCGGTTCGTTCAGCCGGAATTCCGGGCGGGCCTGGCCCGCGAGGTTAGTGAAATAATTGTTGGCGTCATAGTCTTCATTGCGATTGAACTCCCACACCGCTCCGTGAAAGTCCCGCGTGCCGGACTTGATGACCATGGTGATAGTCCCGCCCGAGCCGATCCCGTAGTCAGGGCCATAGTTGCTCTCAAGAGTCTGGAATTCAGCCAGCGAATCAACTGAGGGCAGCGAGCTGAAGCAGCCGCCGCAGCCGCGATCGTTCAGTTCGCCTCCGTCCAACAGGTAGATGTTGTGCTCCGTACGGGTTCCATTGAAACTGATGCCGTTAGCGCTGGTCAGAGCATTCGCGCCGCTATAAGCCGGCAGGTTCGTGGACACGCCCATTCCCAAAGCGGCAAGTGCAGTGACGTTGCGGCCGTTGGTCGACAGCTGGGTCACCTGCTCGCCGCTGATCAAATTACTAACTTCGTTTGTTTCCGTCTGGACCTGCAAGGCGTCCGCTTCGACGGTCACAGCCACTTCCTGGCTGCCAACCGCGAGGGTGATATTCGATTCCAACGTCTGAGAGACGTTCACAATGATGTCGGTCTTGGTATATTTCTGAAAGCCCTGCGCCGACGCCTCGAGCTTGTAGTGACCGACACCCACGTTGGCAAAGAGATAGACGCCCGAGGTGTTGGAGGTGGCTTCTCTTACTTGACCGGTCGCTGTGTTGGTGAGGGAAATGGCAGCATTAGCGACCACCGATCCAGATGGATCCGCCACCGTTCCGGTAAGAGTGGCGTTATCCTGCCCCCACGCCCCGGTCGCTAGCACCAACAACGCGGCGCTGAATGCGAGCCACACCGCCAGAGACTTCCGCGCCGGTCTATTCGCCGCCAAGAACCCGGCAGCGCGGCGAATTTTGGTCGCGAGATGATTCATAAATTGCCTCCTCTTTCCCCGCCCCAGAAGACGGGTTCCGCTTGCAATCGATTTAAGCTTGTAAAGTCGATCCAGAGCTCGCGTGACCCTACGTTGCGAGCCGCAGCGAGTGCAGCGCGCAGATCAAGTAAACGTTTACTCGTATTCAAGAACACCCAAGCCCCGTAAACGTTTACTAGACCTTTCTTTCGATCTTGTCAACTATTATTTTTAATCCTTGCCCAACTCCGGCCAATCGAAAGCGCATCATTCGCCAGCACGCCTTCCAAAACGTCGCTCGCGATCGCCCGGCAAAACAAGGCATCTAGTAATCGTTTACGTTCTTTTCCGCATTATTTCCCCGGGCAGGTGATGGCTCTCTTGTGGAAGGTCGCGCACGGAGTACACGTCACCCCGTACCGAGGTAAGGCTCATCTTAGGGGTGCTTCGCAGCGTCGGGTCCAAATGGCCTGGACGAAACCACTCCTTCCCCTTCACGCACCGAATAGAAACGGTCGGCAGGCAGATTGGTTAACGTTTCTACCTTTCCGTTCGGCCAAAAGACTTTCGCCGTGTCGACCCGTTCATGTTCACCCAGCCCAAAATGGATGCGCAGGTCGTTCTGCGACAGGTAGCTGCCGCCGCTGATTACTTCGCCAAGCTGAACAAGGTCGCCGGCGGTCGCGCGAACCCGCGCATTCAAAGCCAGTCGATTACTCTTGACGCCTTCGAGTTGAAAGCTGATCCAATGGTTCCGCGGGCCACCTTCGGGACGCAGAATCATTGGCCTGCCAACCAGATTCTCCACGACCGCTTCGAGTTTGCCATCGTTGAACAGGTCGCCCACAGCCATGCCACGGCTCACCTGAGCAACCTCAATCGCAGCGCCTGCCTGCTTGTTGATGTCCTTGAACGTTCCATCACGCTGGTTCAGAAACAGCAGCTTCGGCTCCTTGTAGGTCACCGCAGAATGAGCGCTGTCCACTTGTGGATACACATGTCCATTCACCAGGAAAAAATCCTGCCACCCATCGTTATCGAAATCGACGAAAGCATCCCCCCACCCCACATACCCTCTTGTGCCCTTCGCAATGCCCGAGGCCAGGGAGATATCCGAAAAACTCAGGTTTCCGTCATTGCGATACAAAGCGGCGTATTCGTTGTCGAAGTGCGAAAGTGAAAAAGACATACGCCCCGTATGCAGAAAATCGCCCAGGGCAATACCCATATTGGCCTGAGCTGCGCCATTCTCATTCAGCGCCACACCGGAAGGAAAGCCCACATCCACGAACTTTCCCGCGCCGTTACCCCGATAGAGATAGTTTGGCTGGCCGTCGTTCGTTACAAGAAGATCGAGTTTGCCGTCGTTGTCAAAGTCCGACCAGATCGCTGTCAGGCCATAACGATGCTCCGGATCTCCCACACCAGATTTCTCGGAAACGTCGGTGAACGTTCCATCTTTATTATTGTGGTACAGGTTGTCCGGGGATCCCTTCAGGCCGCGCGGGCCACATTGCACATCGATGCCCATGTATCGGCAGGTCTCGCTCGAACCGAATGACGCCATATTGTTCAGATGAAAATCCACGTAGTGGGACACAAAAAGATCGGCCCAACCGTCGTTGTCATAGTCTCCAAAGGCTGCTCCCGTAGCCCACAGGGTGTCGCCACTCAGCCCCGCGCTTTTCGTCACGTCGGTAAACGTTCCGTCGCCGTTGTTGCGGTAAAGCACCACTCCGCCAAAACAGGTTACCAGGAGGTCCGGCCAACCGTCGTTGTTGTAGTCGCCTACTGCCGCGCCCATGGCCCAGCACGGATAACCTACGCCGGCCTGATCGGTGACGTCCGTAAACGTCCCGTCGTGGTTGTTGTGATATAAGGCGCTCCGCGATTTCTTGCCATGAAGCGCCATATCCACGTTCTGGGCGTTGGTGAAGAAAATGTCCGGCCAGCCGTCGCGATCATAGTCGATCAGCGCAACTCCTCCGCTCATGGACTCCACGATGAATTTCTGTTCCGGGCTTGAGAGATGTTCGAATTGAACGCCGGTCGAATCCGTAATGTCCGTCAACTCCGGATAGCTACGACCCGCTCCGCTAGGAGCCTCGTCGACGAATCCCTTCGCGCCTTCATACTGCGTCACCGCTTGTTGCGGCAGAAATGACCGCCTTTGTCCCATCACGAGAATCAGATATAAGACGAGAGAGATCGCAACGAAATTAAGGGATGCTGCTAGAAAACGCAGAACCACGATTTCGCCGCCAGCGCTTCGCTGTCCGCAGATATTTCTCATCCAGTTTGCCAGCAACACGCGCCTTTTTTTGGCTGCCCCAGCGAATCCTCCGCCGCGATGGTTGCGGCATCATCCAGGAGGTGCTGGTTTCAAGTGATGGTGTGAACGATCAAAACCTACTCCAAAGAAGGCGGACTTACCAGACATCTCCAACAACTCTATCAACCGATCTTTGACGGTCGCACCCTTCTGCATCGCGGGCGCGCCGCCCAGGCAGCAAATGCCGAGGCGGCCGAACGGTATCGCAGCACAGTCTTGACTGCGGAATCGACCCGAGATCCCTGGATCATTAACGATTGTCATCTCGTGTTGTTGGCTGCTTTTCGCCCTTCCATTGCCGATGCGGTGGCGACCTCGCTAGGCTTCACCTGGGGCACGACGGCGATCCTCTTCATCGTGCTTCCACAGGAGCAACGCGGATTGATTCCGCACTCTACCTCGCTCGATGCCAGGACCTCAAATTCACTGCCGCAATAGCGGGATTCACATTGCCACCTTTGCCCCTTCTGAAGTCTCATGTGGAGTGCTCCTTTCTTACGCGGCGACCTGCCTGCGACAGGTAGCTGTGGCAGCCGGGCGTATCAAGTGACTTCGGGCATTTTCTGCTTCGAGGCCCGTTACTAGGCAAGAACGCGGGAATTTGGTTGCAATCGCGAACAAAGCGAGACGCCTCTTACTGACGTTAGTTCGAAGGAACTCGCCGTTCACGATCGGACATCTGAGCGGGCCGCTTGGATCGACGCAGGTACTATCGTGCGACCGGTCGCTCAAAAGCAGTTTTATGTCAGCTGCGATCGAAAAACCTCCAGCATGTTGCATGACGAGAAGCGGCCTTGGTGGTCAGTTCACACTTCCTCTGGCAACGGCTCTCTCCTATAATCCCGCACTAGACGCGGAGCCACGGATTGCCCGAAACCCCTAACAGTTTGGAACGCCATTTGCTCGCCGTCATTTCCGACGAAGGCGAGCATTATCATGAGATCCACAAATCCTTGGGGAGTGCTTTTCGAACCGTCTTGGCGAAAAGCGAAGACGAAATAAAAAGCGTTTTGGAAGAACTGGCTCTGCACGCGATTTTGTTCAACCTGGATTGCATCGGGGACGGAACGCGGGACGGGCTGGATGTTCTGGAAGAAATGCGTAAAGTTCGGGACGATGTAGTGATCGCAGCGTTTACAAGATCAGTCCAACGCACCATTCCTTTGGAGGCCAGCCAGGCAGGTGCCGACGAGTTATTTCTGTTACCGCTAAACTATGAGGAATTGAAGATCGTCCTGCTGCGAGCGATTGAGAGGCGGTCGCTGGAGTTGGAGGGTCGCCGGGTCATTCAACAGGCCGAAAGTGGGGTCTCGTTCTGTGGCCTTGTCGGGAATAGCGCGGCGATGCAGAAGGTGTACCAATCAGTGGAAGCCGTCGCGGCCACGAACGCCTCGGTCGTCCTGCGTGGCGAAAGCGGAGTGGGCAAAGAACTGGTCGCGCGAGCGATCGTTCAATGCAGTAATCGCGCAGACAAGCCGTTCATCTGCCTGAATTGTTCCGCGCTTCCGGAGAGCTTGATGGAGTCCGAGCTCTTCGGATATGAAAAAGGGGCGTTTACCGGGGCCGATGCGGCTAAGCCGGGCCTCATCGAATTGGCCCAGGGCGGAACGCTGTTCCTGGACGAGATCACGACGCTCAACCCTGGGCTGCAGAGCAAGCTGTTACGCGTATTGCAGGAACGAACGACCCAGAGGCTCGGTGGAAGAAGCGCGCACAAGATCGATTTTCGTCTGATCACGGCAACGAACGAAGATCTAGAAGATTCCATGCGCAAGGGTAGGTTTCGCGAGGATCTATACTTTCGCATCAACGTTGTCCCGATCGTGGTTCCTCCACTACGCGACCGAGACGGAGACATTTCCCTGCTGCTCGACCACTTCCTGAGGATCTTTTGCGCGGCCTCGAAAAAGCCGTTGAAAGCGCTCATGCCGGACGTTCTAGAAATCCTGGAGGGCTACTCTTGGCCCGGGAACGTCAGGGAGCTTGAAAACGTCGTGCAGCGGCTGGTGGTACTGGTCAACAGCCAGGTCATTACGTTGGAGCATCTCCCACAGCAGTTGCTGCACTCCAGCGCGACCGGTCAGGAATCGATCCTGATCCCGGAAGGGGGCGTGGATTTCGATGCCGAGCTCGATCGGATTGAGGTGGCTTACCTCAATGCGGCCCTCCGCCGGACGGGTGGGAAAAAGAGCACGGCAGCGGTCCTGTTGCGTGTCGATCCGCAGCGCCTTAAATACCTCTGCCGGAAGCACGGCCTGCAATAAAAATGGTCAAAAATTAACCTACCGTGGGTTAATTTTTAACCATCGAAGTGAATTTTGACGAGCTTGTACCGAAGGACAGTCGATGGCGTTCGGCTAAGCGCTTTCTTTTCAGCACCGATCTTCGGGCGAGGCGCACGGCGAACTTTGGCATTCGCCCTGCATAAGAAGGAATCAGCAGTTAAAAAAACGACCGAGGAGCGAGTGACTCATGTCGATTCAAAAAAAGAGCTTGATTAACACCCTGAAGACCACCAAGAAGGCCAACATTGTAAAGGCAGACTTTAGCGTGTCCGGCACCGTAGCCAGCCCGGTAGCCAAGAACGCAGTCGCCAAGAACGCAGTCGCCAAAAATGCGGTGGCCAAAAACGCAGTCGCCAAAAATGCGGTGGCCAAGAACGCAGTCGCCAAAAATGCCGTGGCCAAAAACGCGGTAGCTAAGAACGCAGTCGCCAAGAACGCGGTGGCCAAGCACCTCACGAGAAGGTAAGCCGAACAAAGCAGACTGATCCGCACATGCGGCTTACGGCCTGCCGGGAACTCTCCTTGCAAAGGGCCGCGAGATCGATCTCGCGGCCCTTTCTTTGCCTCACCAGACCTTACGGACTAATGACCGTGCAGCCGCATCCCACCACAAGCCTATAGCGCTCCGCCTGGGGCCATAAATCCGCGCCAAACCGACCATTCCCGGTTTAAGGCTACCATCTGGGTTGCCCAACCGCATCGCCACGACATAAAAATTCGGTGGGCTAAGTCCCTTGAACTTGTTGGCCTCCTCGAGTTGCGGGTCAATCGTGATCGACTGAGGTGCAATGGAGGCAACCTCGGTATCCCACTTTCGAAGGCTACCATTTACCATCAGGCGCGCCTGAAAACCGACCTTCAACTTGTCGATATCGTATTCGGAAACATAGATTCTGGCACGCATCTCGCTGAGATCACCGATTTCCGCTAACTCTGTTCCTTCCAGAATGAACGACGATAGCCGATCACCTAGGCGCGGCGTCAACACTACACCAGATATCGGGCTGACCACGTCGAGGGCAAGGGCCTGCTTCCCAAGCTCGCGGGATTGCGCGGCGAGACGGTTACGATCTTGAATAGATGAGCCGATATCGGAGTAATGAAGGGCTGCCGAGGTCGCGCGCATCGAGGCGACCTCGTAATCCGCTTCACTCCTTCCGAGCTTTGATTGCAACGGCAAATTGTCTAAACGAAAAAGCAGTGTGCCGGGAGCAACCTTCATACCTTCGTCCGCATAAACGCCACGGACCGTGCCCGCCACAAGAGATCGTACGACGACCCGCCGATCCGGCTCGAGAATGAAGCTCCCCTGAATGGATTCGTGCCACAAAGGCAAAAACAGCACAGCCGCTAGAACTCCAAACAAGATCAGGGGATGGCGCGAAATTGACCACGCGCGGACACGATCTCTTTTGTCTAAATAAACGAACTTCATGAAGTTCACCAAGGTGCGAATCCGCGTGCGGAAAACGATAGCGGCGGTAGTAAGTTCTGGGATGAAAGACCAGTCCGGGTCGAAATTTCGAAAAATATTGCCCACGAAGCGGGCCACCACGTACAGCACGGTGTAGCTGTAGAGGCCGGAGAGCAAGGCGTAAATCACGTAGCCAAATCTCCAGCGTTTTGGAACGTAGGGGACTTCAACGGGCAAATGCCAGATGTGCCGTTTCACCCAAGCCGAGACATAGGCCGTCGAACTTTCCTTTAGATCGACCAGGCCAAAAGTCTCCGACATCATGTAATAGCCATCCAATTTGATGAGCGGGTTGAAATTGATGAGCAGTGAGGCGATGCCGGTGATCAACATCATCATATACGCCACGGAATGGAGAGTGGTGTCCGGAGGCGTGGCCCACCATAGAATAGTGGCGACCGCGCAAATGTAGAGTTCCGCCCACGCGCCGGCTAAGGCGATCACGAACCGCTGCGAGCGCGTGGCCATGACCTGGCCTTCCGCTGTGTCGGTGTAGAACGCCGGCGTGAGATAGATCAGGAGGAAACCCATCGACGGAACACGGCCTCCGTAGTGTTTGCAGGCATGACCGTGGCCGATTTCATGCCAGCACATGGCCCCGACGGCCACTAGATAAAAAGCCCCCACATCCGCCCAACTTTTCTCCGAGAAATTGAAGAATCGCAAAGTGTCGCGACCAATCTCACTCCAGTAGGTAAGCGTGATACCGGTCATGAACGCAAAAACGGCCAGAGTAATCGCCGTCCACCACCAGGTGTAGACCCAATACGTATATTTGTGAAACCAGGTAAGAAACCTGTCGGGATTTACCGCAGGAAAAGTGATTTGGGCTAGATCGCCGTATTTGCTCTTTTTGGCTTTTAGGGCCTTGCGCCTCTTCTGGGCATCCTTCTGCATCAGCAGAATGTTTTTTTCCTGTGGCGTCTTGTACCAGAAGTCGACAGCCTCAAGAGAGGCGGCAAACTCCCGCACCTCGTCAGGGCTGTACTCCGCTCCAGTCTGGCTCGAATATAGTTCCGCAATGTCTTCGTAGGAACGGACACCGTCAAAAAGTCTTGCGAGTTCCCAATTCGGGACCGGAAAACGGTACATGGCTTCAAGGCTGGCTACCAGGACCCGTACGATCGGCTTTCCGTCCTCGAAGTGTTCCTTCCAGACCGCGTCCGGAGGCACGCGCGGGGCGCGGTGCGAGATGGTTCGTGCCGGAATGTCGGGAAGCGCGACGTCGAGGACCCGGGTGAGGTTCATTGGGCGTCGTTGATATGCAAGGATGCGGTCATGCCGGGACGCAAGGCGCCGTGATCTCCGATGAGTTCGACGAGCACTTCGAAAGTGCCGCTCGCCGGATCGATAACCGGGCTGATGTCACGAACGCTTGCGATATGCTTCTCACTGGGCAGGTCCGCGGAAGTGATTTCGAATTTCTGCCCGTGGTGTAGGCGTCCGAACAACCTTTCCGGGAGCGTGAACCGCATCAAGAGTGGTGCTTCGGCAGTGATCCAGAAAAGGCGTTCGCCCCTGGCGACGTTTTGGCCTTCGCGCACGTAACGGCGGGCAACCAGACCGGTAAACGGGGCCGTCACTTTGGTTTTTTCGAGCTCCAATTCCAGAGAGCGCTCATCTTGCTCAGCGGTGTTGCGTTGTTCGGTGACGCGCTGGATGTCCCACTGCTCGGACTCCGCTTTGTATTTTGCGTGCTGCAGTTCTTCTTCAGAGATCAGTCCAAGATCCCAACGACGCTGGGCGCGAGCATAGTCCGCTTTAAAAACCTCGGCCTCGGCTATCCAATTCTTAATCTCGGCATTAATTCCTCGTGTTTTGGCGCGGGCCGCTTCTAAATTGGCGGTGATCTGACGGTCGTCGAGCTTCGCAAGCAGGGCTCCGGCATTGACGTGTGAGGGTGAATAAAAGAAAATTTTTGCCACGACCCCGTCGCGTTGCGCGGCTAAGTCGAGTTGATGTTCAACGATGATCGGGCCCGTAACAATCAGGGCAGAGTCGTGAGTGTCTGGCGGAGAAACAGACGTAGGGGAATTAGTAACCGGAACCGAGGCAGCAGCGTTCGTCGTGGAAGGTGGAAGCGGCTTCTCGTCGCTGCAGCCGGCACCCAAAAGGAACGTCCCGAATGACAGAAATACTTGTAGAAGCCGCGTTTCTTTCCTCAGCCGCACGTTCACCATCCCAACCACGCCCAGAGTTTGGAACAAAACCAGATGTAGGGATGCCGCAAGAAAACGTAGCCCGCTGGATACGTTCCCACGCGAACCTTTCCTCGGCCCTCCATTCCGGCACGAATCACACCTTCCGGATTCTCGATCGCGACGCGTGAATAGAACACCGGAATTTCGTGAAGGCTCTCCGCTTTCTGGCTGATCATGACGACTTGTCCGTGAAACGTTCGAGCCGGATAACTATTCAGTTTGACCGACGCGTTCTGCCCATTCTTGAGCAACCCGGCATCCTCATCTTCGATCGCAACATCGACAATGGCACGCGAGGTGTCCACGACTTCGGCGAAGGAATCACCGGGCGCCAGCTTGCGGCCGGCGAAACTGTCGACGCGAGGCGTCGAGATGATCCCCTCGATCGGCGACCGTAGTTCGGACTTCTCCAAGAGCTGCTGGGCCCGCGAAAGTTCGGCTTTCCAGTAATCGGCCTGCACCCGCTGCGCGCCTGCTGCTGTGCCGTCGTTGACAGCCAGGTCGTGGTTCATCTGCATTAGAGCGGATTCGTATCTGGACTGGGTTTCCGCCAAAGTCGATCGTGAATTCCAATTCTCCATCTCTGCCAGAATTTGGCCGGCCTGCACGCGTTGACCCTCACGGACGAATACCTTGCTGACAACGCCTTCGGTTGCCGGTTGCACCTGCACGCGATGCACAGGGGTAACGACGGCCTCCCCGTCCACTCGCAGTGGCAAGGGAAACGCCACCAGGAACAAAAGCGCAGCGGCTGAGAGCGCGAGGATGAGTATTCGACGGCGCTTCTCCATGGCCATAAACTTGCGTTTGCGAAGGAGCACCGGCTCGAGCACCGATATGAAAGGAACTTCCTTGTACATCTGCGCATTCCGCAACGCGACCGTTGCCTGGCTGGCCAGCAATTGTAGGATTTCAATGTGCGCAGGCGTCAGAAAATCGGGATCGCTGGCCTCCAATGCCAGCATCCCAACGCGGCCGGTGTCGTCATTGAGAGGCATGGCGTAGAAGCCGCGCATGCCAGAGTCGGCAAAATATTTCTTAAACTTCGCGCGCGTTTCTTCCCGATCGGCATCAATAGTGTCGCCATGTTGACGAACGTGCAGGACTTCCTCCGACAAAGAGGCCCACTGGAGGATATCGTTGAGCGGCGCGATTTCCGGAAGGTCGGTGCTAATCTGGGTGAGACCACTGACTGCGCTCAGTTTAAATCTGCCCCGCTGGTCCAGTGCGATGGCCGCACGTTCGTACGGAATCACCGCCTGCGGAGCGTTGACGATGGTCTGCAGCATGCGCTCAAGATTGAGCGTGGAGGTGATTTCGTGGCTGACATTGTTGAGAGTTTCAAGGATTTCGACTTTGCGCTCGGCCATCAACAAACTGGCATTGTGCAGGGCGTTTGAAGCGGTGTCGGTCAGACTGCTCAGCACGAACAAATCGTCGTCGTCGAATGGATTTCCCTCTGCTTTGTTGACGGCCTCGACGATTCCGACCAGGGATTCACGGTCCATGATGGGGACGGCGATTAAGGAATGGACGACCTCCTGGCCGGCGTGTTCGTTCCGCGATACCAGTCGAGCATCTTGCGTATCCGAGATGCAGACACTCTCGCCCGTATCCGAAAGCGCGCCAGCAATGCCTTCACCGGGTTTAACGACTTGCCCCTTAAAGGCGGTAGGATCGTGTCCAGATTGTTCCAACAATTCCAGCGTCTCATCCGGATGCAACAACCAGATATTTACGGCCTGGCAGGAAAGAATTTCCAGGAACTTCGTAGTGATCAGCGGCAGAAGCTCTTGCATCTCAAGAGTGGACGAGAAGACCTTTTCCAGGTCGTAGAGCTGCGTGAGGCGAGTAATCGAGGTTAGCGTACTGTGCCGGTCGCTCTCGTAGGACTGTCCCGACACGATCGACGCTGCGGCCACTCCGGATAGAGGAAGCAATGCATTGACCGCTTCCTTGGACAAATCTTGTTCAAAGGAAAGAATTTCGATCGTTCCAACTAAATTGTCGTTATTGACCAGCGGAATGTAGCACAATGAGCGGAGCGTCCTGCGTGCATCGATGTGCGGGTAATCTTCGCGTTTCAGCTGTGAGGCGGTCCGCAGGATTGGTTCGGCATTCTCAAGCAAGAAACCAAGAAGCCCGCTATCGGATAAGATGGACGCATCGTGAACAGCGGCCTCGCCGATCGTGGCCTTCGGGATCCAGAAAGTATTCGAACCATCCGAGCCGAGCGTGTATACGCTGACGGTGGATTGCGGGATCAGTGCGGCAACAAATCCTGCCAGGGCGCGCGCGCGCGGTGCAACCTCCTGCTCGGCGAGCAGATGCGTCGATAGACTGGAGATGTCAACAATCAAATCTTGGTCAGAACTGGGCAACGGTGGACTTTCTGCCCGGCGGCCCTTTGCCATGGGCCATCAAGGGACTGGGTACCTTGCTTTTGCGGGGCAGGTTATTTAACTTGTGCGCGCACTCTAACAAAGGGCTTCCAGAGTGTCAACGGCGGGCAAACCGGAATACGCGTCCGCGGAAAGACTGAACTTGGAAATCGAGACAAGAACGCAGGACGGAGTAAAGCTCGTAAAATTGAAGGGGCGCCTGTCCATGGGGGCTCCCCTCGACCGCTTTAATTCGACTCTGACGGAAATTCTGGCGCAGGGCGAATACAAGATCGTTCTGGACCTTGAAGAGATGACCACCATCGATTCGAGCGGCATTGGCGCCCTCATGCGCCACCTTACGGCCGCCAAACACGGCGGCGGCGCCATCCGGTTATACAAGCCGTCGAAATTTACAGTGCAGACGCTTAAACTGGTTAGTCTTCTAAACCTGTTCAATACGTACGACGACCTTCCCGAAGCAATCGCCTCTCTGCAATAGGCATACCAGGCAGGCGGAATGCTTGGGTACTTTCGGTAAGGAGAAGGACTTCGACGGGCAAGCAGTTAGGGTGATCGCCGGAGATAACTGTTTATGAAGACGACCTGCACTACGCCCCTCGTTAAGCTGGACGATTGATTTCCATAAAGGCTGTTTGAGGTCGGCCACGGATACGGTTTTGCCTTGATCCGATGACTTAGCGAATGCGAAGTACCACTCCCGCCGACACGCGGAGTAGATTCTCGCTGTTGTTGGCGTTGTTAGGCAGGTGATTGAGGCCATAATCGACCTGCACGATGCGAATTGCGAATCGGTGGCTGACCTCCACGTCCAGCCCCCCACCCACCAGGATGGCTAGATCCGTCGCCGAACTGGAAAGCGCGTCGGAGCGGGTTGGAAATTGGCCGTCGAAACCATGTCCAGTCCCGACCAGGCCCTGCACAAAGGGAATGAACCGCGTGCGCACCCCATGATGAAGTGGGTAACTAAAGCGCGGGCCGGCGGTGTATGAGAGCAGCGCCAGCGACTCACCAGCTACGCTTGTCGTGCCAGCATATTCTCCTGACATGTCAAAAACAGCCGAGAAGTTTCCGTAGGCGCGTACGGCAACTTCTGCGCTGCCTCCGTTCAGACTGAAGCAGCCGCAGTTTCCGGGGCCCGCGTTGGCGCGCATGAAGCTGTAATCGACGGCGATCTGTGCTCGGGGAATGCCCTCGCCTGGAAACCCCGACTGAGCGGAGGCTGACGCGACTGTTCCGAGGACCACAACCAGTACCGCAAGTCCCTTGATGCTGCACATACTTGTCTCCTTGCCCTCAAAGTCTGTCTTATTGGATGGTGAGTAGAACCGTACTTGTCCGCACCAAGTCGGCGCTAGTCGCAGTGACGGTAATGGTGTATGAGCCGCTGGTGGAAGTTCGCCCGAAGAAGCCTCCGGCTCCGCACCCGCTCAGGGCAAGCGTGACCCACAGGCTTATCGTTGTGAAGATCGTCACCGCCAAGGGCTTGGGTATCGCTCTCAGCCCCTTGCGCACCCGCTTGAGACCGAACAGCGGAAGGGCCAGGCCCAAGGCAAGCGCAGCGAGACCGCGCGTGGAACTCTGACCGCCTCGAGCACCGGGCGGACTGAGACTGGCGGTTTCCTTGGCCGTCTGCACGGTGAGGGTGACGGGCAGGCTCGCACTTCCGGCGGGGATCGTCGCGGGAGAGAAGGTGTACGTCGCTCCGGGAGGCAAGCCGGTCGCCGTCAACTGCACTGCATAAAGGAAGGTAGGCGTGACGAGGGGAGAGAGAGGGAACTTGTAGGAGACGGCTGCGCCAGGGATGACGGATTGGTTCTGATCGCCTCCAAGATTCAGGTTGATATTGCCGACCGTAATGGCAATTCCGGTTCCAGTCGATGTGCTGGCCTGGAAGTCTGCATTGCCGGAGTAGGCAGCCGTGAGGCTGTGGCTTCCTTGCGCGAGACTGGTCACCGAAGACGAAGCCCGCCCGTTCGTTCCGATCGCTGCCGTCGCAATGACAGTCGTTCCGTCAAGGAAGCTCACGCTACCCGTCAAGGTTCCGGGCGTGGGAGAGATGACTTGGGCGGTCAAGACGATCGGATTGTTGAAGAGCTGGGTCGTCGGGCTGGCCGAGAACGTAATCGAGGTTCCGGCCAGAGCGGAGACGGACGACTTCACGGAGAGGCTGAAAGTAGCCGAACCGGTTGCGGCGCTTGGGTCGGTAACGATGACAGTGTAGGCCGTTGCCGAGCTGACCGCAGTCGGAGTGCCGCTCACCGTGCCGGTCACCGACGAAAAGCTCAGCCCTGCCGGCAGAGCGGGCGAAATGCCGTAGGTCAAGGCGCCATATCCTCCGGAGCCGGTCACCGGAATGAAGGGCGAAGTGGCGTGATTCTGCGTCAAGGCCACCGACGCCAGGGTCGTGGTAGCCGTAATCGGCGGGGCCGTCGCCGTTCCACTGAGCGCAACGCTTTGCGTGGCATGTGTGGGGCCGGGTGCATTCAGGGCGTTGTCGGTTACGACCATCGAACCAGTGATCGATCCAGGCACGGTGGGCGTAAAGCTGACGGCCGCGAGGCACGAAGTTCCGGCTGCCAGTGTTGCCGGGCTGGAGCTCGACGTGAGTTGCGGGCAAGTGGAACTGCCGCTGAATGTGAATTCTGTAGATAGGCTCGGGTTCAGTCCCGTGCTGGGTGTCTCGAAGGTTAGCGCGGCGTTTCCATTGTTGATGAGAGTGACCGCCTTGGGACTATCGCTGCTCGTCGATCCGACCGCAGTTGTCGCAAAACTTAAGGCCGGAGAATTGACCACATTCAATTGCTTGATG
This sequence comes from Candidatus Acidiferrum sp., assembly GCA_049512575.1. Lineage (GTDB taxonomy): Bacteria > Acidobacteriota > Terriglobia > Acidiferrales > UBA7541 > Acidiferrum. Next base: position 23,319 of record JBEKWY010000042.1, read on the forward strand.
GTATTGGTGATCGAGTCGGCGAAGAAGATGTTGCCGGCACGATCTACGGCCACGCCAATCGGGCCATTGAGCCCACTCCCCACTGTGTCAATCGTCGCGTAGCCGCTCGCAACCAGAATTTCCTTTATGGCGTTATTGCCGTAATCGCTGACAAAAAGATTCCCCTCGCCATCAGCCGCGATGCCGGCTGGCTCAGTGAAACCGCTACCCAGCGTTCTCACAGTGGTGTAACCGCCGGCCGCGACAATCTCACTGACTAGGTTGCTGGCTAGATCGGCGACAAATACATCCCCGCTCGAGTCCACAGCTATCCCTATGGGAAAGCTAAAACCGCTCGCGAGCGTAGTCACCGTAGAGTAGCCGCCCGCAACGGGAATCTCCTTGACTGCGCCATTCATGCTATCGGCGACGAAAACATTTCCATTCCCATCGACCGCTAAGCCATTGGGGGCATTGAAACCGCTGCCTAGGGTGTTGATGACGGTGTATCCGCCGCCAGCCAGAATTTCCTTTATCAAGCTGTGGTAGGTATCGGCGACGAAAACGTTGCCGCCGCCATCGACGGCAACTCCAACGGGATTGTTGAAGCCACTACCCAACGTATTCACTGTGGTGTAACCCCCGGTCGCGAGTATCTCTCTGACCGCGTTGTTAAATTGATCGGCAACGTAGACGTTTCCGCTTCCGTCAATCGCTATGCCATTGGGATAGTTGAAACCGCCGTGCAAAGCTGTCAGCGCCGCCGGGCTGAAGCTCACCTGCGGCCCAATGCCGATCCCTGAGACATACCCGGTGACGATCGGGGCTCCAGAACCGTTGCTCAACGTCACGGCGCCATAGCGGATCCCGCTATACGTTGGCGTAAATGTCGCCGCCACGGTGCAACTGTCGCCCGGGTTGTAGTTGTGCGAAGTTCCGTTGGTGGTGCAGGTGCCAGTGCCGGCGTCAGTAAAGTCCAGTACCGGTGCTCCCTGGGTGAGCACAGACGGCGTGCCGATGGTGCCGCCGGTGTCGAAGATGAAAGTAATGGGAATAGTCTGAGGCGCCGTAGTGGCCACTGGCGCAGAGCCAAACCTGACCCCACCGTTGAGCGTGAGCTCGTACATTGCACTGCCGCTGAAGCTCGCGATAAAAACATTCCCCACGCTATTCACCGCCACACCCGCGGAATAAGGCAAGCCGGTGACCAATGTGTTGACGGTGTTATACCCGCCCGACGCCAGTATCTCCTTGATTGAACCGTTTCCCGAATCGGCGACGTAGACATTGTCGTTCGCGTCCAGAGCCACGCCAGCCGGATAAGAGAATCCCGAACCTAGTGTGTTGACGGTCGTGTACCCGCCTGCGGCCACAATTTCCTTCACCGCGCTATTGAACAGATCGGCGACAAAGACGTTGCCGCTGCTATCCACAGCCACGCTCGTCGGGTGATTGTAACTACCGCCCAGAGTATTGATCGTTGGATTGGGGGGAATGCTTCCACTCACCGCGAGGATCTCTTTGATCGCATTGTTCAACGTGTCGGCCACAAAGACATTCCCGTTCGCATCGACGGCCACGCCATTGGGATTGCTGAAACCGCTGCCCAGAGTGATCACCGTTGTATAGCCGCTCGACACGGTAAGCTCATAGACCCCGGCGACGCTTTGGTCGGTGACGAAGACATTGTCATCTGCGTCCACCGCAATTCCGGTCGGAATTCCGAATGCTGTGCTCAGCGTCTTGACCGTGCTATAGCCGCTCGACACGGTGAGTTCGTAGACGGACGCGGTCCCCTCATCGGTTACGAACAGATTGCCGCTCGAATCGAGAGCAGCGTAGGTGGGCTGGGAGAAGCCGCTGCCCAGAGTGCTGAGGGCGTAACCGAAGTGCGCCGTCTGAGCCTGCATGGAAGCAGAAAAGAAGAACAACGAGGCGACCGCTCCTAGAATCTTACGGATGTTGCGTGAAACGTGCGGCCGGAGCAGGCGAGTCACTGCAGGCGAGCAGCGGTCTGAGCGCGTCGTAATCATCGAGATAAGCCCCCGAAAGGTAAGGGCGGCGATCTTGGAACCTTCAGGAACCTGAGGGAGCCCGGTCCGTTACCCAATTCGTCGCCGAATATGGTCATCGGCTATTCGGTCACTATCTTGAGTCAGACTTTTGTGAGAGTTCTCTTGGAACCTTGGAAAATGCGTGCAAGCGAGATTCGCGGCCTCACCTGGAGCCTGGTGGACTTTTTCGGCAAGCGGCTCACCATGGCCAGCCCAAGACGACAGCAAGGACGGGGCGCATCATTCCGCTAGACTCTCGCGCCGTGGCAGTCCTGACGCACAGGACACGTCTAGCGCGCCATGATGGAAAGGTACTCACAGATGGAAGCGAAACGCCGTGCCGTGGACGACCTTAGCGGTAACCACTTTGCGCCAGGTGTGGCACGAAATTGGGCACAGTTTCTTGTCTTGAAAAAGCTAGATGAGGCTAACTCACTGAAAACAAGTGGTGAGCCGGGCAGGACTCGAACCTGCAACCCGCTGATTAAGAGTCAGCTGCTCTACCATTGAGCTACCGGCCCGCGTCGCAACCCTAAAATTTTACACATGCCGCGCGACTTTGTCGAACTTGCGCGAAAAATAACTTGATCCCCAGCAAGTGAGCCGAACATTCGGCGTCTGGGACGCCTCGCCGCGGACCGACCTCATGCCCGAAGGACGGCTACCAGTTCACGCGCCACGTCTCGCGCGCGTGGTAAATCGCTCGGCTCGAAAGAGATAGCAGCCACGCGCGGGTGGCCGCCGCCCCCGAATTTCTCAGCAAGCGAGGCGAGATTTTTATCCGCAGTCGCTTGATTCCATGGGTTGGTCCCAAGCGAAACCTTTGCACGAACCTTTGAGGCACTAACACTGATTGAATACACGCACTCGGGGTGCAGCAAATACGGAATGAACTTGTTGTAGCCCTCGAGGTCCAGATCGCTGACGTCGAAGAAAATTACGTTTTCGCGGGCTTCGATGCGCTCGCGGAGAATCTCAATGGAGCGCCGATGACGCTCCAGCAGCGGCTGCAGATGCTTGGCAATCAGAGGCAGCTTGACGACTTCGGCCAGAGGTTTGTAGGCCAAGTCGGGGATGATGCGCGCGGGCACGTCGTCTTCCGGAGCCGCTTCGATGACCAGGGCCAGTTGCGTTGCTGGTTCGGCGATTTCGACGGCCGATTCTGGCGTGGGATATTGGGCCCCATCGATGATGTCACCCCAGTGAATGAGATCTTCGAGCGGCTTGGTATCGAAGCCAAATTTATCCCGTGCCACCGTGGCGATCAGCTTCGTGCACGATTTGTAGTCCGGCTCGTAGAACATATGCGGGCCGGGATGTTTGCGGAAATGTTCGGCATCCTGAGGAGTGAGGAACGCGCTCTGATGATGATCGAACCACCAGGTAACTTTCGGTGAGTTCGAATACTTGAAGTCCACAATGGCGTTTTCGTCTCCGTCAAACAGGCCGTCTTCCCAGGGCGGCACGGCCCGATGGGTCATGCCGCTAAATGCGAATTGCGCGTCCTTATCGAAGCGCTCGCGGTAAAAACGATAGAAAAGCGCAGCCGAAGCCGTGCCATCGAAGCAGCGATCGTGGAAGCAGAGCCGTACGCGAGTCATGACGAAGCCGAGAGCGCCTTCCTGTCCCAGACGAGCGGCAAAATACCAAGGACAAAGCCCTTAACGATGCGGTCCTGCTCTCGGAAAGTCAAGTCGAAACAACGGTACGAATCGAACGAAGAGCGCAAACAAAAAGCCGCGCCTTCCATCGTGGGCGCGGCCCTTTTCTTCACTTGCGGAGAGGGTCTTACTTCCCGGCCATGTTTGCGGCGATAGGGCCAATGATGGGAAGCATGAATTTTTCGTGCTGGTATGCCTTGTACATCATGAAGATCCACACGATGAATACCAGCAAGGCCAGGAGGGGATAGATCGCCAGCGCAAGAAATCCCATGGACATGAAGTGAAGCATGGTAAAGAGGACTCCAATGACCAGGTAGATGGCGAATAACGCAATGGATAGTCCGATGGACTGCGCGGCATGGAATCGCACGAATGGACGCTTGTCGATCAGAAAAAAGATAAGTCCGGTAACCCAACCCAAAATGTAACAGAGCAATCCAGCCACGTTCTCGTCCATTCCTGCGGTCGGCGACGTTGCCACGGCCCCGCTCGACACTGGCGCTGCCGCACCCTGGCTGGCGCCGCACTTCGGGCAAAACGCCGCTCCGCTCACTTCTGCACCGCACGCGCTACAAAAGGCCATTAGACCACCTCCTTGGGGGTTGGAATGCAGCGGAGCGTAACAAAGCGGGTATGCAACTGCAATCCTTTTGATTTTCTCTTGGGGACACACGCGTGCCGCACATGTTTGTCCGCGACTGGCGGCTGGATCGCGGAAACCCAATGCTGTCAGCGGTTCTTGCAGGATAGAATCTGCCCTGCATGCCGCACACACAGCCTGCCGTAGACGGTCCTTCCAAGCCAACCCGGCGATTCGGGTGGCCCCGCGACGTGACGGAGGCGGAACGCAAGTCTCTGTTCGCCGGCGGGCTCGGGTGGATGCTCGACGCTATGGACGTGATGCTCTACTCGCTCGTCCTGACGTACTTGATCCGCGAATTCTCGATGGACACGCGAACCGCTGGGTTCTTGAATTCGCTCACCCTGGTGGCCTCCGCGATCGGTGGATTTCTATTCGGGGTGCTGGCCGACCGCTTCGGGCGAACTCGGGCGCTCATGGCGTCGATCCTCATTTACTCCGGGGCGAGCGCCGCCTGCGGATTCTCGCACTCGGTGCCGCAACTCGCCGTATTCCGTTTCGTGCTTGGACTCGGGATGGGTGGCGAATGGACTGCGGGCGCGGCACTGATCGCCGAAACGTGGCGCGCCGAGCATCGTGGCAAAGCATTGGGCCTGATGCAGTCGTCTTATGCGATCGGTGAAGCGATTGCTGCGCTCGTCGTTTTCGTGGTACTCCCTCGTTTTGGATGGCGTGCCGTGTTTTTTGTCGGCGTGCTGCCGGCCCTGCTCGTACTGTGGATTCGCGCCAGCGTGCCAGAACCTGCGATTTGGAAGGCACGGTCAACTTCTCCCGATCGCGAATCGAAGAAGTGGCCCCTCCCCAAAGGCGTGCTGAGAGCAGGCTCGCTCGCCACGGCGATGAATGCCTTCAGCCTGTTCGGATATTGGGGTCTCTTCACCTGGATTCCGGCTTATTTGTCGCTGCCCGTGTCACAAGGCGGGCGTGGGATCGGGCTCGTGAAGACGACGAGCTTTTTTCTGGTGCTTTGCGCAGGGAAATGGCTGGGATATGTGGCGTTTGGCTTTTTCGCAGACGCCTTCGGGCGAAGGAGACCCTATTTTGCGTACTTACTGATCGCCGCCGCCTTGGTGCCCATATATGGAATGACGCGCGGCCAGCTTTGGCTTTTGGCGCTTGGCCCGATGGTAGGTTTCTTTGGAACCGGATCTTTTTCCGGGTACGCCGCGATCACCAGCGAAATTTTCCCCAGCGAGATTCGTGCCGCTGCGATGGGGCTCAGCTACAATGTGGGGCGCGTGTTTTCGGCGATCGCGCCGTTCGCGGTGGGCGTTCTGGCGATCAAGTATGGAATCGGTCCAGCCTTTTTTCTGCAGGCGGCGGCGTTCCTGTTGGCAGCGCTGCTTTCACTGGCATTGCCGGAGACCGTTGGACAGAAACTCACCTAATTACGCAACCGCACTACGAGTCATTTCGTCTGCAGCGCGCAATGTAAAGTTCACCGCGAAATATGGCGCTAAAGCGAGCGTCCTCTGAAAATCCATCTCGTCGCCATACAGACGCTTCGGCACGCGCCGCGCAAGGATGCTGACGGACAGCGGGCTCTTGCGGAAGGGATAAGGCGCCAGGGACACGCCGTTGTCGCCGAGCGGGCGCAATTCCCAATCAACGGTTTCGTGTTCGACGTGAAACGGAACGTTGTCGATGGTGGCCTCTTCGAGAGAATTCAGGCAGAAATAGAGCGAAAGGCGATCCAAAGCCTCCAATACGCCCAAGTTCTTTTCAAGCGATTTGTCTTCGGCCAGGCTTTTGGTGGCGGGATTCGTACGCAGATCCACTTTCAGGCGTAACTGCTGAAGTTTCAACCGTTGGAGGAACTCATTCACCAGTTGCGACTCCGTCGACTTTACGTATTTAGCTGAAAAGCCGGGTATGGTAGCCCGCGCGCGATCGTAGAGCCCGCTACAGTGCAAGCTCACAAGCAGAGCGGCGTAGCGATCCACTTTGGCCAGCCGCTCGAGGCCGCGCTGATAAAGCGCAACGTGTTCCTCCGTGGGGATCGACATGAACGTGTAAGGAACGCGCGTCTTCGGATCGATTCCTGGTGCGAGCTCCCATTCACTCCAACCGTTGTCATGCTCTCGTGCCGCCAAGCAGAAAGATTCGAATAAGTCAGGGCGCCTGAAGACCTCATTCCCCCACTCACGCGCAAAGAAGCCGGAAAGCACGGCGTGATCCGTCTGGCGTATCACTAGTAGATGATCGCCGTGATCCTGAAGAATCATCGGGCTGCCATTCCTCGGCGCGAGCCGCAACCCCACATGCTGGAAGCATTCATGCGTTCATTCCTTGATTTCAACAATGCGCGGGAACTCCATTATGCCCCCGACGCTCGTTGCATGCCAGCCAGCCGCAGGAAACAGACTGGAGATTTGCCCCTCGAAAATCGGTATATTGTTACTACCACTGCGGGCGTGGCGGAACTGGCAGACGCGCAAGACTTAGGATCTTGTGGCCGAAAGGTTGTGGGGGTTCAAATCCCTCCGCCCGCACCACCAAATTTCTACTCCGGTGCTGGTTCTTCCTCAATTTTTCTTCTCCGAACTCTCAACCCGAGTGACAGTTCGCGACATCGCACTCGACACTAATTGACTAGGGTGTTTCAGGTAGCTCGTCGGTTTACTCACTGCGCGCGTCGTTCAGCGGTTTCCACAACCGTCTTAGAATCTGTCATTTAGCAATAAGCTGAAGTTCGGAACATTCTGGATTCCAGACAGACCTTTGGCCTAATTCTTGCCACATCTATCTTCCATAGTGCAACTCAAACCAGACGGAGATCACGGTGAAAAACGAGAAAGGTTTCTCGCTTATTGAGCTTTTGATTGTTGTAGCCATTATTCTGATCATCGCGGCTATCGCCATTCCGAACCTCATCAAGTCGAAAATGGCCGCCAATGAAGCATCGGCGGTTGGTTCGGTTCGCACCATCAACACGGGTGAAGTGAACTATGCCGCGTCTTGCCCAGCGACCGGGTTTTCCGCGTCGCTTCTGGAATTAAACACCGGCGCAATTTGCGCAGGCGGGAAAAGCATCATTGACAACGTCCTGGCAGGCGGCGCCAAGAGCGGGTATACGTTCACCTACGCCCCAGTAAAAGGCGCCGACGGCCTGAACGATACCTACACCTCCGCGGGAACACCTTCCACGGTAGGCACCACAGGTCAGCGTCAGTTCTGCTCCAGCCAAACCGGCGTCATTCAGTACAACCTTGCCGGCGCAGGATGCGTCACCGGCGCGGGAGGCAGTCCCTCACTGCAATAGGTCCGAGAACCGATACGAATCGCAGGCTGTTGAAAGCGAGCCGCTTCTCTGCTCCGACGGGAGAAGCGGCTCTCGCTTGCCTCTACGATGTCTGGCATTGCGCCTCTCGACCCTTATTGCGTGGCCGGAAGGCGCCACCGCGTCTCGGACGCCTGGAAAATCCTCACTTTGATTCCTTTGCGGCACCAAAGCGAGCTTCTCCGAAATCTCCCTTGCCTCACAATATTGCATCTCGCCAAAAGGGATGTAAGCTTGTTTGGAAGGCTTCAAACATCCAGCTCTTATCTGCGGCTTGACGCGAATTTTGGCAGTAGGCGGCGGGAGGACACTGTGGACGCGGTCGCATCGCAAGACACTCAGCAAAGAACCGATCCCGTCAATTATCAAGTCGACCCCGCTCACTACAAACACTGGCGCCTGGCCTTTGATCCTCCGGTGGCAACACTCACGATGGATGTCGCGGAAGACGGCGGACTGCGTCCGGGCTACAAACTAAAGCTGAACTCCTACGATCTTGGCGTGGATATCGAGTTGCACGACGCCTTGCAGCGAACCCGTTTCGAGCATCCGGAAATACGCTCGGTCGTCATTACCAGTGCCAAGAACCGCGTTTTCTGCTCCGGTGCCAACATCTATATGCTTGGCCTCTCGTCTCATGCGTGGAAAGTGAATTTCTGCAAATTCACCAACGAAACACGGAATGGCATCGAAGATTCCAGCGCCCATTCCGGACTCAAATTTATCGCCGCCCTTAATGGAACGACCGCCGGTGGTGGGTACGAACTGGCGCTGGCTTGCGACGAGGTGATCTTGGTCGACGATCGCTCCTCCGCGGTAAGTCTGCCGGAGCTACCACTGCTGGGCGTCTTGCCTGGGACCGGCGGGCTCACCCGCGTTACCGACAAACGCAAAGTTCGTCGAGACCACGCCGACATTTTCTGCACCAACCCCGACGGCGTTCGCGGGCAGCGCGCCAAAGACTGGCGGCTCGTCGATGAAATCGTCAAGCCGCAGCAGTTTGCTGAGCACATCAAGCTACGAGCGCAAAAGCTCGCAGAGCAAAGCGACCGCCCATCCGGCGCGAAGGGTGTGGCTCTTACTCCCCTCAAACGCAGCGTCGACGATGCTGGCCTGCGTTATGAGTATGTCGATGCGCAGGTGAATCGCGTTGCGCGCACCGTTACGCTTACGGTCCGCGGTCCAGAATCTGTTCCGCAGAATACCGTCGAAGGAGTGCTGGCCGCAGGAGCGAACTGGTGGCCGTTGCAGATGGCGCGTGAGCTGGACGATGCGATCCTGACGTTGCGCACCAACGAACTCGATTTAGGCCTTTGGCTGATCAAAACCACCGGAAACCCCGAAGCAGTCCTCGCGACAGACGATTTCCTCTTGAGCAGCCGGGACAACTGGTTTGTGCGCGAGGTTATCGGCATGATGCGCCGCACTTTCGCGCGCCTTGACGTCACGTCGCGCTCGATGTATGCAATCGTCGAGCCGGGATCTTGTTTCGTCGGCACTTTGCTGGAGCTAGCTCTGGCCGCAGACAGAGTCTTCATGCGCGACGTGCAGGACGGCGAAACTACCGCGAGCGTATCGCTCTCGAAAATGAACTTCGGCGCACTGCCCATGCCCAATCACCTCTCGCGCCTGGCGGCGCGTTTTTATCAAGACGAAGCCCAAATCGAGACCTTGCGCGGGAAAATCGGCTCGAAGCTCGCTCCGCAAGAAGCTCTCGAAGCTGGACTAGTCACGGTTGCCCCGGACGACCTCGACTGGGAAGACGAGATTCGCCAGGCTATCGAATCCCGCGCAGCGCTCTCACCGGACGGACTCACGGGTCTTGAGGCCAACCTCCGTTTCGGCGATCGCGAGACCCTGGAAACGCGTATCTTCGGGCGCCTCTCCGCGTGGCAAAATTGGATCTTCGTCCGTCCCAATGCAGTCGGCGCTAGTGGCGCGTTGAAAGTCTACGGGACCGGCGCGCCCGTGAAATTCAATTGGGAAAGAGTTTGAGATGGGCTCCCAGCCCGCGAACTTAAGCTAGGAGATTGGCAATGATCGATTACACCGAAAAAATTCCCAACAACGTCGATTTGGGCCGGGATCGCGTTCTGCAACGCGCACTCGAGCACTGGCAGCCCGCGTTCCTCGGCTGGTGGTCTGACATGGGCCCTAATGAATCCAGCAACTATGAAGTCTATTTGCGGACAGCCACCAGTGTTGAACCGGACGGCTGGGCGCAATTCGGTTACGTCCGCATGCCCGAATACCGCTGGGGCATTTTCCTGCAACCTCGCGACGAAACCCGCCACGTTAGTTTCGGCCGGCACAAAGGGCAGCCCGCTTGGCAAGAGGTTCCCGGCGAATATCGCTCGATTCTACGCCGCGTTATCGTCACCCAGGGCGACACGGAACCTGCGTCAGTCGAACAGCAGAAAGCGCTCGGCCTCTCCTGCCCTTCCCTCTACGACCTGCGGAATATTTTTCAGGTCAACGTCGAGGAAGGGCGCCACCTCTGGGCGATGGTCTATCTGCTTCATCGTTATTTTGGGCGCGACGGTCGCGAGGAAGCCGAATCGCTGCTGGCACGCCGTTCCGGCGACACCGACAACCCTCGCATTCTCGGCGCCTTCAACGAGCCCACGCCCGACTGGCTCGCGTTCTACATGTTCACGTTCTTCACCGACCGCGACGGCAAATTCCAACTCTGCGCCCTGGCGGAGTCCGGTTTCGATCCTCTCTCGCGGACCTGCCGCTTCATGCTCACAGAAGAAGCGCATCACATGTTCGTCGGCGAAACCGGCGTCAGCCGCATTATCCAGCGCACCTGTGACGTGATGCAGGAAAACAAAATCGACGATCCGTCCGACGTGCGCGCCATGGGCGTCATCGATTTGCAAACGATTCAGCGCTACCTGAATTTTCATTACAGCGTGACCCTCGACCTTTACGGCTCCGATGTCTCCTCAAACGCAGCAAGTTATTACACCAGCGGCGTGAAAGGCCGTTTTCGCGAAACGAAGCTCACCGACGATCATGTTTTGAGCGAAGAGGACTATCCGGTCTGGGAAGTGGTGGAGAACAAAATCGTCGCCAAGCATGTCCCCGCACTCACTGCCCTGAACGAACGCCTCCGCGACGACTACATCGGCGAGATCGAAGACGGCGTGGCCCGCTGGCAAAAAGTGATCGACAGCGTCGGCATTCCCTTCCGGCTGACCCTGCCGCACAAAGGCTTCCACCGCGAGATCGGCAATTTCGCCGGCCATTTCATTAGCCCCACCGGCGAAGTCCTTTCCGAGGAAGCCTGGAAACAGCACGAATTCGAATGGCTGCCCAGTCCGAAGGACTACACTTACGTGCAATCGCTCATGAGCGGCCGGGTAACCGAACTGGGCAAGTTCGCCAACTGGATTGCTCCACCGATCCGCGGCATCAACGGCCAGCCCTTGAATTTCGAGTACGTGCGATTTAATTAGCGCGCAGCGATTCACGAATGTAGGGGCGGGTTTCAGCGCGTCTTTGGCCGACGAATCGTAACCCGCGGCCCATCCTGCGTTACAATCCGTGGGCAACAATCCAGCGCTGTGCAAGGACGGCCCGTTGCCGCAACCGATCATCGACATTCACGTCCACATCATCCCGCACCACATGATGAAGCCCGACGCTCTCGAGCTCATCACCCGCGGCCGCACCGACTTCGACGAAGTCGAACGCTACTGCCACAGTCCCAAAGACTTCCTCCACTATCTCGACTCCATCAACGTCGAGCGCGCGGGCCTGATCAATTACGTCGCGCCTGAAATCATCGGCTTCACGCCCGTTGTCAACGACTGGATTGCCAATTACTGCAAGGCCGACCCCTATCGCCTGATCGCTTTCGGAGGCGTTCACCCCGGTAGCGTCCCCGACGCCGGCGCCGAAGTCGATCGCCTGGCCAAGCTTGGTATCCGTGCCATAAAAATTCATCCCTCGCACCAGGCGCTTTCGCCCAATGCCTACGTGTCCGGCAATCGCGAACTCGCCGCCATCTACGAATGCGCGCAATCCCATCGCATTCCCATCATGATCCACACCGGCACATCCATCTTCCCCGGAGCCCGCAACATTCACGCCCAGCCGATTTTGTGTGACGAGGTGGCCGTCGATTATCCCGACCTGGTCGTCATTCTCGCCCACGGCGGCCGCCCACTGTGGATGAACGAAGCCTTCTTCCTGGTCCGCCGCCACGAAAATATGTATATGGACGTCTCCAGCATCCCGCCGCAAAAACTCCTCGAATATTTCCCCCGCCTTGAAGATATCGCCGACAAAGTCCTCTGGGGCACCGACTGGCCCAGCCCCGGCGTCAACGAAATGAAAATCAACATCGAAAAATTCCAGGCCCTCCCGCTCCGCGAAGAAGTAAAACGCAAAATCCTTTACGACAATGCCGCCCGCCTCTTCCCGCGTTTGTAGCGGCCGCCGACCGTGGCGGGCGCTTTTTGCGCCCGCGCCCAGCCTCGCAGCACCCGACATTTCCCTTCCCTCCCTTCGTCGTTTCGAGGTATGAATCCCTATCCCGATTTCACCAAGAGATTCCTGATCGGGCGCGCCGCACAGGGAGCATCAATGCAGCACCAAACCATCCAAGACATCCTCAATCTCTACAATCCCGCCGACCCACTCGAAAAGGCCTCCACGATCCCGGCTCCGTGGTACCGCGATGCCCGCATCGCAGACCTCGAACGCGCCACTGTCTTCAGCGGAACCTGGCAGGTAGCAGGCCGCCTCGATCAAGTCCGCGAAAAAGGTCAATTCTTCACCGCCGACATCGCCAGTGAGCCCATCGTGGTCGCGCGGGGTGACGATGAGAAACTCCGCGCCTTCTACAATGTCTGCCGCCACCACGCCGCTGCCGTCGTCCCCGAAGCCCAAGGCTGCGCCAAACAATTTCGCTGCCCTTACCACGGCTGGACTT